>CAVDTK010000022.1:0-22856 GCA_963611755.1 Oscillibacter sp. ER4
CCGCCGAGTCCTTCTTGCGAGGGAAGGGCGTAGGGAAGTTCAGGTAAATAACGCCCAGCTCGCCGAGGGAGAACATCTCGAGGATGCGCATGGCCGTGCCGGGGACGAAGACCACGTTGGAAAGACCCGACTCCTGGCCTGCCTGCGCCGCGTAGGCTATGCAGATGGGCTCGGAGTCCATGCCGATAAAGAGCACGTCAGGCTCGCGGCGGGCGGCCTCGACGGTAAAGGAGCCCTTGCCGCAGCCGAGGTCGAGCCGCGCCTCGCGGTAAGGGACGCCGCCCGCCGGCGCGCATGCCGCCGCCCAGCGCCCCGCCCACGCATACGGGTCCGCCTCAATGTAGTCGCGGTACTTCTCGAGCCGCTCCTCCAGCACAAAGTTCTTCGGCAGCCTGCAGTGCATTCCGTGCATGCTTTTTTCTCCCTGCATAAATACGGGCCATGACAAGGGGGAATGGTTCTTCTCCGCGCGCAGTTCCCGCACGAGCCGGACGCGACTAAACGTCGCGTCCGAGCGAGCAGGACTGTTTGAGCACGGAGAAGAACCATTCCCCCGAACTTGGAACGGCAGGAGTTAGTCCTGCTCCTCCTGGATCTTCTGGAAGGTGGCCATGAGGGGCGGCACCATCTGCTTCTTGCGGGAGACGACGCCCGGCAGGGTGGCGATGCCGTCGACGACGTCGGCGCCCCAGGCGCGCTTGATCACGTCCTCGGCGCCCTCGCCGAAGTAAAGCAGCTCGGTCGTGGAGGTCTTCACGTCGGTGAACATGTAGAACACCATCGGGAGCTCCTCGTTCTTGGCGGCCTCCTCGAGGTAGGGCCCGACGAGCTTCTCGGCGGCCTTGCGGGAGTTCTCGGTCATGAAGGAGCCCTGGCCCACGCCGAACTTGGCGTTGCCGCGCGAGAAGACCTTGAAGTCCTGGTGGAAGACCTCGTCGGCGGTGCGGCCGGTGAGGTCTGCGCCGGCCTCGAACATGGCGTCGGAGTAGGTGGGGATGTCCTCGCCGCAGATGGCGGCCAGGTCCTCGCCGGCGCGGACGTCGAGCGGGGTGCAGGTGGGGGAGCGGAAGGCCAGCGTGTCGGACATGATGGCCGAAAGCATCAGGCCCGCGATGTTCTTGGGGATCTCGACGCCCTGCTCCTGGTACATCTGCCACAGGATGGTGGAGGTGCAGCCCACGGGTTGGTTGCGGAAGAGGGCGGGAGCGGCGGTCTCGATGGAGCCGATGCGGTGGTGGTCGACGATCTCCATGATCTCGGCCTGCTCAAGGCCGTCGACGGCCTGGCTCTTCTCGTTGTGGTCGACCAGGATGACGTGCTTCTTCTTGGCGGACAGCAGGCTCGTGGCGTTGACCAGGCCCACGTAGGCGCCCTTCTCGTCGATGACGGGGAAGAAGCGGTGCTTGCTGGTGGCGATGACCTTCTTGGCGTCGTCGACCGAGGTGTTGACGCTGAACTTGACGATCCCCTCGGGGTGCATCTTGGCCGAGACCGGGATCGACATGGTGATCAGGCGAGAAGCGGCGTAGGTGTCGTAGGGGGTGGCGATGATGGCGCAGTTGTGGCGCTCGGCGGAGGCCATGACCTGCGGCGAGACGTGCGCGCCGCAGCAGACCACGATGCAGCCGGCCTCGCACTCGACGGCGAACTGCTGGGTCTCGTAGCGGTTGGTGACCAGCACGATGTCGCCGGCCTTGATGGTGTCCTCCATCATCTCGGGGGTGGTGCCCACGCGCACGCTGCCGGTCTCGACGGTGCCCTGGGGGTCGCCCAGAAGCATCTCGCCGTTCAAGGTCGAGACGATGTTGGCAAAGGAGGTGTGGGCCTCGGCCACGACCTGGGTGTCGAAGATGTCCAGGTTGGCGTTGGCGATGTCCTTGACGGCGATAAGGCCGTTGAGGTCGTTGGCCTCGTTGGTGATGCACAAGGTGTCGGTCTTGGTCTCGCGCATCATCGTCCAGGCGGCGAACAGGCTCATGTCGGCGTCGATGCCGGCCTGGCGCTGGATCTCGCAGTCCTTGATCTGGGGGGTGACGGTGGTGATGAGCTGCGGCTCGTCGAAGCCGAAGTGCTTCAAGGCAAAGGCGGTCTCACGGTTGACGGAACCGGCGCGGCGGGCCTCGTAGATATCGGTGTCGCCGACCTTGTTCTTAAGGTAGGCGTAGGCGATGGCCGAGCAGATGCTGTCGGTATCGGGGTTGAGGTGGCCGATGACGTTGACCTTACGGATTGCCTCGGGCATTGGTAGCTCCTTGATCAGGGGTCGAGAGTTTATGCTTGTACGCTGCATTGTGCCACGGGACCGCCCGTTTGGGGGGCCACACCCTGATAACATGGATGCTCGATGAAGACATCGATGAAGACATGCGACCAGAAAGGGGCACCCCGTGGCCGAATTCGTGTACAGCTTCTATAAGGCCCGCAAGGCCGTGAACGACAAGGTGATCTTGGACGACGTGACCGTGGGCGTCTACCCCGGCGCCAAGATCGGCGTGGTGGGCCCCAACGGCGCGGGCAAGTCCACGCTGCTCAAGGTCATGGCCGGGCTCGAGGACGTCTCCAACGGCGAGGCCAAGCTCACGCCGGGCTACACCGTGGGCATCCTTCAGCAGGAGCCGCCCTTAGACGACGAGAAGACCGTCAAGGAGAACATCCAGATGGCCTTCGGCGACCTTCTCGCCAAGATCGACCGCTTCAACAAGATCGGCGAGGAGATGGCCGACCCCGACGCGGACTTCGACGCGTTGATGGCCGAGATGGGCCAGCTGCAGGATGAGATCGACGCCGCCAACGGGTGGGACCTGGACTCGCAGCTCTCGCAGGCGATGGACGCCCTGCAGTGCCCCGACCCCGACGAGCCCGTGAGCCACCTCTCCGGCGGCGAGCGCCGTCGCGTGGCTCTGTGCCGCCTGCTGCTTGAGGCCCCTGACCTGCTGCTTCTTGACGAGCCCACCAACCACCTGGACGCCGAGAGCGTCCTTTGGCTCGAGCAGTTCCTGCACCGCTACCCCGGCGCCGTCATGGCCGTCACGCACGACCGCTACTTCCTGGACGACGTGGCCGAGTGGATCTGCGAGGTCGACCGCGGGCAGCTCTACCCCTACGAGGGCAACTACTCCACCTACCTGGAGAAGAAGGCCGCGCGCCTTGAGGCCCAAAACCAGCAGGACGCCCGCCGCGCCAAGAAGATGAAGTCCGAGCTCGAGTGGGTGCGCTCCAGCCCCAAGGCCCGCCAGGCCAAGAGCAAGGCGCGTCTGGCCGCCTACGAGCAGATGGAGGCCGAGGCCCGCACGTCCAAGAAGGTCGACTTCACCGACATCCAGATCCCGGTGGGCCCGCGCCTGGGCCAGAAGGTCCTGGTGGCCGACCACCTGTGCAAGTCCTTCGGCGACCGCGTGCTTATCGACGACCTGAGCTTCATCCTGCCGCGCAACGGCATCGTGGGCGTCATCGGCCCCAACGGCGTGGGCAAGTCCACCCTGTTCAAGACCATCGTCGGCCTGGAGCAGCCCACCGGCGGCACCCTTGAGGTGGGCGAGTCGGTCAAGCTCTCCTACGTCGACCAGATGCGCGCCGGCATCGACCCCGAGAAGACCCTCTGGGAGGTCGTCTCGGACGGCAACGACTATATCCAGGTGGGTGAGACCGAGATCCCGTCTCGCGCCTACGTGGCGGCCTTTGGCTTCAAGGGCAAGGACCAGCAGAAGCGCGCGGGCGTGCTTTCCGGCGGCGAGAGGAACCGCCTGAACCTGGCGCTTACGCTCAAGCAGGGCGGCAACCTGCTGCTTCTTGACGAGCCCACCAACGACCTTGACGTCGAGACCCTGGAGTCGCTGGAAGAGGCGCTTGAGGCTTTCCCCGGCTGCTCGGTGGTCATCTCGCACGACCGCTGGTTCCTCGACCGCGTGGCCACCCACATCCTGGCGTGGGAGGGCGACGACGAGAACCCCGGCCGCTGGCACTGGTTCGAGGGCAACTTCGACGACTACCAGAAGGACCGCGAGAAGCGCCTGGGCGCCGAGGCCTCCAAGCCCCATCGCCTTCACCGAAAGCTGACGCGCGATTAGCGATTAAATGGCGCCGTTTGTCTCCGCAACGCCTAAGGTGTGTACCTGTTTTGAGCAGAGGTACGCACAACAAAATAGGTATGCGCGCACATAAAAAGTTGCTATAGGAGGCAAATTATGCACGACAAGGTCAGGACTCGTAAGGCTGTGATCATCGGCGCGGGGCGCGTGGGTTCCCACAGCGCCCTGTGCCTGATGTTCCAGCACCTGGTGAACGAGATCGTCTTCGTCGACGTCAACAAAGAGGCAGCCACGGCGCAGGCCCTGGACCTCGAGGATTTGGCTTCCGGCCTGGGCGACAACTTCGTCATCCGCGTGGGCGAGTACTCCGATTGCGCCGACGCCCACTTCGTGATCCTGACCGCCGGCCGTTCTCGCCGCCCCGGCGAGACGCGCCTGCAGATGCTCGACGGCACGCTCAAGGTGCTGGAAGGCGTCGTGACCCCGCTTCGCGAGAGCGGCTTCCACGGCATCTTGATCAGCGTGTCGAACCCCTGCGACGTGGTGACCGAGTACCTTTACCGCAACCTCGGCCTGCCGCGCGCGCAGGTCTTTGGCACCGGCACGCTGCTCGACAGCGCCCGCCTGCGCCGCGCCCTCTCCGAGGTCGTGGGCGTGAACTCCAAGCAGATCCAGGCCATCTGCATGGGCGAGCACGGCGACTCGACCTTCATCCCCACCTCGCACATCGCGGTCCAGGGAATCCCGCTGCGCGAGTACATGTCGCTGCAGCACTCGAGCGTGCGCGACATCGACTTCGACGAGGTCATGGACCGCGTGCGCAAGAGCGGCGGCGCCATCGTGTCCGGCAAGGGCTGCACCGAGTTCGGCATCGCGTCGGTGGTGGCCAGCATCGTGGCCGCGATCCTGCACAACGATCACGTGGTCATGCCGCTGTCCGTGCACCTGGACGGCGAGTACGGCGAGAGCGGGATCTCGGTGGGCGTGCCCTGCGTCCTGTCCGACCAGGGCGTCGAGACGGTCCTCGAGATCGACCTGTCCTACGACGAGCGCCACGCGATGCGCGACTCCTGCGCGATCATCCGCGACTACGTGGAGAAGAGCATGGGCGAGGAGAAGCCCGCGGAGTAGCGGGGGAGCGCGGCGGCGCCCGGGGCGGCGACGCCCGGAGCGGCGGCGCGCGAAGCGGCGCGGCAACAGGTTTTCTCAGCGCGGGGGCGGGCCAGGCAGGTCCGCCCCCGTTTCGTTGGCGCGCCGCTGCAAGAATCGGGGTTGTCTGATGCCGCGCGGGCTTCTCGCTTTCAAATCCCGGGGTTGTCTGATAGTCGCGGGCCCTTCTCCTTTCAAATCCAGGGGTTGTCTGATGCTTGAGAATCAGACAAGTCTCGAAATTGAAAGCGAGAAGCCCGTGAAGTATCAGACAACCCCGCAAAATGAAAGGAGAAGGTCCTCGGGGCATCAGACAACCCCGCGAATTGAAAGGGCGCCGCGCCCAACCCGCGCGTCGCTGCACGTTAAGGCTTGGACAGGCCTTGCCCGCAGGCCCACGCGCGTTGTTTTTCTCGGTATATACTCGATTGATCGGGCCACAGGGGCCCGGTCAGACGATTGGAGCATACCGTGATCAACATCGACCACGTGAGCAAGTCCTACGACGGCGGCAAGACGTTTTCTGTGGACGACCTGTCCCTCGAGGTCCGCGACGGCGAGATCTTTGGCATCCTGGGCCCCAACGGCGCGGGTAAGTCCACGACCTTGAACATGCTGGTAGGCACCCTGGCGCCCACCAAGGGCACCGTCAAGATCGACGGCATCGACGTCACGGAGAACCCCGTCGAGGCCAAGCGCCACCTCTGCTACGTGGCGGACACCCCCGACCACCTGCTGCGCCTTCGCGGCCGCGAGTACCTGCGCTTCATCGCCGACGTCTACGGCGTGCCGGCAGACGTGCGCGCCCAGCGCATCGCCGAGCTGGCCGAGGGCTACGGCATGGCCTCCGAGCTCGACAACCAGATCAAGTCCTACTCGCACGGCATGCGCCAGAAGATGATGATCATGGGCGCGCTTCTTCCCAACCCCGACCTCTGGATCCTGGACGAGCCCATGACCGGCCTCGACCCCCAGGCGGCGTGGCTGCTCAAGAAGTCCATGCGCGCGCACGCCGACGAGGGCAAGACCGTGCTCTTCTCGACCCACGTTCTGGACGTTGCCGAGAAGGTCGTCGACCGCGTGGGCATCATCGCCCACGGCAAGCTGCTCTTTGTTGGCACGGTCGACGAGATGCGCGAGCACTTCCGCAACAACAGTTCCCTCGAGGAGATGTTCCTCGAGCTCACGGGCGAGAACTCCCCGCTCGCCGGTGCCGACGCCGCGGAGGGGATGTAGCGTGGGCGGGCTTAACTGGGCGCAGTTCAAGGCCCTGTTCTGGGCCATCCGCAAGGGCGAGCAGAGCGCCGAGGACAACCTGGGCCTGGGTGACATGGGCTTTGGCGGCGGCGACGGCGGCCGCAGCGTCGCGAAAACCGTGGGCGCGGTTTTCGCGTTCATCGTGATCGCGGGGCTCATGTTCCTGATCGGCTCGCTGTTTGGCTCCATGGGGACCTCGGTGGCCTCGGGCTTCAACATGCTCGTCATGATCTTGGTGGTGCTCACGGTCCTCGTGGGCTTCTACTCGGCCGTGAGCGGCCTTTTCCTGGTGAGCGACCTGTCCTTCTACGTGGCCTTGCCGGTCTCCGGCCAGACCATCATGTGGGCCAAGCTCGCCAACTACCTCGCGAGCACCACCCTCATGGACGCGGCAATCTTGCCGCTTGGCCTGGGCGTCCTGGCCGGCCGGCAAGAAGGGCCCCTGGCCTGGGTCGTCATGATCCTCGCCTTCATCTTCTGCGCGCTGGCGCTGAACGTCGCCATGGTGCTCATCGTCTTGCCCCTCATGCGCTTCTCCAAGATCGCGGTCGACAAGGACCGCTTCTCGCGCGTGCTGGGCGCCATCATCACGGTGCTGGTCATGGGCATCTCGGTGGTGTTCTCCGTGGGCGGGCACTCCAACGACGGCATGACCGGGGCCAGCGTCACCGCGGTGACCGACGGTGTCGCGGCCTCGCCCGTGGCCCGGGTGGTCCTTACCCTGCTGTGCCCGCCGTCTGCCTTGGGTGGCGTGGCCTTCTCCTCCGAGGGCGTGCTGCCGCTTGCGGGCGTCTTGGGCATGGCGGTCCTTCTCGCCGTCTACGTGCTGCTCCTTAACTGGTGCGCCGGCAAGTGGTACTTCGACGCCGTGCGCGGCCTGGCCGGCGGCTCGGGCGTGCGCTCGAACAAGCGCTACGACGCGGCCGAGCTGGGCTCCAAGGTGGCCGACCGCAGCCAGTTCAAGGCTTTTGTGGCCGTCGATGCGGCCCAGCTCTTCCGCGTGCCCTATTTCTTCAACGAGTTCGTGCTCAAGCAGTGGCTTGGCCCCATCGTCTTGCTCGGCGTTTCCGGCGCCACCCTGTTCATGAACGGCGAGATGGGCTCCTTCGAGCAGCTGCGCGAGACGGCGGGCTACTGCGAGATCGGGACCCTGCTCGGCCTTCTCCCGATCGCCGCCACCATGCTCCTTTCCGTCTTCATCGGCCTGCAGTCCTACGCCTGCAGCTTGGCCGTCTCACGTGACGGGCAGGATTTCTTCTTCTTCCGCATCATGCCGATCGACCTGGTGTCCTACGTCAAGGCCAAGTTCGCGACCAACGAGCTGGTGTGCCGCGCCCCCGCGGCCATCATCTTGCTGGTGGGCGCGCTGGTCATCGGCCTTCCGCCGGCGACCGCCATCGTGTGCTTCCTGATCTTTGTGCTCGGCGTCGCCTGCGCCGACCTGGCGAGCCTTGGCATGGGCATGCTCTCGCCCAACCTCACCTGGGAAAGCGAGGCCGAGCTTACCAAGGGCAACGAGGCCTTTGGCGCCATCTTCCTGTGCTTCTTGGTGTCCGTGGTGGTCATGGTCCTGCCGGCGCTGTGCTTTGCGGGCCCGTATCTTCTGGGCATCGAGGCGGGCTTCCTGAGCGCCGTCGCCGCCGTGGCGATCTGTGCCCTTGAGCTGGCGGGCATTGCTTCTTTGGTCTTTGGCCGCTTTGTGCGCAAGCTCGCCGTCATCGAGCCCTAGGCGAGAAGAACGACGCGCGTCGCGCCTCTGATCGTCTAACCTATAACGCACGACCAATCCCCGCGCGGCTTCGGCCGCGCGGCCTTATGTGAACCGGACGGGAGAAACCCTTGAAACGAGTGCTCATCATCGCGACCGGCGGGACCATCGCCTCGACCTCCGACGGCGCGGGCCTTACCCCCACGGCCACCGGCCGCGAGCTGGCCGACAAGGTTCCGCTGCTCGACACCCTGGCCGAGCTGGACTTTGTTCAGCCCATGAACATCGACAGCACCAACATGCGCCCGCGCGACTGGCAGGCCATCCGCGACGTCATCGTCGACGCCTACGACGCCTACGACGGCTTCGTGGTCCTGCACGGCACGGACACCATGGCTTACACCGCGGCGGCCCTGTCCTACCTAATCCAGGACAGCGAGAAGCCCATCGTCTTGACGGGTTCCCAGCAGCCGATGGCAAGCCCCTTCACCGACGCCAAGCTCAACCTCTACCAGTCGGTGCTCTACGCCGCCGACGAGGGGAGCCGCGACGTGAGCGTGGTCTTCTCGGGCAAGGTTATCGCAGGCACCCGCGCCCACAAGCAGCGCACCATGAGCTTCAACGCGTTTACCAGCATGAACTACCCCTCGCTGGCCTATATCCGCAACGACCGCGTAGTGCGCGCGGGCGCCGGCATGGCGGCCGAAGCGGCCCCGCGCACGGGTGCGGCGCCTGCCGTCTACCAGGGCCTGGACGAGCGCGTGATCGTGCTCAAGCTCACGCCCGAGCTGCAGCCCTCGATCTTCGAGCTGCTCAAGCGCGACTACGACGCCGTGATCCTGGAGACCTTCGGCATCGGCGGCATCCCGGACATGATGCGCGACGCCATCTTTGGCTGGGTCGAGTCCGGCCGCACGCTGGCGGTTACCACGCAGGTGCCTGAGGAGGGCCTTGACCTGGGCGTATATGAGGTCGGCCGCGCTTTTGCCGAGAACCCCGGCATCTTGAAGGGCGACGACATGACCACCGAGGCCCTTGTCGCCAAGACCATGTGGGTTCTGGGCCAGACGCGCGACCCGCACGAGGTCCGCGAGCTCTTCTACCGCGAGATCAACCACGACCGCATGCCGCGGTAGGGGCGCGAAGCGGCGGCCCGGCGGCGCCCGCGGCCCGGCCGGGCTTCTCGCCGCAGCCGGTTTCGCAACCAGAGTCGGGGAAGAATTTACACGGGGCCGGGCGGCCGCTGGCATACCATAGGGGAATCGGTTCTGAACAACCCCTTAAAGATTGGCCTCCCATGAGAAGACCTGCTTTCCGCCTGGCCCCCATCGCCGCCTCCGCGCTCTTCGCGGGCCTGATGTTCGCCGGCGCGCCCGCCCCCGTCCTGGCCTCCACGGCCGACGACTGGGCAAACGTCATCGAGACGACCCTTACCAGCCCGGACTACCAGCCCTTCTCGTCCACCGACGGCGCGGCCGCGCTTTCCGACGACGGTGCCGCGACGACGGCCGTGACCGGCAAGTACGGCACCACCTCGGCCTCCAAGTTCGACCTGCGCGACTACGGCGTGGTCACCCCGGTCAAGCGCCAGCACCCTTGGGGCACCTGCTGGGGCTTCTCGGCCATCGCGGCCTGCGAGACGAGCCTGCTCTCCCAGATGGACACCACCTACAGCGAGACCCCCATCGACCTGTCCGAGAAGCAGCTCGTGGCCGCGACGTTTCGCGACGGCGGCGCGCCGGAGAGCGTCGTGGGAGAGGCGCAGGCCGGCGAGGGCTTCCACAACGCCACGAGCGACCCCAACCTGGGCTTTAACAGGGGCGGGTTCACCAACTACGCCTCGTCGCTCTTCGCGGCGGGCATCGGCCCCCTCAAAGAGTCGATCGTGCCCTACAAGAACTCCGAGGGCATCAAGGAATGCAGGGTCTACCTCAAGGGCAACCGCGCCGGCGACAGCGAGATCCGCTACCTGACCGACGACGAGATCGCCGCGCTTCGCCTGGACACCGCCAACATCGAGAAGGTCGTCGAGAAGAACTGGGCGGGCAACTACACCGATGCCAGCGGCAACGCGGTCTACCCCGACTGGTCGACGCTTTCTGAGGACCTGTGGAGCTCCTCGAGCTACGAGTTCGACAGCTCCAACGTCTTGCCCGACATCGCCAAGCACAACGCGCAATACGAGTACCTGGGAACCCAGACGGAAGGCATCGAGGCCGTCAAGGCCGAGCTGGTGGCCGGCCGCGCGGTTTCGATCGCCTTTCACGCCGACTCCTACAGCCCCTACATCACCAGCGCGCCCAAGTACATCAGCACGCAGACCTGGGCCCACTATACCTACGACAACGCCTACGCCAACCACGCCGTGACCATCGTGGGCTGGGACGACGACTACGATGCCAAGAACTTCGCCGAGGGCTTCGACGTCTCTGAGCGCGAGAAGCACACGCCCGAGGGCAACGGCGCGTGGATCGTCAAGAACAGCTGGGGCGCGACGGCGAACGACTTCCCCAACGGCGACGTGGACAAGGAGTTCGGCGTCCTGGACGAGAACGGCAACCACACCGGGTATTTCTACCTGTCCTACTACGACCATAGCGTCTGTCAGCTGGAGACCTTCGAGTTCGACCTCACCGAGTACTCGGATAACGAGGAGTTCGACATCGACCAGTACGACTACATGGCGTCGACCGAGATCTTCTCGTACGGCTCGTCTTCCAAGGGAAGCACGGCCAACGTGTACACGGCCGATGATGACATGGCCATCCGCGCGCTCTCGTGCATGACGGCCAAGCCCAACACGACGGTCGACTACGAGGTCTATCTGCTGGACGACGAGGCCACCACACCCAATGACCCGCAGCACTCGACGCTGATATACCAGATCACGAGCGAGACGTACGCCTACGGCGGCTATCACCGTTTAAAGCTTGCCGAGGACAACTGGATCGCGGTTCGCGCCGGCCAGCGCTACGCCGTGGTGACCACACAGCGCGCCGAGGGCAAGTACTACATCACCGCGAACACCAACTGGGGTGTGCTCAAAGGGGACATCGAGAAGGAATACCGCGAGTACTACACCACCACCGAGCTGGCGTCCGTCAAGAACTCGTATTACAGCAAGTACTACGACCAGGCCTATGCCGAGAACCGCGAGAAGGGCATGAGCCAGGCCGAAGCCGCGGCCGCCGCCAAGGCCACCGCCGAGGCCGAGGTCGCCAAGGCCGACGTGGCCGCGCAGATCGAGAAAGAGGCCGCCGAGAACGTCGAAGGGAAGATGAACAGCTACTTCGTGGTTAAGGTGAACCCCGGCGAGAGCTTCACCAACATCGAGGTCGACGAGACCATCGGGACGAGCGCGCAGGACGCGGACGGGGACGCGCAGAGCGGCGACGAGGGCTCGGACGCGCAGGACGCGGGCGAGTGGACCGACTGGTCCGAGGTCTCGGCCAAGGTCCTGGCTAAGAGCAGCCGCGCCGTCGACAACCTGCCCATCAAGGCCTACGGCGAGCTGCGCGACTGGGCGAGCATCGACGAGCTGACCTCGCTCGACGAGGCCGTGGCAAAGGCCAAGGAGCTTCTCGGCGGCGTGACCGTGAGCGCCGACGGCTCCGACGTGGCCGCGGACGCGCAGTGGATGACCCAGGCCGACCACGACGCCCTGGCGGCCGTGATCAAGGAGGCTGAGCAGGTCATGGAGGGCGCCGGCACCTTCTACAAGACGGCCCTGGCCAACACCACGCCCTCCAGCGACGAGGTGAACGAGCAGGTAGACAACCTGTCGACCTTCGAGGCCCAGGTGGCCGCGGCGTTGAAGCCGGGGACCCACGTGGCCCCGCAGCCGGACGGCGAGAAGGGCGACAGCGGCGCTGGGGCTGGCGAGGCGGCCGGCGCCAACGAGGCCGCGACGCCTGCCGCCAAGAAGGCCTACAAGTCCACGCCGTCGACCGGGGACGCTTCGGGCGCCACGGTCGCGGGTGTTTTCGCCCTGTCTGGTGCCGTGAGCTTGGGCGCGTTTGCGGTTAAGCGAGGCCGCGAGGAGTAGAAGCGGTCTTCTCGCCGCCGAGGCCGTCTGCCGTTACGCCAACAGGTAACGGTGGATGGCCTCGGCACAGCCGTCGTGGTTGTTGTCTGCAACCTGCACATCAGCGGCCGCGACGGCGTTTTTGTTCGCGTTGCCCATGGCGATGCCCAGGCCCGCGTCGCGAAGCATGGCCAGATCGTTGTCGGCGTCGCCCACGCCGATGGTGGCCGCGGCGTCGATGCCCAGGCGGGCCGCCAGGGCCAGAAGCCCGCGGCCCTTGTCGACGCCTTGCGGCGAGGCCTCGAGGCTCGCGCCCTCGGAGTAGGCCAGCTCGAGCGGCAGGTCTTCAACGCGTGCCTGGTAGAGGTCGCGGTCGGCGATCGTGGCAAAGTGGAAGTTGATCTTGGTCACGCGCGCGGCCGGCGCCAGGAAGGTCGACCGGATGTCATCGACCATCACACAGGCCGCGGTGTACATGGGCTGGTAGACGCCCAGGCCATAGTCGGCGAGGTTCTCGCCAAACTGGTGGGTCGCATAGAAGTCGCGCCCGATGAAGCCCTCGATGCCCACGTCGACGCCCTCGCAGGCGTCAAGCAGCGCGGTCACGGTCGCGGGCGGGATGGGGAAGTCCTCGATGACCTTTTGGGCCTGCAGGTCGTAGAGCGAGGCGCCCGAGGCGCAGATCGCGTAGCGCACGGAGTGGGGCAGCTCGTCTTTGTGCAGGTCGATCATGATGGGCGCGCGGCCCGAGCAGATGGCCACGTGCTTGCCTGCGCCCGCGGCCTCGCCGATCGCCGCGGCGGATGAGGGCAGGACCTTCTTGGTCGAGTCCAGCAGGGTGCCGTCCATATCGAACGCGATGAGCTCATAAGACATGCTGTGGGTCCTTTTGTCCGGGGCGCGCGGCCAGGGGTTTCTCGCCGCATAACGATAACCCGGGGTTACTTGCGTAGGCCTGGGATTGGCAGCTCGCGGGGTTTAGGTACGTGACAAACCGGACATTTTGGGTGGCTTTGCGGGTCAGCGGGGCGATTAGTGTACACAAATACAATAAGCACTCAAAACAACCAGGTCATTTTGAGCGCTCGTTATAATTATGTGCACTAATTTGGTGCCGAGAAGACCTTCTCGCTGCCCGCGCCGTCTGCGCCGAACCTTACGCCGCCGGGACCAGGCTCTGGGCCTTGCGGGCGCCGCCCAGCTCGGAGTACATGGCGCCGCCCAGGATGAGGATCGCGCCCAGGATGTTGGCCGGGGTCATGGCCTCGCCAAGGAGCAAGGCCGAGAAGACCACCGCGGAGAGCGGCTCGAGGTAGCCCAGCACGGCGACGCGGGTGACGGGCAGGCCGCCCATGGCCGAGAAGTACAGGTAGCAGCCGAAACCGGTGTTGATGAGGCCGATGCAGGCGATGGCCGCGACGTTGAGGTGGGCGAGCTGGGCCGCGCTGGGAAGCGCCAGGGTGCCCGCCAGGGCATTGATCAGCATGTAGGCGGCCACGATCGAGAAGCTGCCGCACAGCTGGACGGCGGAGGACTCCAGGCCGGAGATGTCGGTGACCTTCTTGGAGAAGATGACCATCAGGGCATACATGACGGCGCTCATGCCGCCCAGCGCAAGGCCGGCGGGAGCGATGCCCGCGCCCAGGCCCTGGCCCACGACGAGGAAGGCGCCCAGAAGCACCGCCGCGAAGCCCACGAGCTTGGTCGAGGTCAGGCGGGTCTTGAAGATGAAGGGCGAGACGGCCATCACGATGACGGGGCCGCAGTAGAACAGAAGCGAGGCCACGCCCACGCCGATGTAGCGGTACGACTCAAAGAGAAAGAGCCATGCGGCGCCCAGGGCGGCTCCGGATAAGGCCAGGTAGAGGGCCTGCTTGGGGTGAGCCTTGGAGGCAAGGTTGTTGCGGGTCTTGGACGAGGCCATGACCAGGCCGGCGAGAAGGGCCGCGCCCAGAAAGACGCGCGCGAGCACGACGAAGGCGCTGGGCAGGTCGATGAGGCTGGCAACGATGCCGTTGGACCCAAAGAGCACAAGGGACAGCAGGTACTTCTGGGTATCTTTGGACATGCGTTTTGGCCTTTCTGCAGCGGTTTTTCCGTAGAAGAGTGTGACGGAGCGCCGATGATAATAAAAGCGAATGTTTGGCATGCCTAGCATGATAAAATCGCATGGATAGCGAGAAGGGCACGAGGGCGGTTGCGGCAGGTGGCCGAGACGTGCCGGCGACGCCCGGGCGCCGCCGCGGCGAAGGGGCGAAGATGGACGCGAACATACTCAAGTACCAGGCGTTTGTTGAGACCGTGCGCGCGGGCACCATCACCCGCGCGGCACAGAGCCTGTCGTATAGCCAGTCGGGCATCAGTCGCATGATCGCCGACCTGGAGCAGGAGTGGGGGATCACCCTGCTCGAGCGCGGGCGCAAGGGCGTGGCGCTGACGTCGGACGGCTTGGCGATCCTGCCTATGGCCGAGGCGATTTGCGAGGACTACCGCCGCCTGCTCGCGCGCGTGGACGAGGTCGCGGGCGTGATCTCGGGCTCGATCGTCATCGGGACCTTCTCGTCCGTGGCGACCCACGTCTTGCCGCCCGCGATCCAGCGCTTCCAGGAGCGGCACCCCAACATCGGCTACGAGCTGCGGATGGGCGACTACTCCGAGATCGAGTCCTGGGTGGCGGACGGCCGCGTGGACTTTGGGTTTCTGCCGTACCCGCCGCAGGTGGCGCGGCCCGACCTTGCGCGAGAGGTGATCTTGCGAGACGACCTTCTCGCCGTCATGCCCGAGGGGCATGCACTGGCAAGGCGCAAGAGCGCGACCCTGGAGGACCTGTGCGGCGAGCCGTTCATCTTGCTGGAGCACGGCCGCGACAACGAGATCAGCCCCCTGTTCGAGCGCGCGGGCCTGGAGCCGCACGCGAGGTTCTCGACCTGGGACGACTACGCGATCATGTCGATGGTCGAAAGCGGGCTTGGGTTGGCCATTCTACCAGGCCTTATCTTGACCAGGTGCCCGTACCGCATCGAGAAACGTCCCTTGAGGCCCGCCGTGACCCGCGAGCTGGCGGCGGTCTACCGCCCCGGCCTTCTCTCCACCGCAGCCAGGGCCTTCCTAGACTGCCTAACCGACGTGGACTTGGCTGGGTGATTGGGCGCGGGGATTTTGGCCTCGGTCGCGGGGTCTTTCATCCCGGTTCTTGCGATCATGGTTTGCCTGGGCGTCCTGAGCTTTCTGCTTTCGCTCAAGCTCTAGATGACGTTTTCTAGCCTCTTGATAACCTAAAGAATTCTTGTGCTAAACTTGCCTAAGCAAAAGAATCTTTTAGGTTAGAAAAACGCGTGCCTATGAAAACCGCTACTCCGCGCCCGGTTAAGCGGGCTCAAAGGGACATCGCTGCCAATCTTGATTTGGCTCGCCGCCAGCAGCGTATTTCCGTGTCTGTCCTTGCGGATCGCACGGCTATTTCAGAGCCCACTATTTCCAAGCTGCTGAATAAGGGCGAGGGATCGCTCGAGACCTTTTTGCGCGTGTCCATGACGCTCGGCGTACTCGACAGCGTCACGGCGGCGACCGATCCGCTTGTCACACCACTCGGCCGGGTATTGGCTGAGGAGGACGTTCCCCAGCGAGTGAGGTATAGCGCTGACTTCGTTGGAGAGGGTCGATTAGAACGTCGTGCTCCACGACCTTTTGCATAGCTTAGGTGTAGCCCGATAGTGAGCCCGGAATACCGGGCCAGACACAAACGCGATTTCCGTTTTCCGGAGGGCCGCCCCTCGGTGGGGATGCACTGGATCCGGGCCATGTCGGTGGATTTTGAGAAACGCTGCACCAGGATTGCCGCATGTCGGTGCCAGGATGGCCGTAAGCGCACCAAGAAGCGGGCATGTCTGTGGAAACAGAAGCCCCCAAGCCCCAGGCGCCACAGACATGACCCGGTTCCGGTGCGCTTCGCGCGACGCAGACACCGACATGCGGCCGATCCGGTGCGGCCCTCGGCGAAATCCACGGACGTGCGCCCTTTCCGGTGCGGCAGCCATGCCGGAGGTTGTGGGGCACGTAGAACGTACTGTCGGGCTGCCGATTTTGATCGTTTCTCGTCACTCGCACATCACTCACACGTCACTACGAACATCACTCACAATCACAGTGATATTATGAGTGACAGTGATAGTGACGTGTGAGTGAAGGACTGATCCCATGGAACAAGAGGAGTTGCTGGCTATCGTCGAGCGCTTGCGCAAGCAGGGCACCGATGACGCCGACGTTGAGGTGAAAGAATCCGCCAGAAAGCTCTCCTCCGACATTTGGGAGACCGTGAGTGCCTTCGCCAATACGTCGGGCGGACTTATCCTGCTCGGCCTTTCCGAGAGGGCGGGTTTCGCTCTTGTCGAGGGCTTCGATGCCGACCGCATCCGCGACCAGTTCGTCGCTGGTATGGGCGACGGCGGGGCGGCGGGCAAGCTCGTCAACCCGCCCAAGTACCGCATCGAGCGCGTTGAGGTGGACGGCGGCTTTGCCCTCGCGATTCAGATATTCGAGCTCGACCCTGCTTCCAAGCCTTGCTATATCTTCGACCGCGGCCCCGCCAAGGGCAGCTACAAGCGAGTCGACGACAAGGACGTCCTGCTCTCTTCGAACGAGCTGTTCTCGGTGTCGACGGCAAGCAAGGTCTCGAACTTCGATAGGACCCCGGTTGCGGGTGCGACGGCCGCAGACTTCGATAAAACGCTGGTAGAGCGCACTTTTAATCGGGCCTATGACCTTTCCCCGCGCGCCCTCAAAGGGACGTTGAACGAGTGGGACAAGCTCCAGCGCCTGAACTTCATCGACGCGGCGGGCGAGGTCACGAAAGCCGGGCTTCTCGCCGTCGGCACCTATCCCCAGCAGTTCTTCCCCAGGCTTGTGGTGGATGTTGCCGTGCATGCCGGTCTTGAGAAGGGCACTCCGGGCGCTCCGCGGTTCATGGACCGCACCGTGTGCGAGGGAACGCTGGGCGAGATGGTCGCGGATGCCGTGGCTGCCGTGGCCAAGAACCTCAAGCGCCGTTCTGTGGTCGAGGGCGCGTCGCGCGTCGATGAGCTGGAGATTCCCGAGGAGGTTATCCGCGAGGCGGTGACCAACGCCCTGATCCACCGCGATTACAGCCCTCGCTACGACGGGCAGGCCGTGGCGATCGACATCTTCGACGACCGCATCGAGGTCACGAACCCCGGCGGCCTTTTTGGGAGCAAGACGCGCGAGAACCTGGCGGACGGGCTTTCCTGCTGTCGCAATCCCACCCTGATGAAGCTGATGGCCCTTGTGCCGTTACCGGCCGCAGCGGGTTCCCCGGCGGAGGGAAACGGCTCCGGCGTGCCGATGATGATCCGCGAGTGCGCGAGAAGAGGCCTGGCCGCCCCGGAGTTCAGGCCCGGTTTCGATACGTTCAAGGTCGTTTTCTGGCGGCCGACGTATGAGGGCGGGCCGCGGGCGGAGACCGTGGCGGTGGCGGACGATACGGATGTCTTGGCGGCGATCGAGTGCCGCGGCGAGGCTTCTGTGCGGGAGATCGCCGATGAAACGGGGCTTAACGTGAGCCAGGTCCGTTACCGACTGAAGCGCCTGCTCGAGTCCAGCGCCATCACGGCGACGGCGCCCGCGACGAGCAAGGATCGCAAGTACCGCTTGGCGAGGTAGGGTGGCATTCGTATTTTGGTAGGCCTGGCATTCGGATTTTGGTAGGTCATACATTCGTATTTTGGTAGGCTCAGCATTCGGATTTTGGTAGAATGCCTGGTTAGGACACGTGCGACAGGAGGCTAAATGGCGGAGCAAGAAACGAGAAAAAACGCTCGTCCCGATGCCTACCGCCCGCGCATCGTCGACGCGCAGATCGCCAAGTACCTGACGCTTTTCGGCGCCGTCGAGGTCTCCGGGACCAAATGGTGCGGCAAGACGTGGTCCTCCTTGGCACAGGGAAACTCCGTCACCTACGTCGACCGCGGCGCGAACCTGCAGGTCGTCTCTGCCGACCCGGCCTTTGCCCTGGTGGGCGAGCGACCCCACGTCATCGACGAGTGGCAAAGGGTGCCCTCGGTCTGGGATACCGTTCGCCATTCCGTGGACGAGCTTGCCGGCGAGAAGGGCGCTTGGATCCTCACCGGATCTTCCACCCCCAATAAAGACCAGGTCGCGCATAGCGGCGCGGGCCGAATCGGTCGCGTTCGCATGCATCCCATGACCCTTGCGGAAACGGGGGAGTCAATCGCCAAGGTGAGCCTTGCGGGCCTCTTCGCGGGCGGGTTCGAGCCTTGCCAGTGCCCCAACGGCATCGCGAATATCGTGGAGTTCGCCGTTCGCGGGGGTTGGCCCGAGCTGGTGGGCAAGCCGACGCAGGACGCGCAGATCATCGTGCGCGAGTTCCTTGAGGCTATCTTCTCCCAGAGCGTCGAGCGCCTGGGCGGTGACGGCGCGTTGGCGCGCAGGCTCGCGCTTTCCCTCGCGCGCAACCTTGGCCAGTCGGCTAAGGTGGATACCCTGGCCTGCGACGTCTATGTGCACGACAATGCGTCCCAGGTAGCGGAGTTGGAGCGCAAGACGGTCGCGGCCCATCTGGACATTCTCACCAGGATGTATCTCGTGGACGAGGTCCCCGGCTGGGTGCCGCCGTCGCGCTCTCCCAAGAGGATGCGCGTCAAGCCCAAGCGCTACTTTGCCGACCCCTCCCTGCCCGTGGCGCTTCTCGGCCTCTCGCCCGAGGCATTGCTCCAAGATTGGCAGACCTTTGGCCTTGTGTTCGAGAACCTCGTCATGCGCGATCTGGACGTTTATGCCCGGGCGTTGGACTTCTCCTCTGCGAGCCCCCTGCGGTATTACCGCGACGACTCCGGCCTCGAAGCGGACGCCATTATCGAGAGGGCTGACGGATCGTGGGCGGCGATCGAGGTCAAGGTGGGTCTCGATAAGGTCGACGAGGCGGCGGCCGCGCTGCTCCGGTTAAAGAAGAAGGTCTGCGGGGACAAGCCCGCCCGGACTCCCGAGCCCGCGTTTCTCGCCGTGGTCACCGCGATGGGCGAGATCGCGTACCGCCGGCAGGACGGCGTTTACGTCATCCCGATTCGGGTCCTAGGGGCATAAAGGCGGCCTGGTTTCTCGGCGGAGCGCTGAAATAGTGTACATAATTATAAGTAACGCACCGGATATGGGGCATATCCGGTGCATTCATTGTATTTATGTACACTAATCAGCTCGCGCTGGGCTTTTTGCGCCCGCCGCCGCGCCCTTACTTGTGGAAATACCCGTTGCGCTCGAACTTGGGCTCGCAGCAGACGTTTATGCCCAGGCGGCGCAGGACCTGCTCGTCCGTGGCGCTGATGATCACCGAGAAGAACGCGTCGCAGCCGCGCAGCTGCCCTAAGCCCTCAAGCACGCGCGCCGCGACCTCGCTCGTCGCGGACGTGATGGAAAGTGCCATCAAGGTCTCGTCCGTGTGCAGGCGCGGGTTTTTGGACCCCAGGTAGCCGGTCTTGAGACGGCTGATCGGCTCGATCGCCGCGTCGTTGATGACCTCGAGCTCCAAATCGACCCCGGCCACGGCCTTGAGCGCGTTCATGAGCAGCGAGCTCGCGCACCCCAGGCGCCCCGACGTCTTGCCCGTGACCACGCGGCCGTCGGCCAGGATGATGGCGCCTGCGGGCGCCCCGGTTGCCTCCTCGCGCTCAAGCGCCGCCGCGCGTGCCGGCGAGAAGTCCTTGTCCACCCCGGCCTTCTTCATGATGGAGCGCAGCCGGTCGACCTGTTCGGCCCCCGTGCCGGTACGTTTTACCTGCTCACAGGCCGCGAAGTAGCGGCGCACGATCTCCATGCGGCTTGCCTCGCGGCAGGCCTCGTCGTCGCAGATCGCGAACCCAACCATGTTGACGCCCATGTCCGTGGGGCTCTGGTAGGGGCTCTTGCCCAGGATCTTCTCCATAAGGGCGCGCACCACGGGGAAGGCCTCGACGTCGCGGTTGTAGTTGACGGTCGTCTTTCCGTAGGCGTCCAGGTGGAACGAGTCGATGATGTTCGCGTCGTCGAGGTCTGCCGTCGCGGCCTCGTAGGCGATGTTCACCGGGTGGGAAAGCGGCAGGTTCCACACGGGGAAGGTCTCGAACTTGGCGTAGCCGGCGGCCACCCCGCGGCTGTGCTCGTGGTAGATCTGCGACAGGCACGTTGCCAGCTTGCCCGAGCCGGGACCGGGTGCCGTAACGACGACCAGCGGGCGCGTGGTCTCCACGAACTCGTTTTTGCCGTAGCCCTCGTCCGAGACGATAAGGTCGACGTCGTGCGGGTAGCCCTCGATGGGGTAGTGCAGCTTGCAAACGATGCCCAGGTCAGCAAGGCGGCGGCGGAAGACGTCGGCCGCGGGCTGCCCAGCGTACTGGGTGACCACGACGGCCGCCACGGCCATCCCGTTGCCGCGGAACAAATCGACCAGGCGCAAGACGTCCTCGTCGTAGGTGATGCCCAAATCGCCCCTGGCCTTGCTCTTCTCGATATGGTTGGCGTTGATGGCGATGATGACCTCAACGTCGGCGGCCAGGCTCTTGAGCATGCGGAACTTGACGTCGGGCTCGAAGCCGGGAAGGACGCGGCTAGCGTGGTAATCGTCGAAGAGCTTGCCGCCGAACTCCAGGTAGAGCTTGCCGCCGAACTGCCCCACGCGCTCGCGGATGTGCGCCGCCTGCAGCTCGATGTACTTGTCGTTGTCGAATCCGGTGCGCATGGCGGCTCCCTCGGTTACGCTGTTGTTATCGACAGAAGTCTAACATGTGAACGGCGGGCCCTTCTCGCCGACGCGCCGGGTGAGGCGCCGAGAAGCACGGCGGCACGTCTCGCCGCATCGTCCCGCCCGCCCTTCTCGCCGCCCACGCGCCCGCCCGCCGAGGGGCAACCTGTTCGTAACGCGTCTGCGCTAGGATTGGACCATTCCAAAGAGAAAGGGGTTGCCCATGAAGCGAGAGCTCAAGACTTTCAGAAGCACGCACCTTGACCGATACATGGACATGCTCGTCTACGGCGAGGCCGGCTGGCCGGTGATCGCGTTTGCCACCCAGGACTCGCCCTGCACCAACTTCGAGGACTTTGGCCTGGTAGACACCATGGCAGACTACATCGAGTCCGGCCAGATCCAGCTGTTTTGCGTGAGCAACGTCGACAAAGAGACCTGGTCTGACGAGAACGGCGACAAGAACTGGCGCGCCCATCTTATGGAGGAGTACTACCAGTACGTCTTCGAGGAGCTGGTGCCGTACGTCCAGGAGCAGAACGGCTCCAAGCTCTTGCCGCTTGCCATGGGCTGCTCGATGGGCGCCACCCACTCGGTCATCTGCGCGCTGCGCCGCCCGGACCTCTTCCAGGGCTGCATCGCCTTGTCCGGCGTCTATGACGCCAAGTACTTCTTCGACGGCTGGCTGAGCCCCGAGCTCTACCTCAACTCGCCGACCGACTTCGTGCCCAACATGACCCCTGACCACCCGTTTATTGCCACGTACAACAAGCGCCAGCTCGTCTTGTGCGTGGGCCAGGGCGCCTGGGAGGAGGAGGGCGTCCGCACGCAGCGGATCCTGGCCGAGGCCTTCGCGCGCCTGGGCATCGAGGCTTGGTGCGACTTCTGGGGCACCGACGTCAACCACGACTGGCCCTGGTGGAAGAAACAGATTAGATATTTTATGCCGCTCGTTCTTGAGGCGGCCAAGAAAGGCGGCAAGTAGGACATGAACTTCGTTTTCATCTCTCCCCAGTTCCCCCAGATCTACAAGTACTTCTGCCAGGGCCTGGCCAACAACGGCACCTGCGTCCTGGGCGTGGGCGACACCCCCTACGAGCAGCTCGACCCCGAGCTCAAGGGCGTCCTGTCCGAGTACTACTGGCTGCCGAGCCTCGAGGACTACGACCAGGTCTTCCGCGCGGTGGCGTTCCTGTCGTACAAGCACGGCAAGATCGACTGGATCGAGTCGAACAACGAGTACTGGCTGTCCCTCGATGCACGCCTGCGCGAGGACTTCAACGTCACGACGGGCGTCCACCCCGCGCAGCTCGTCTCGTGGCAGAGCAAGGCCGCGATGAAGCCCTGCTACCACGAGGCGCAGATCCCCACGGCACGCCAGATCAAGGTGGCCGACCGCGGCGAGGTCGAGGCGTTTCTCGCCAACGTGGGCTACCCCGCCTTCGCCAAGCCCGAGGTGGGCGTGGGCTCGGGCGGCGCGTTTGCCGTCGAGGGCCCGGCCGACGTCGACCGCGCCTTCGAGGCCGCGGCCCAGGCCGGCGTGCCGTACGTGCTGGAGGAGTTCGTGGGCGGTCAGATCTGCTCGTACGACGCCATCGTCGACTCCAAGGGCGAGCCGCTCTTCGAGAACCAGGAGGAGTTCCCGTCCTCGATGGCCGACGTTCACGGCAAGGCGCTCGACATCGCGTACTGGTCGCGGCCCGACGTCGACCCGGCGCTGGCCAAGCTGGGGCACGCCGCCATCAAGTCCTTTGGCTTCAAGGGCCGCTTCGTCCACCTGGAGTTCTTCCGCCTGGTCGAGGACAAGCCGGGCCTGGGCCAGGCCGGCGACTACGTTGGTCTTGAGGTGAACGCCCGTCCTACCGGCGGTTATTCCCCGGACATGATGAACTACGCGCACTCCTGCAGCGTCTACCAGATGTGGGCCGACATGGTCTGCTTCGA
>CAVDTK010000023.1:0-3728 GCA_963611755.1 Oscillibacter sp. ER4
GCGGCCAGAAGCAGCGTGCCGCCATCGCCCGCACGCTGGCCATGCAGCCCGAGGCCATCATCTTCGACGAGCCCACGAGCGCCCTTGACCCCACGATGGTGGGCGAGGTCCTGGGCGTCATGATGAGCCTGGCCGAGAAGGGCACCACGATGCTCATCGTCACGCACGAGATGAGCTTCGCGCGAAACGTCTCGAACCGCGTCTTCTACATGGACGAGAAGGGCCTCTACGAGGACGGCACGCCCGAGCAGATCTTCGAGAACCCGCTGCGGCCTAAGACGCGCGACTTCATCTTCCACGTGAAGAGCTTCAACTACGACATCTGCGTCGGCGCCTTCGACTACTACGAGATGGTGGGCCAGGCGGCGCTGTTCATGCGCAAGCAGCTCTTTGACAACGCGCGCATCGACCGCGTGATCCACGTCCTGGACGAGCTGGTCAACCACAGCATCCTCAAGGCTCCGGGTGTGATCACGACCCACTTGACCTTGCGTTATACCGAGAAGACCAACGAGCTCGAGATGGTGTTCCTGGACCCGTCGCGCGCCGCGGCCTACCCATACGACGAGATCGACGAGCTGGCCCGCAAGGTCATCGAGGCGTACACGTCCTCGGTCGAGGTCGAGCCGGGGAGCCTGCGGGTTAAGTTTTAGCACGGGGCGCGGGGCTGGGCGCTGGCGCCGGGGGCGGTTGTCGTTTCTCGGACTTGTCGGAATTCTCGGTGCCTGAGATTGTCGTTATTTTGACTTGTCGGAAGGTTTGGGCGGCGCCCGACTTCCGACAAGTCCCTTTTTGGACAACGGATCTGGTTGCGACACAAACGAAAGGGCGGAGAAGTTCTTATGGCCTCATTCATGCAGCGAGCAAAACGTTGGGCTTTGGGCGTCGCCGTGCTTGCGGCGCTCGTGGCGGTGCCGGTGACCCCGGCCGTCGCGCAATCGTCGCAGGTAGATGCCCTAGCGTGCACGGGGCACGAGAGCGTCTCGCCGGCGCTTATCGCCCAGGCGCAGGAGCGGCTGCAGGAGGCCTCGGGCGTCCAGGCGCTGGCCGAGACGGGCGCGGGCGACAGCGGCGCGGCCGCCGATGCCTCCGCGTCTCTCTTCCCGCAGGGCCGCGTGCTGGGCCTTTCCACCTGCGGCCAGGCCCGCGCCGTCGTGATCCGCGTGAGCTTCCCCGCAAGCGAGGACGGCACCGAGGCCGCGCAGGTCATCGATGCCGCGGAGACGGACGAGGACCTTCTCGGCGCCTTCAACGCAGAGAGCAACATGGCCGACGCCACCTACCCCTACGAGAGCCTCTACGCCTACTATCAGCGATCCAGCTACGGCAAGCTGGATTTCAAGGCCACCCAGGTCGTGAGCTGCGCGGCCGCCCACCCGCGCTCCTACTATGAGAATAACCTCAGCGTTCTCTTCTATGAGGTCCTGGCCCAGGTTGACGACCAGGTGGACTTCACGCAGTGCGACGCCAACAACGACGGCTACATCGATGCCGTCTACCTGCAGTTCGCTGGCGCGTGCGGGGATTGGAACAGCACCTGGTGGCCCAAGGAGACCGCCTACACCGAGGCCCCGGAGAACATGCAGGGGACCTTTGACGGCAAGAAGGTATGCGCGTGCGTCCTGATGGACACCCTTGAGGGCGAGGCCTCGCGCACCGGCTCGGGCCAGGAGGCGCTGTCGTTCAAGCAGACCCTCATCCACGAGACGGGCCACGTGCTGGGCCTGCCCGACCTGTACTCCTACGCCGGCGGCAAGGGCACGGGCTCGGTCGACATGATGGACAAGAATATGGGCGACCAAAACGGCCTGTTCAAGTGGCTTTTGGGCTGGATCACGCCCGACCAGATCACCTATGTGCGCACCTCGTCTTCTGGTGTGGACGTCCGCCGCGGGATGGGGGAGACCACCCACTACGACAGCTCGGCCACGGTCGACCTTCTGCCCTACACCACCGACGAGTCTTGGGAGAAGACCGGCGGCTTTGTGGCCGTCTCCTCCGACGAGTCCATCCTGGACGGCAACCTGTTCTGCAGCTTCCACCTGCTGGTTTTTGACCAGCCGGCGGCCAACATGACCATCAATCTCACTAATTTCTCGACGAGCCTGGCCCATGGCGTGCGCGCCTTCAGGGTGCAGGCCGGCCTTAACGCCGACAAAAGCGATTTCGCGGCGAGCAACACCTACGGCACAAGCGGCAACCAGCTCTACGAGGCGCTGCGCCCGATCGACGGGGACGGCAGCGCGGGCGCCATCGTGGCCGAGTACGGCGATTTCTGGCACCTGGGCGCGTTCATCTCGCCGTCCACCACGCCGTCGACCAACTACTTCAACAGCCAAGAGGCTGGCTACACCGGCATCACGTTCAAGGTAGTTGGCGAGACGGACACCTCGGCGCAGGTCGAGTTTTCCTGGACCCCGGCGGCGCGGACCCGCGAGTTCACCCTGACGCCCACGGCGAGCACGGTCTTGGACGGGTTCTCCACGCTCGTGTTCAATGGCACCTGGGCGGCTCCTGCGCTGGGCGCCGAGGGCTTGTCGGTGCACCTTTTGGTCGACGGCGTCGAGGTGCCGGCCCAGGCCATCTATGACCAGCTCACGGGGCGCCTTACCGTGGTCGCGTTTATCAACCCGGGGACCGTCTTGACCGGCAGCTCGGCCGAGCTGGTGATCGACGCCGGCTTCTTTAACCTGGGTATCGACGAGCAGGGCAAGGAACGCACGTCCTCTGAGCTGCGGATTTCTGTGCCGGTGCCCGCGGCATCCGTCGCGGTCGAGGCGTCTGGGACCTATGAGCAGACGGGGACCTCGGTGGACGATACCGTGCGGGCGAGCGACGTGTGCGTCGATCCGGAGAGCCGTGCGTACTTCTTCCAGGCGACGAGTGCGGCCTCGGGCAACGCTGCGGACAACACGCTGCGGCTGTTCCGCGCGAGCGAGGATGGCGCCGAGGTGACCGCCTTCGACCTTGGGTGCGACGAGAGTTATTGGAACGCCTCGGGCATCGACCTGCAGGCGGTCGACTTGGGCGATGGGACGGCGTTTTTGCAGGTCAGCTCACCGGCGAAGTACGCCAACGGGTCTATCGCGGGCCGAGACCTGTGGGTCGAGGTGGCCAGCGGCAAGGTCCTGGCGTCGAAGGCCGTGGACGACGAAGAGCTCAAGGCGACGTTCTTCTCCACAGGCGACGGACGCGTGGCTTATGTTCAGACCGGCGAGGATTACGCGCGCCATCTTGTGGTGATGGGCCGCGATGGGGACGTGGTTTCGACGAGCCGGTACGATTTGACCATTCCGTCGCAGCTAGATGGGGTCGAGGCGGCAGGTGGCGCCGGTGACGGCTACGTCTATGCCTTGCAAAACGGCCAGCGAGCGGACGGCGAGAAGGCCACGGTGGTCCTGTGGCGCGTGGCCGACCTGGTGGCCGCGGGCGAGGGCGGCGCGGCGCCCACGGTCGCGTGCTTTACCGTTGCCGACAACAACCGCGTGACGGACGTCAAGGTCGCGGGCGGGAAGGTCTATCTAGCCTGCGAGTCGATCGACCGCTCTGGGACGAGCGGCTTTGTCAATGAGCTGCGCGTTTATGGGATGGACGGCGAGCTTGCGTCCACGGTGGGCATTTCGCCGTACTGCGAGTCCGAGGCCCACCTCAAGGTTTCCGAGTCCGGGGCGGGGGCGTGGATCACCGACAGCGACCTCGGTCCGAGGGAGGAGCGGGCCACGATCCAG
>CAVDTK010000023.1:4233-21624 GCA_963611755.1 Oscillibacter sp. ER4
TTCTCCTTTCAATTCCAAGGGTTGTCTGATTCCAAACCATCAGACAACCCTTCTTTTTGAAAGTGAGAAGCCCCCGAAGCATCAGACAAGTCTCGTTTGTGAAAGGGATGGCCTCATCGAGTATCAGATAAGTAGCGGTTTTGTAGGGGAGAAGTCCGCACCGCATCAGACAACTGGGGTTTCTTCAAGCGCCGACAAGACCGTCACATCCCTTAAAGCCTTACTGCATGTCAGATGCATTTTCACTCACCCAAATGCGCCGCAGCTCGACGCGCCCGCCGCGTCTCCGCTTGATAGAAAGCTGTCAGACAGCTGTCAGAACAGGGAATTTTCTAAAAAGTTCTTACCAATCTACGTCGAGAAGTTCTGTAGCTTTGAGACATGGATATCGTGATCTCACATACAGCCGCTCTTCACCTGATTCGCCAGATGCCGGGTCCTGCGTCCCTGCCGGTCGCCGACTCGGCGCGGCTCCCGCAGCGCATGCCCAGCATCTGCGAGTTGCAGGAAGCCCGAGCCCTCTGTCCGGCGCTCGACGAGATCGACGGCCCCATTGGGGTTCTTCTCGCTACCAAGACGGCGGAGCGGGAGTGCGGCCACGCCGTGGGGCACGTCTGGTCGTCCCGCTTGCCAAGGCGCGCTTTTCTGCAGGTAGAACAAGGAATAAGGTGTCCATCGCCGTTGTTCTTGCCGGTGCTTGTGGCGTCGCGCCTCAGCGAACTCGAGTTGGTGCTCCTCTTGGCGGAGCTCATGGGCCTCTACTCGCTGACGCCGCATCGCGAGATGGGCCTCATTCAGCGAGACGCGCCCCTGATCACCCCCGATGAGCTGCGCGGTTTTCTCGATGAGATCGGCCCTGTGTGGGGGAGCGCCAAGGTGCGCCGCGCGCTCGACCGCGCCCCGGTGCTGGCCGCGTCGCCGCTGGAGGCAAAGCTCTACCTGCGCATGACCCTGCCGTTCGCAAAGGGCGGCTACCATCTGGGCAAGGTGGCGTTAAACGACGAGGTCTCCCTCTCAAGGGTTTCTCGGCGTATCAAGACCTTAAGCAAACGCAAGCCTGACCTGCTGTTTGTTGGTGCTGAGAAGCGCGGCGTGTGCCTCGACTACATGGGAGCCTGGCACGACGACGCGGCGCAGGTCCGCAAGGACACGCACCGCAGGAACGAGCTTCTCGCCAACGGCTTCACCCCGTACGAGATCTACAAGGTGCACTACGACGACCTTGATTACATGGACTCCCTTGCCGATTCCATCCGGGCCGACCTTGGCATGAGCGAGGTCACCGTTGACCGTGAGCGGCGGGCGCGCCGCCGTCGGGCTCGCTTCTATCTGTGGCGAGACCTGGAGGCGATCGACCCTCTTGCCTGGGAGATGCGCCCGGACCTTCGCTAAGCCCGTCTCCCTTTCAAAACCCGGGGTTGTCTGATAGCTGCGCCGCGCCTTCCTTTCACTTTCGAGACTTGTCTGATACCTAAGCCGCCCGCAGCTTTCAATTTCAAGGGTTGTCTGATTCCAAACCATCAGACAACCCTTCTTTTTGAAAGCGAGAAGCCTGCGGACCATCAGACAAGTCCTCAAAATGAAAGAGGCGGGCCCGGCGGGTATCAGACAACCCCGGAAAGTGAAAGGGGGAGGTTCCCGGACCATCAGACAACCCCGGAAAGTGAAAGGGGGAGGTTCCCGGACCATCAGACAACCCTTCGTTTTGAAGGAGAGCCGCCGCGCTGGTATGCTGAGGGGCGTTCGTCCGAGAAAGGCGCCGCGCGAAAAGGGGATCACCATGGCCAGCGACACGACAACCCCGGCGGCGCCCAGGAACGCGCGGATCGAGCTGCTGCGCCTTTGCGCCATCGCGGGCATCGCCCTCTTCCACACGCTGCAGCCATGGTTTGCCGAGGTCACGGGCACAGGTTGGCTGGACGTCGACCTGGAGATCGGCACCGCGGGCCTGACCTGCCTGGGCTTTGTCAACCTGCTGGGCTCGTGGGGCAACAGCGTCTTCTTCATGATCTCGGGCTACTTTCTGCTCCCGCGCGCGATCCAGGCCGCGGCCACCCCCGGTTTCTACCCGGCCCAGCTCAAGGCGGCGGCGAGAAGATCCGCCCCGCTTTTGACGTCGGTCGCTTTCTACACGATCCTTTCTGTGGCGGTCGAGCTCGCCATTCCTTTTGGCGGCCTGTTGGAGTACGGCCCCGCGTGGCTCTTTAGCGGCCTCGAGTTCATATGGGTCTACCTGGTCATTCTCTTTGTGACGCCGATCATCGCCTCCGCCTGGCGGCGCCTTCGCAAGCCCGAAACCCTGGTCTGGGCGCTCACGGCGGCGACGCTGGCCATAAGCTTCTACGTCGCGTTTTTCTCGCCGGGGGATGCCGACCGCGGCCTTCTTGAGTGGCGCAAGCTCCTGAGCGCGGCGACTTACCTCTGCGCCTACCTGGTGGGTGGCCGACTTGGCGAGAAGCCCGTAGTCCCCGAGCACCCCCACCGCAACCTGGTCCTTGTCGCCCTGGCTTGCGTCGCCGTCGAGGCCGCCCTGGCCGAGACGGGCAACCTGGCCTGGCTCGCCGCCTCGTCGTTTAAGTCGACCTCGGCGCTCTCGTTTGCCCTGGCCATCGCATGCGTCGTCGCGGCCACGGCCCCGCGCCCCGCCACGTCCTCCGCGCCCGCGCTCAGCCCGCACGCGGCCGCCCTCGTGACCCGCCTGGCCCAAAGCGTTCTGGGCTTCTACATCGCCCAGGCCCTTTTCTACGAGCTGTGGGAGATCTGGTCCGAGGCCGTTCTCGCCCATGCCTGCTATGTCGCCGGCATCCCGGTCCTGCTCATCGCGGCCGTCATCTTTAGCGCGGTTCTTCTCGCCGTGATCGTGGCCTTTGACCAGGCCGTTCGCATTCCTGTCCTCCGCCGCCTGCACCTGGCGAGGTAGCCCGCCCTGCGCCCCGCCCATATGCTTCTCTCGTGCGAACCGCCACGGCCCCGCCCGCCCCGCCATACCCCGTGCTATCCTCTAGCCACTACTGTCTCTAGAGGAGAACGCATATTGACCAGCAACTTTAGATTCCTCGTGGCCCTTTCGGCCGCCAAGGTGACCACCGGGCTTCTGCACCTGATCGGCCGCCAGGCGAGCTTCTTCCCCGGCGAGGTTGCCCTCAAGATCTGCCCGGATTTCGTGAGCCACATCGAGAAGCCCAAGACCGTGCTCTGCGTCACCGGCACCAACGGCAAGACCACCACCTGCAACATGATCCTGGATGTTCTGGAGAAGAACGGCTACCGGGTGCTCAACAACCGTGCCGGCGCCAATATCAACTCCGGTATCGTGGCTGCTCTGGCCCAGGGTTCGACTATGGGTGGCAAAACCAAGTTCGACCTGGCCGTCTTTGAGGTCGACGAGCGCAGCTCCCAGCTCATCTACCCGCGCCTGAAGCCCACCTACGTGGTGTGCACCAACCTCTTCCGCGACTCCATCCACCGCAACGCCCACCCGGAGTTCATCTTCAACTTCATCCAGAAGAGCCTCCCCAAAGAGACCCACATGATCCTCAACGCGGATGACCTTATCAGCTCCCAGCTGGGCAACGGCAACCCACGCACGTACTTCTCCATCGACCGCCTGCCGTCCGACAAAGACCACAGCGTCAACCTCATCAACGATGCGCGCCTGTGCCCCAAGTGCCACCACAAGCTGCGCTACAACTACGTGCGTTACCACCACATCGGCAACGCCGTCTGCGACAACTGCGGGTTCTCGTCGCCTAAGCCGGACTACCACGCCGCGCTCGACTTCGACGGCGGCACGCTCACCATGGCCACGCCCAAGGGCGCCGAGACCTACCCGATGGTGGGCAACTCCGTGCTCAACGAGTACAACCAGGTCACGGCCATCACGGCCCTGCACACCCTGGGCCTCACCTACGACCAGGTGAGCCGCGGCTTCGAGGGCGCCGAGATCGTGGAGACGCGCTTCTCGGAGTGCACCATCGGCAACATCCAGGTCATCGCGCACTTGGCCAAGGGCCAAAACCCCGTTGCCTGCAGCTGTGTCTTCGAGTACGTGGGCCAGGAGAGCGGCGTCAAAGAGGTCGTCATCATGCTCGATGACCTTTACGACAGCAAGGACTCCTCCGAGATCATGACCTGGATCTACGACGCGGACTTCGAGTTTTTGAACACGCCCGAGATCCGCAACATCGTGGTCGTGGGCGTGCGCAGCGAGGATTTCAAGATGCGCCTGCTCATGGCCGGCGTTCCCGAGGAGCGCATCCACTGCGTCGAAAACGCGAGCGAGGCCCCTTCTCAGCTCAACTACCAGGGCGCCGATAAGGTCTTTGTCCTGTATGATCTCTCCCGCGTCCCTCCCGCCATGGCGCTGCGCGACCAAATCTGCGAGGACCTGAAGAAGCTGGAGGCCGCCCATGAGTAAACAGTTTGTGATCGAGGTCCTCTACGGCGAGTTCGCCAACCTCTTTGGTGACCTGCAGAGCGTTCACTACCTTGAGCAGTGCATCGAGGGCTGTCAGGTCGTCAACACCGGACTGGGCGAGGAGCCCCGCTTCGTTTCCCAAGACGTTGACCTGGTCTTCATGGCCTCGATGACCGAGGACCAGCAGCAGTGGGCGATCGAGGCCCTTCTCCCGTACAAGGACGCCCTGGTCAAGCGCATCGACGAGGGCAAGGTCACGATGTTTGTGGGCAATGCCATGGAGATTGCCGAGGCCTACATCGAAAACGAGGACGGCAGCCGCATCGAGGCCCTGGGTATCTTCCCGGGCATCCATGCGCGCCGCCAGATGATGGATCGCTACAACTCGTTGATCCTGGCCACCTACGAGGACATCCAGCTCGTGGGCCACAAGTCGCAGTTCAGCCACTCCTATGGCGACAACAGCGACTGCTACTTCTGTGACGTGGTGCGCGGCGACGGCCTATGCCCGGGCTCCAAGAAGGAGGGCCTGCGCCGCAACAATTTCATCTGCACCTCCATTCTGGGGCCCTTCCTGGTCATGAACCCGCTGTTCACCAAGAAGCTCCTGGTACTTATGGGCGTCCCCAACCCCACGTTGGCTTTCGAGAAGACCGCGATGGCCGCCTACGAGAAGCGGCTCTCAGAGTTCGTAAAGCCTAATCTCCGATATGTGTAAGCCCAGCGCCCCGACCTGCTTTTTGCAGCCGGGGCGCTACTATTAGGGATCGATGCAAGCTAGAACGCGTCTGCAAACAAACGTCAAAAGGAGCCAGTCAGATGCAAGGTAAACAAGTCTTCGAGACCTACGAGTCCGAGGTCAGGTCCTACTGCCGCACCTTCCCCGAGATCTTCACCACAGCCAAAGGCTCCATCATTACCGGCGAGAACGGCGTTGATTACTTGGACTTCTTCTGTGGCGCCGGTGCCGTTAACTACGGTCACAACAACGACTACATCAAGAGTCGCCTGATCGACTACATCCAGGGCGACGGCATCATGCACGCCCTGGACATGATGACCAAGCCCAAAGAGGACTTCCTCAACTTCTTTGAGAACGAGGTCCTTCTGCCCCGGGGCCTCAACTACAAGGTGATGTTCCCCGGCCCCACCGGTACCAACTCTGTGGAAAGCGCGCTGAAGCTCGCCCGCAAGGTCACGGGCCGCAGCCAGATCTGGTGCTTCATGGGGTGCTTCCACGGCATGACCCTGGGCGCTTTGGCCCTGACCAGCGACTTTGGCAGCCGCGGCGGCGCCGGCGTCGAGCTGGGCAACGTTACCCACCTGCCCGCGCCCTACATGTTCGAGGGCCTGGACAACATCGCTTACATCGAAACTCTTTTGACCGATGACCACTCCGGCGTCGAGAAGCCCGCGGCCATCATCCTCGAGACCGTGCAGGCCGAGGGCGGCGTCTACGTCTTTGACGCCCAGTGGCTGCGCGACCTGCGCGCCCTGTGCGACCGCCACGGCATCCTTCTCATCGTCGACGACATCCAGGTGGGCTGCGGCCGCACCGGCTGGTTCTTCTCGTTCCAGCGCGCCGACATCGTGCCCGACATGGTGTGCCTGTCCAAGTCCATCGGCGGCTACGGCCTGCCCTTCGCCCTCACCCTTTTCAAGCCCGAGCTGGACGTTTGGTCCCCGGGCGAGCACAACGGCACCTTCCGCGGCAACCAGCTGGCCATGGTGGCGGCTAAGGCCGGCCTTGAGTTCATGCTGGACAACCACATTGAGGACGAGGTTAGGCGCAAGGGCCAGATCGTTTCTGATTTTATGGACGAGAAGGTCCGTCCCCTTGGTCTTGAGGTGCGCGGCATTGGCCTTATCTGGGGTATCCAGATGGCAAACAGCGACGCGTCTGCGGCGGTTTCGCGCAAGTGCTTCGAGAAGGGCCTCATCATCGAGCGCGCCGGCCGCGACAACAACGTGGTCAAGCTCATGCCCGCGCTGACCATCCCCGACGACCAGCTCAAGCAAGGCCTCGAGATCATCCTCGAGGCGGTCAACGAGGTGCTCGCCGATTAAAGCCCCATAACGCTGCGCCGGGCGCTGGCTTTGTCATGCCGCGCCGCGGTGCGCGCTGCTCCTCACTTCTTACCAATCCATGCGGATACCCATCGATCGAAGGGAAGCTCAATCGTGGGCAAACAGACCCGACTACCGCGCAACCTGCGCTTTTATGCAGCTATGGTCGCCTCCAAGGCGGCTGTGCTTGCCCTTAAGGTCACACATCATGCGGGCGGCCAGATGCCCGGCGTCGTTGCCACCAAGCTCTGCCCCGATTTCCTTGGGCGCCTGGAGATGCCAGAGCACGTGATCGTGGTGACCGGCACCAACGGCAAGACCACCACGAGCAATCTCATTGCCGACATCTTGACGTCGGCTGGCGAGAAACCCCTGGTCAACCGTATGGGCGGAAACGTTACCGAAGGTATCGTCTCGACCTTGATCAAGGGCTCGACGATCGGCGGCAAGAGCCGCGTCAAGTACGCCGTTCTGGAGCTTGACGAGCGCTGCTCGAAGTTCGTCTTCCCGTATCTCATGCCCGAGGTCCTTGTCGTCACCAACCTCTACCGAGACACGTTTAGCAGGAACTCCCACGTGGGCTTTGTCTTCGACGTGCTTTCGCACGCGATCCCCAGCGACACGACCCTGCTGGCAAACGCCGACGACCTTATCAGCTCTCGCCTGGCCCCGCAGACCAAGAACCGCGTCTACTACTCCATGCAGTGCGCCCTTCCCGGCGACACGAAGGAGCCCGCGAGCCTTGTCAACGACCTCAACGCCTGTCCCGTTTGCGGCGGGCGCCTGACGTACAAGACGTGCCACCTTGGGCACATTGGCCAGCTGACCTGCGATAACTGCGGTTGCACCAACCCTCAGTCCACCTTTGACGCGGTGGCCGTGGACTACGACGCCAATACCCTGAGCGTGCGCGAGGGCAAGACGACGGGCGTGTATCACTTTAGCGCCGGCTCCGTCACCGACCTCTACAACCTTCTTGCCGCCATCTCTTGCGCCAGAACGGTAGGTGTCTCGGTCGAGAAGATCGCCCACGCGCTCAATAACGGCGTGGGTATCGTGGCGGTTCGCTATGACGAGGCCGTCGCGGGCGGCAAGCGCCTGGTGCGCATCGCCGCGAAGGGCGAGAACGCCATGGCGAGCTCGCGAGGGTACGCCAACGTCAAGCGCCAGCCCGGTACCAAGGCCGTCATTTTGATGAGCGACAACAACCACCTGGCCAAAAACGTCAACGAGGCCGAGTACGTGGGCTGGATCTACGAGACTGATTTCGAGCTTTTGGCCGATGACGATATCAAGCAGATCGTCGTGACGGGCACCCATTGCGAGGACCTGGTCTTGCGCCTGCTCCTTGCCGGGGTCGACCCGTCCCGTATCACCACGGCAAAAGACGGCATCGCCGCCGCCGATTGCCTGGACTGCGAGGGCGTCGACTCCATCTACTTCAGCCATGCCGTGGACAACTACTGGGATGCCAAGAAAGCGTTTGAGCACCTGGCCGCCCTTCTCAACAAGAAAGAGGTGGCCTAGATGTCGACTTCGGTGGTCGAGAGCCTGTTCCCCGAGTTCTCCAATCAGGGCGGCGACAACGGCAACATGATGTACCTCAAGGCGAGCCTGCCGGCGGCCGAGTTCATCGAGACCCGCTTTACCGATGAGCCCGCCTTTGTCACGCGCGACGTGGACTTCATTTACCTGGGTTACATGACCGAGGCCGAGCAGGAGAAGGTCGCGGCCAAGCTCATGCCGCACAAGGATCGCCTGGTCGAGCTTGTCGAGAAGGGCTGCGTCGTCCTTTTCACCGGCAACGCGTGCGACCTTTTGGGCACCAAGATCGTCTGCGACGACGGGCACGAGGTTTCTTGCCTGGGCTTATTCGACTTCACGGTCAAGCAGGACTTCTCGCGCCGCATCGTCGAGCCTTACTTGGGCACCTTCACGCCTGCCGAGACGGGCGCCGAGCCGCTGGAGATCGTTGGATATAAGGTGCAGTTCACGCAGGTTGAGGGTGACAACAGCCGCGAGCCGTTCTGCAAAAACGAGGTGGGCTTTGGCTTGAGGCGCGGGGACTCCTTTGAGGGGTATCGCCGCCGCAACCTCTTTGGCACGTGGCTTTGCGCGCCTTTGCTGCCCATGAACCCGCTGTTCACCGAGTATCTCATGAGGCTTATGGGCGAGACGGGCGACGCGGCGTTTAGGGATGAGGCCATGGCTGCGTATCGCCGACGCGTTGAGGAGCAAAAGACGCCGGGGCTGCACATGCCCATCTAGGCGCAGGCCGGCGGTTTGCGGTTGGCGGGCGGACGAGGCGGACGGGCCTCACCGTCCGCTTTGTCGTTTTGCGGGGTTGTCGGAAGTCCGGCTGTCGTAGTTGGGACTTGTCGGAAGCTCTCTTGTCGTTATGCGGGCTTATCGGAAGCATTGAGGCCCTTGGGACTTCCGACAAGTCGAGAAAACGACAAGCGCGTTTCCGACAAGTCCTTTTTTCGCAAGGTCGGGCGCGCGCGTATTTTTGTCCTTCTGGCGATATAGAATCTAATGGCATACGCAGTCATAAACACACCAGTCATTAAGGTTCTCATATGCCCAATACCTCGGTTAGCTCCCTTCGCGAGAAGATCCGCGCCGCTATCCCCGATCCCGCTAAACCCGCCGCGGCTCCCGCGCCTGCCGCACCCGCCGCAGCCGCCCCCGCGCCCAACCCCTCCGGCGCCCAGCCTCGGCGCCGCAAGATCCAACGCAACTACCTCCCCGCCGTCGACGGCCTGCGCACCTTGGCCGTGGGCGCCGTCTTGGCCTACCACCTCAACCTGCCCTGGGCCCCCGGCGGCCTGGTGGGCGTCACCACCTTCTTCGTCATCTCGGGCTTCCTCATCACCGGCATCCTCAGCGCCGAGCTTGCCGAGAAGCACACCATCGACCTCAAGCGCTTCTGGGTCCGCCGCATCCGCCGCCTCTTCCCGGCCATCGCGCTGGTCCTGGTGGCAACGGCCCTGACCGCGTGGTTTGTCAACCAAGGCCTGCTCTACAAGTTGAAGACCGACCTTCTCCCGTCGCTTCTGTGGGTCACCAACTGGTGGTACATCTTCCGCCAGGAGTCCTACTTCGACGCCATGGCCTCGCCCAGCCCGGTGCTGCACTTCTGGTCGCTCTCCATCGAGGAGCAGTTCTATATCATCTGGCCGCTGATCATGCTCTTCCTCTACAAGAAGGGCGCCCGCCGCCGCGGCCTGCGCAAGATCTGCCTGGTGCTGGCCATTGCCTCGGCCGCCGCGATGTTTTTCCTCTACACCCCCGGCGCCGACCCCAGCCGCATCTACTACGGCACGGACACCCGCGCCTTCTCGCTTCTCGCCGGCGCCTACCTGGCCCTTCGTTGGCCGGTCTACATCAAGTCGCCCCGGCCCTTCGACGCGATGTGCCCTGCGGCCAAGCAGCAGCGCATCAAGATCGCGGGCTACGTCTCGATGGCGGGCCTGGTCCTCATGTCTTGCCTGGTAAGCGGCACGGACGCGTTCTGGTACCGCGGCGGCCTGGCCCTGGCCTCGGTCTTCTCGGCCGTGGTCATCGCGGCCATCACGATCCCGGGCTCGCAGCTGGGCCGCGTCTTTGCCTCTAAGCCCATGGTCTGGCTGGGCACGCGCTCATACGGTATCTACCTGTGGCACTATCCCATCCTGCTGCTCATGAACCCCAGCAACGGCGGCGACCCGAGCGTCCTCAAGATCATCCTCGAGGTCGCGATCATCGTGGGCGTCTCTGAGCTGTCCTACCGCTTTGTCGAGGACCCGCTGCGCCACGGCGTCATCGGCAAGACGATCAAGGCCTACAAGGCCGGCGAGCTTTCCGGCATGGCGCTCAAGAAGGCCGTGGCCGCGACCGCCACCTGCGCGGTCCTGCTCGCCTCGACCGGCGTGGCGTTGGCCGTCGTGCAGAACCCCAACCAGGGCCAGGGTCTTCTCACCCAGGAGGACATCGACGCCGGCACCAACGAGGGCACCATCGTGGCCGACAAGACCGCCACGACCACGGACGGCTCGGGCGACGGCGACGCATCGTCCAGCGCAGGCGGCGAGAACAACGGCGACGCCGCGACCACCGACGCCTCCCAGGCCGCATCCGCCGAGGACGAGAACATCGAGATCACCGGCTACGAGCCCTTGATGATCGGCGACTCCGTCTCTATCGGCCTTACCGATGAGTTCCACCAGGCCTACACCGGCGGCCTTATCGACGCCTGCGGCAGCCGCCAGATCGAGATGGGCCAGGCGGTCTACGACTACTACCGTGACCTGGGCAAGGTTGGCCACACGGTGATCCTGGCCCTGGGCACCAACGGCTCCTTCACGGCCGAGCAGCTTGAGGACTTCATCGCCGACATCGGCAGCGAGCGCGAGATCTGGATCGTCAACAACCGCGTGCCGTCCTCGTGGCACCGCACCACCAACCAGACCATCGCCAGCGTGGCCGCCAACCACGACAACGTGCACGTCATTGACTGGGAGTCCTACAGCACCGCCAGCGACGAGTGGATCGGCGCCGACGGCATCCACCTCACCTACGCCGGCCGCGAGGCCTACATGCAGATGATCGTCGACGCCATCGGCTCCAACAAGTACATCGAGGCCGCCACGGCAAAGGCCAACGAGGCCGCCGGCGGCGCCTGGGTCAAGCCCGAGGAAGGCACCTCGACCGAGATGCACGACGCCTTGCTGCTGGGTCTCACGCCCGCCGCGGAGGAGAGCCGCAAGGTTACCGGCGAGGATTTGCCCTAAGCTCAAGCGCCGAGAAGAGCTTCTCGCGGTCGACGGGCTTGACCACGTAATCGGTCATGCCCGCGACCCGCGCCCGCTCCTGGTCCTCGGCAAACACGTTGGCCGACATGCCGATGACGGGCACGGTGAGCGCGTCCGCCTTGCCCGAGAGCCTGATCTGGCGCGTGGCCTCGAGGCCGTCGATCACGGGCATCATCACGTCCATGATGATCGCGTCGAAGGTGCCTGCCTGGGCGCGGCGGAAGGCGTCGACGGCCTCGCGCCCGTCGCGCGCCACGCTCACGTGGGCGCCCGCGCTCTCCAGCATGTACTGGACGATCTCGAGGTTGAGGTCGTTGTCCTCGGCCACAAGGATGCGCAGGCCAGCGGGGGAGAAGGGCTCGCCGTCGGCCGCCTGCGGAAGGGCCGCCGCCTCGGCCACGGCAAAGGGGATCCGGATGGTGAAGGTGGAGCCCACGCCCTGCTCGCTCTTAACGTCGATGGTCCCGCCCATGAGGTCGACGGTCTGCTTGACGATGGCCAGGCCCAGGCCCGTGCCCTGGTAGGTCGAGCGCGCGTCGCTTCTCTCTTGGACAAAGGGCTCGAACATGTGGCGCACGAACTCCGCGCTCATGCCGATGCCCGTGTCGGCGATGACGAACTCGCCAATGAAGCGCTGGTCAGAGGCGGTGGGGGCAGCGGCGCCGGGGCAGTCCGCTGCGCCCTTCTCGCCGACCGCCACCTCATGGTACGAGCAGGTCACGCAGCCGCCGGGGTTGGTGTACTTGATCGCGTTGTTGAGCACGTTGATGAGGACCGACCGCACGTGGGTGGGGTCGCCCACGACCCACGGGTGCGCGAACTCGATGTAGTTGACCTTGAGGTCCACGCCCTTCTCGGACGCGATGATCTGCTGCAGGCCCAAGACGGCGTCGCAGGTGTCCTGCACGTTGAAGGGCTCGCTGGTAAGCACCATGCCGGACGACTCGATCTTCGAGAGATCCAGCACGTCGCTCACCAGCGCCAACAGATTTCCGGCCGAGACCTCGATCTTGTCCAGGCACGACAGAACGCGCTCGCGGTCGTCGGGGTTGTCCTTGGCGATCTCGATCATGCCGATGATGCCGTTGATGGGCGTGCGCACGTCGTGGCTCATGCGCGAGAGGAACTCGGACTTGGCTCGGTTGGCCGCCTGGGCCTCCAGCGTCCTTTTGTTGAGCAGGCGGTGCTGGTTGTTCATGAAGACCATGAGCATCGTGACCGTGAGGCCCATGTTCGAGCAGGGGATCGACGTGAAGAAGAACTGCGTGATGGTGCCCACGATGAGCGGGATCACGTAGAGCGCGAACTCGACGGCGTTCTGGCGGGCCTCGACGTTGGGGTCCTTAACGTAGTGGCGCACCGCCAGCGCGACCGAGGCGATGGTGTAGCCGTTTGCCAGCACAAAGACAAAGTAAACAAAGGCCGGCCCGCGCACATAGTTGGCGTTTTGATCCAGCGAGAAGATCCAGCCGGTGAGCGGGGTGCTGGCGATCAAGACGGTGGCCGCCATGATGGGGATGGTCACGGCCAGGGTCAGGGGCTGGCGGCCCACGACGCTCGAGTTCAGGCGCTGGGCGCACAGGAAGAAGAGAAAGTAGGCGATGTAGCCGGTCGAGAGGTCGAAGGCCATGTTGAACAGCGTGTTGGCAACGGGCCCGGCCGCGGCGCCCACGCCCATGCACAGGGCGTCAGACAAGGCGCAGATGCAGGTGGCCGAGAAGAGCTTCAGGATCCAGCGCTCCTCTGGGCCAAAGCCGGGGATGCGGATAAGGCGGAAGACCAGCACCATGTCGATGAGCAACAAGAACAGGACAAACAGCGCGTAGGTGGTGTTGGCAGAGGTAAGATCCATGGGCTTCCAAGCAACCGTATTGGCAAAAGTTTTATGGCGAGAAGAACGCCGAGGTAAATCTTAGCACTCGGGGGAGGGGCCAGCCGCGCCGCGGGGCTGCGGCCGCCGCGATCGGGCTTATCGGCCCGACATGCGTATGGTAATCTCTTAATCTGAATGGCCTTATGGCCTGCGTTTGGTTGGGCGTGGGGTGTTGGGTCCCGCGCAAAGTACGAGGGGACCGAGGATGACCACCGATCAATTCTGGCTGAGCGATCTTGCCCCGATCTTTGGCCTGGGCTTTCTCTTCCTCATGCTCTACCGCAGCCGCACGCTCGACGAGCGCTCGCGCGGCCTCTTCTTTGCCGTCATCGCGACCGAGGCCGTCGAGGTCGCGGCGGCCACGGGCGAGCTCATCCTTAGGATGATGCCGACCTACACCCCTTGGCGAGGCGTCCTGAGCGCGATCGGCTACACGGCGCGGCCTTTCATCATCCTTCTGCTTTTGGTGATGCTCAAGCCAAAGAAGCGCAGCGCGGCCGCCAATGCCGCCCTGGTAGTGCCCATGGCCGTGGATTTTCTCGCTGCCTTCTCGGTCCTTTTCACCGATGTCTCGTACGGCTACACGGCGAGCAACGACTTCTATCGCGGGCCGCTGTTCTGGATCCCCCTGGCCACGATCTTTGTGTACCTGGGCTGGTTTGTGGTCTACGTCTTCAAGTACAAGATCTTGGGCCGCTACTTCGACAAGAACATGATGCTCTTGATTGTCGTGTACCTGGTGGCCTCGACCATCGCCGAGACCTTCTTCAACGTGCAGAACATCGGCCGCACGGCCATGGTCTACAGCACGATCTTCTATTTCTACCTGTTCCAGAACAGCGTCCTTAAGCGCACGATGGTGGCCGAGGCCGAGAACAGCGAGCTCAAGCAGGCGCTGCGCGACCTTAAGGCGGCCCAGGACGAGCTTTTGCGCAGCCGCTCGGTCACGCAGGCGCTGGGCGAGGATTACCTCACGATCCTGCAGGTCGACCTGGGTGCCAATAGCGTGGAGTTCGTCAAGATCGAGGAGGGCTACCGGGACAGCGAGGTTGTGGCCTCCGCCGGCGAGGGCACCTCGTTCGACGCGCTCATGGCGATGTACGACGAGGCCTTCATCGTGCCCGGGGAGCGCGAGCGCTTTGAGGCCGAGTTCAACAGCGGGCGCCTGCGCGAGCTTCTCGCCAAGGAGGGGGATTTCTCGCGGCGTTACCACTTTGTCGAGGCCGACGGGCACATCTCGGCCGTTGAGCTGCACGTTATTAGGATGGGCGAGGTCGACGAGGCCGGGGCGGACGACGCTGCGGCCGTCGCGGCCGGGGCTGGGGCCACCGCCGGTTTCAAGGCCGTCGTGGGCCTGCGCAACGTCGAGGAGCTCGAGCGCGAGGAGAACGCCCGCATGGAGGAACTTCTCGCCGCCAAGCAGGCCGCCGAGCGCGCCAACACCGCCAAGACCAACTTCCTTTCTCGCATGAGCCACGACATTCGCACGCCCTTGAACGGCATCATCGGCCTTCTCCAGATCAACCAAGAGCACGCCGATGACATCGAGCTGGTGCGCGCCAACCAGGACAAGATGCGCGTGGCCGCCGACCACCTGCTGTCGCTGGTGAACGAGGTCCTGCAGATGAACAAGCTCGACGACGACACGATCGAGCTGGTCATGGAGCCCACCGACCTCAACGACGTCTCGCGCTCCATCACGGTCATCGTGAGCGATCACGCCAGGCGCGAGGAGCAGACGCTTAAGCTGGGCAAACTCGACATCCCGGTGAGCTACGTCTACACAAGCCCGCTGCACCTGCGCCAGATCTTCTTGAACATCTACAGCAACTGCATCAAGTACAACAAACCGCGGGGCTCGGTGACCACCTCGACCGAGTGCCTGTTCCATGACGAGAAGCGCGTGGTCTACCGCTGGACCATCGAGGACACCGGCATCGGCATGAGCCCGGAGTTTTTGGAGCACATCTTCGACCCGTTTGTCCAGGAGGGCATGGACGCGAGCGCGCGCACCAAGTACCAGGGCACGGGCCTGGGGATGTCCATCGTCAAGCGCCTGGTTGACAAGCTGGGCGGCACCATCGAGGTCTCGAGCGTGAAGGGCGAGGGGTCGACCTTTGTGGTGACCATCCCGTTCGAGATCGCGTCTAAGGTCGAGGTCGTGGCGCCGGTGGCCGACGACGGCGAGCAGAGCATCGACGGCCTGTCCATCATGTACGCCGAGGACAACGAGCTCAACGCCGAGATCGGCAAAGTTTTGATGGAGGACCGCGGCGCGAGCGTGACCACGGTGGCCGACGGCGCGGCGGCGGTCAAGCTCTTTGAGGAGAGCCCGGCCGGGACCTTCGACGCCATTTTGATGGACGTCATGATGCCCGTGATGAACGGCTTCGACGCCACGCGGGCCATCCGCGCGTGCGGCCGGGTGGACGCGCCCGAGGTGCCCATCATCGCGGTCACGGCCAACGCCTTCGCCGAGGACGAGCAGCACTGCCTGGACGCCGGCATGAACGACCACCTGGCAAAGCCGCTCAACATCGACGAGCTTGTCCGCGTGGTCTCGGCCTGGGCGCGGCGGTAGGGCGACGGCGGGCGGCGCGGCTTCGCGGCCGCGCGCCTCACAGGTTGATGGCCTCGAGTTCCTGCCATAGGGAATGGCGCGCCCATTGGCGTTTGCCTTCTCGCCGTGTGCCGGGCCTTTCTCGGTAAAGCCCCAGGTCTTTGCGGATCTTGGCCATGAGCGCGTTCATGTAATCCAGGTCGTCGTAGTGGCGCTTGTATATCTCGTACGGCTTGAAGCCGTTGGCTATGAGCTCGTTTCTCCGCTGGGTGTCGCTGCGGACGCTCGTGAGGTTGTCGTGCCAGGCGCCCATGTAGTCCAGGCAGACCCCTCGGTTGCCGTTGAGGAACATGAGGTCGGGCTTCCTTGTTTGGAGCGTCTGGATGGTGTTCGAAATGCGCTGCAGCTCAACGGGGTTATTGAGGACGGTGCGCCCCATGTTGTAGCCGCCTTTTGCAAAGGGAAGGGTTGCTCGCAGGTAGAGCTTTGCCTCCTGGGGCGAGGCGGCGAGGACCGGCGCTTTTGCCAGGGCGCGGCGGACCGTTCCGCAGCCTTTTGCCGGGGAGATCTCGTCTATGAGCTCTGCGATCTGTGCCGGGGTGGTGAGGGGGACGCGGCGCTGGAAGAGGCCCATCTCGAAGTCTTTGCTGATGCCGTAGAGGCCCAAGAGCTCGCCGAGCAGCATTTGGAGCTCGAGGTCTGTGAGCGAGGGGGCCATGAGGATGGGCAGGAACGCGGGCGACGCGCAGCGAACGCCGGGCGACAGCTCGATCAGGGCCCCGGCGGGCAGGGGTGTCGACCAGATGTGGGCAGAAAGGCGCTCGGAGTTGTGGTGGGCCGAGGCGCGGTCGACCAGGATATCCAGGGGTTCTTCGAGCGCCTCCAGCTCAGAGAAGCGGCAGAGTAGCGTGTCGACCTCATCTGGGGTCGGCATCTTGGACGGCAGGGTCGACGAGCAGACTCGCCCGATATTGGAGGAGTAGCGTCTGCCCCGAATGGCCGCCAGCGCAGCTTTATGTGTGAGTACGATATCCATAGATAAAGGATATGCGCTGTAGAGCTGCAAATTTGATTAATCTATTTATGCTTTCGCGAATCTGACGGCGTTCTATCAGATGTCTGACAGGCCCCAGGTCACGATGCCTGTTTGAGTTGCTTCGAAGTTTGATTCCCTCCGCAGTTCGTCCATATGTTTCGCGCGACCTGCGGTTTTGCGGACCCATACTCGAGGGGTGCTCAATTTTGAGTGCATATTGGTGTCTCAGAGCCCATCGGCGCGTTCTTTGCGGCACGCGGATTTTTAAACCGCAGGTAGATGAGTTGCAGGCTTATTTGCATATGCTCGCCGATGCCCGTTGAGTACCAATATGGCACTCAAATTGAGCGCCCCTTTGCCCAAACCTACCAATACGGCATCAAAATTGAGCGCCCCGGCGCTGTGGGGCGCCGGGGCGACTGGGAGGAAGCGATTCCGCGCATAAGAAAAGCGCCCCGGGGTGTCCGGGGCGCTTTGGGTTACTCCTGGTTGGCGAGAAGGGCGCCGGCCCCAAGGCCTGCGGCCCCAAGAGCCACTGCCGCGGCCAGGTTCACGGTGTCGTCGCCGGTCGAGGGCACGCCGCCGCGAGCCTTCTTGGTGGTTGTGGTCACCGTGCTGGTCTGCGTGCCGGTGCCGCTACCTGCG
>CAVDTK010000024.1:0-2615 GCA_963611755.1 Oscillibacter sp. ER4
CCGAACTTGGCCTCGTCGCCGTAGGTGGTGAGGTCGCGCTCGACCTCGATCACGAGGCTCGTGTCGGCAAGGCGCACCTTGTCGCCGGTGGTAGGGCCGTACATCGCCGCGTACTTCTCGCGGGAAATCTCGATAGCCATGGCTTTAAGCCTCCTTTGCTGCGTCGGCGCCGTCGTCCCAGCCAGGGGTAAAGCCGCAGGCCACGCCCTCGACGTAGGCGTCGAAGCCGCGGCGGCGCGCTTTCTCAAGGCTGGCCGCCGCCGTGCGCGGAGCGCAGACGTCGCGCGTGAGGTCGTTCAGGCCAAAGACGGCCTTCTCGCCGCCCAGCTCGACAAGGCGGACGACCTTCTCCTCGCCCGGCTCGAACCGCACGGAGTTGCCCGAGGGCACGTCCAGGCGAAAGCCGTAGGCGGCCGCGCGGTCGAAGCTGAGGCAACGGTTGACCTCGAAGAAGTGGAAGTGGCTGCCGACCTGCACCGGTCGGTCGCCCAGGTTGGTCACGGAAAGCTCGAGGGTCTTGCGGCCCGCGTTGAGCTCGATCGCGCCGTCGGCGCAGATCACCTCGCCAGGAATCATGATGGATGCCCCCTACTGGATCGGGTCGTGGACGGTCACGAGCTTGGTGCCGTCAGGGAAAGTGGCCTCTACCTGGACTTCCTTGACCATCGAGGCGACGCCGTCCATGACATCGTCGGTGGTCAGGATCTGACGGCCCAAGGTCATGAGCTCAGAGACGTCGTGGCCGTCGCGGGCCAGCTCCAGCAGGTCGGAGCTCAAGAGCGCGACCGCCTCGGGGTAGTTGAGCTTGAGTCCGCGGGCGCGACGCTCGTGCGCGAGCTGCCCGGCCAGGTGCAGCATGAGCTTCTCCTGGTCCTTATCGTTAAGGCGCATACCTCTCCCTTCGTTTGGGTTCCGCAGCTATCGTACGGCGGATTGGCCCGGGGTCACCGACCCTTAACCGGCGCGGATTTCTCCCGTAACAAAGGGGCGGCGAGGGGCCTTCGGCGGGTCGCCCAATGGGTCGCCGAAGAGAAACTTCCGCCAATTTACCTCTTGTTGCAGAACCCCCGAGTATCGAGTCCTCTCGCCACAACAAAAGGCCAGGTCACGGAAGTCCGCGGACCTGGCCTACTTAGCAAGTTCGAATTAAGAGGTAAATTGGCGGAAGTTTGACTCCGCACGGCCCGCAGAAGACACGAAAAACCGCCCTAAAGCGACATCGTCTCCTGCAGCTTGGCCTGATCGAGCTCGCCGGGCGCGCCGTGCATGATCACGCGGCCCTTCTCAAGCACGTAGCAGTCGTCGGCGATGCCCAGCACGAACTCCAGATACTGCTCGACGATGAAAACCGCGATGTCGCCCGAGATGCGGCGCAGCACGTCGCCGATCTCGTCGATGACGTTGGGCTGGATGCCCTCGGTGGGCTCGTCAAGCACCAGGGCCTTGGGCTTTCCCATGAGCGCGCGGGCGATTGCCAGCTGCTGCTGCTGGCCGCCGGACAGGTCGCCGCCCTTGCGGTCGAGAAACTCGCGCAGGATGGGGAAGGTCTCGAAGATCGACTCGTCGATCTCGCCCTTGCCGCCGTGGGCCTCAAGGCCCAGCTGCAGGTTCTCGCGCACCGTGAGCTGCGGGAAGATCTCGCGGCCCTGGGGCACGTAGCCGATGCCGGCGTGGGCGCGCTCGTAAGGCGGAAGCTCCGTCACGTCGGCGCCGGCCACCTTCACGGAGCCCTTCGCCGCGGGGAGAAGACCCATCACGGTCTTCAAAGTGGTGGTCTTACCTGCGCCGTTTCGGCCCACCAGGCAGGTGACGCGGCCGCGCTCGGCGGCCAGGTCGACGCCCTGCAAGACCATGCCCTCGCCGTAGCCGGACCAAAGCCCGGAAACCTCAAGCACCTTCTCGGCCATCTATGCCTCACCTCCGCGTCCCAGGTACACGTCGATTACCTGCTGGTTGTGCGAAACCTCATCCATCGTGCCCTCGTCCAGGATCTGGCCCTCGTGAAAAACGGTGACCTTATCCGAGACGTCCTTGGCAAACTGCATGTCGTGCTCGACCACGACCACCGAGCACTCCTCCTTGACCTTGTGGAGAAGCTCGGCGGTGTGCTCGGTCTCGCGGCGGCTCATGCCGGCGACCGGCTCGTCGAGCAGCAGCAGGTCGGGCTTCTCGGCCAGAAGCATGCCGATCTCGAGCCACTGCTTCTCGCCGTGCGAGAGGCGCGTGGGGTACTCGAACTTCTTGTTGTCCAGGCCGATGAAGTCCAGGACGTAGCGGATGTGGTCCTCGGTGTCGGCCGAAAGCTTCTTGAAAGTGGTCGAGTAGAGCGTGTGCTTGCCCGCGGCGGCCAGCTCCATGTTCTCCAGGATTGTGATGCCGTTGAAGACCGACGGCGCCTGGAATTTGCGGCCGATGCCGAGGTTGGCGATCTTGTACTCGCGCATCTTGGTGAGGTCGTACTGGCCCTTGTAGAGGATCTTGCCGCTCGAGACCTTGTTCTTGCCGCAGATGGCGTCGAGCATCGTGGTCTTGCCGGCGCCGTTGGGGCCGATGAAGAAGCGGATCTCGTTCTCGCCCACCGACGTCGTGACGCCCTTGATGGCCTTGAAGTCGCC
>CAVDTK010000024.1:2996-21325 GCA_963611755.1 Oscillibacter sp. ER4
AGCGTGCCCTTGCCGCCGATGGCGACCCAGATGATCATCTCGATCGAGGGAGAGACAGCCACGTCGGAGGGGGTGATGATGCCCACCTGGCTGACGTAGAGGGCGCCGGCGATGCCCGCGATGGCGGCGGACAGCGCGTAGACGAAGACCTTGAAGAACGCGGTGTTGTAGCCGGTGAAGCGCACGCGGTTCTCGGAGTCGCGGATGGCGATCAGGATCTTGCCCACGCGGCGGCCCACCAGGAAGGTGCACAGGCAGAACAGGGCGATCAGCACGGCCAGGGTCACGTAGTAGAGCACGAGCTTGGTCGACGACGCGTCAAGCGAGAAGCCCAGCAGGGTGTCGAAGTCGGTGAGGCCGTTGGAGCCGCCGGTGTACTGCTGGCAGCCGATGAGCAGGACGGACAAGATCATGGCGAGCGCCTGCGACAGGATCGTGAAGTAGACGCCGCGGATGCGGTTCAAGAAGGTGAGAAGACCGATGACGACGGCCACGGCCACGGGGACCACGATGACCATCACGAAGGCGAAGGCGGGGTTGCCGAAGGGGACCCACCAGAAGGGCAGGCTGTCGAACCCGCTCCAGGTCATGAAGTCGGGAAGGCCGCCGCCCGCGGCCTCGAGCTTGAGGTACATAGCCATCACGTAGGCGCCCAGGCCGAAGTAGACGCCGTGGCCCAGGCTCATGATGCCCGTGTAGCCCCAGATCATGTCGAGGCCCAAGGCCACGATGGCGAAGCACATGTACTTGGCGATGAGGCTCACGCGAAACATCGGGAGCACGAAGGGAAGCACGGCCAGGACTGCAAAGACGACCACCGCCACGACCCACTTGTAGGATTTCTTCTCGGACATTTTCTTGAGCACCCCCTTAATCCTCGAGCGAGCGGTTGTGGGTCTCGAAGAGGCCCTTGGGCTTGAACTGAAGCAGGATCACGATGCAGACGAAGATGAGGACCTGGCCGAGCGAGGCGTCGGTCAAGAACTCGAAGGCGGACTGGCCGACGCCGATGAACGCCGCGCCAAAGACGCTGCCGAAGATCGAGCCCACGCCGCCCACGACGACGGTCATGAAGGCGTTGACGATGTAGTTCTGGCCAAGGGAGCTGCCGATAAGGCCGATCCAGGTCAAGGTGCAGCCGGCAAGGCCCGCAAGGCCGCAGCCAAAGGCGAAGGTCACGCCGTCGACGCGGCGGGTGTTGACGCCCAGGGAAGAGGCCATCTGGCGGTTCTGCATGACGGCTCGGATGTTGCGGCCCCAGCGGGTGCGGAACATCAGGACGTAAACCGCCACCAGCGCAACGATCGCGATGACCAGGATCCAGATGCGCGTGTAGGGCAGGTAGACGCCGCCGATCTGCAGAGAACCCTGCATGTAGGCCGGGACCTCGACGCCCACGTTCGCGGAGCCAAAGAGGTTTCTCGCCGCCTGCTGAAGGATGAGCGAGACGCCCCAGGTGACCAGCAGCGAGTCCTCGGTGCGGCCGTAGAGGTGGCAGATCACGAGCTTCTCGAGGAGAAGACCAAGTGCTGCCGCCACGATGAAGCTGGCCACGATGGCCACCGGCACGTAGGCGCCCAGCGCCGCCGGCGCCACGGACTTGAAGATGTTCTGCACGACGTAGGCCGTGTAGGCGCCGATCATCATGAACTCGCCGTGGGCCATGTTGATGACGCCCATGAGGCCAAAGGTGATGGCCAGGCCGATGGCGGCCAGAAGCAGGATGGAGCTCAAGCTGATGCCGTTGAACACCTGCATAAGAATGGTTTCCACGTCACACCCCCTAAGAAGACAGGCCCGCGGCCCAGTCGTAGGACTTCAGGTACGGATCGGGCTTGACGGGATCGCCCGTCGACCAGACCTCGTCGATCAGGCCGTCGCCGTTGATGCGGCCGATGCGGACGGGCTTGTACATGTGCTGGTTCTCGCCGTCGATGGTCATCGTGCCCTCGGGGGCGTCGAACGTGATGCCGCCCGCGGCCGCGCGGACCTTGTCGACGTTGGTGGAGCCGGCGGCCTCGACCGCGGCTTTCCACAGGTAGACGGCGTCGTAGCCGGCCTCGATGGGGTCGTCGGTCACGCGGGACTCGCCGTATGCGGCCTTATAAGCCTTGACGAACTTCTCGTTTTCCGGCGTGTCGGTGGACTGGTAGTAGTTCCAGCTCACGAGGTGGCCCTCCACGTAGGAGGCGCCGATGCCCTTGACCTCCTCCTCGGCGATGGAGACCGAGCAGGTCATCACGTCGTCGCAGGTGAGGCCCGAGTCCTTGAGCTGCTTGAAGAAGCTCACGTTGGAGTCGCCGTTCAAGGTGTTGAAGACGAAGTCGGGCTTGGCCGCGCGGATCTTGTTGATGATCGTGGCGTAGTCGGTGTGGCCCATGGGGGTGTAGGTCTCCCCCACGATCTCGTAGCCCTTGGCCGCGGCCTGGGCCTTGATCACGGAGTTTGCCGTGCGCGGGAAGACGTAGTCGGAGCCCACCAGGAAGATGCGGGTGCCGTAGTGCTCGGCCAGGTAGTCGACCGCGGGGACGATCTGCTGGTTGGGGGCGGCGCCCACATAGAAGATGTTCTTGGACGACTCCATGCCCTCGTACTGGACGGGGTACCACAGAAGGCCGTTCTTGGACTCGAAGACGGGAAGGACCGCCTTGCGGGAGGCCGAGGTCCAGCAGCCAAAGACGCAGGCCACGCCGTCGGAGTCCAGGAGCTTGGTGGCCTTCTCCGAGAAGGTCGCGTTTGACGAGGCGCCGTCTTCCACCACGGCCACGAGCTTCTTGCCCAGGACGCCGCCGGCCGCGTTGATCTCGTCGATGGCGAGCATCTCGGCGTCGCGCACCGAGGTCTCCGAGATCGCCATGGTGCCGGAGAGGGAGTGGAGAATACCGACCTTGATCGTGTCGCCAAAGACGCCGTCTTGGCCGTCGGCGGTGCTCGAGGCGGTGTCCGTGCCGGAGCCGCCCGAGGCCACCTGCGCGACGGCGCTGCCGCTGCAGCCGGCCATCACCGCAGCCGCGCCCGCACCCGCGAGGCCCATGAGCCCCATGAAGGAGCGGCGCGTCAGGGTTGTCTGGGGAGTTGCCATCCAAGCCTTCCTTTCGTCGTGTCGTTTGCCTGTTTGTGGTTATAGGTGACGGCGGCGAGCGGTTAGGTTGGGGCGGTGAACGGTGAAACAGGATAGTTGCAATGGCAACAAACGTCACATAATCGCTGCTAGAAGCGTTATGCGGCCGTAACCGGGACGAAACGGGAAACGGGGTTGAAATGGAGGGGGTACCGCGGGCGCGCGAGCTTCTCGTTGTCGTGATCGGGACTTATCGGAAGCCGCTTTGTCGTAAAAAGGACTTGTCGGAAGGTTTCGAGGCCTTCAAGGCCCTTCAACCTTCCGACAAGTCCAAAGAACGACAAATTCAGTTGCTAAGAATTCCAACAAGTCCGCAAAACGACAAGGGGCTGTGCCGGATCGTGCGGCGAGAAACCCTACGCCTTGGGGAACGGCCTCGCCACGCCCAGGATCGTGCCGCGCGAGTAGACGCTGTGGACGCCCACGCTCTGGTTGGGATACGCGTCGATGATCTGGTTATTGCCCAGGTAGATGCCCACGTGGCCCTCCCAGTAGATGATGTCTCCGCGCTCACGGTCCGCAAACGAGACGGGCTGGAACGTGTTGGACAGGCGCCACGTGTTGGCAAAGTGGTGGTTCTGGTAGAACTTGGTCCACGGGTTGAAGTCGCCGCCGGCCACGCCGTCGAGGCTCATGCCGCAGGCGTAGAGGCCCTCCATGATGAGGCCGGAGCAGTCGATCTGGTCGCCGGGGCGCGAGCAGTGGTTGTCGACCCAGGGGGTGACCGTCTGCATGTACTCGTAGGCCACGTTGATCATGGTCTCGATGCACTGCGAGCGCGTGGCGCCGTTGGGCAGGGTGTAGGGGTGCACGTAGGTCCAGAAACCGGTGGCGTAGCTGGGAAGCGTCACCTGCTTGTAGGTGAGCTTGGGCCAGTTGCCCGGCGTCTGGTAAGCGGGCAGGCTCTCGCGGTAGGAGTTGGCGGTGCTGCCGGGCGCGCCCTGGCCCTTAAAGACCAGACGGACCTCGATGCCCTCGACGCGGTAGCCGATCTTGCTCGTGCCGGCCGCAGAGCCGTTGCTGGTCCAGCCCATCCAGCCGAAGTTCTCCACGTAGACGCGGTAGTAGACGTCATAGTAATTAGAGATGTCGCCGGAAAGCCAGATCTTGACGGCCTCGACCTGCTTGGACTGGCCGGTGGTGCCCGCCACGGCGCCGTCCTTGACGCTGGCCTGCCAGCCGATGTCAGAGACGTGCGCCTGGTAGTTGATGGAGCCAGAGATATCGGTCGAGAGGCTGACCTTAAAGGCCTCGACGCGCTTGGACTGGCCCGTGGTGCCCGCAAAGGCGCCGTTGGTCTTGGCGCCCTGCCAGCCGATGTCCTGCACGTGGGCCTCGTAAGAGACGGTGGGCGCGGTGAGGAACGCGGTCGTGCTGGAGCCGGGGCCGGACTGGCCCTTGGCAACGAGACGGACGCGGACGCACTCGACGGCGCGGCCGTAACCCTGGCTGCCGGCGGCAGAGCCCGCCTTCGTCCAGCCGAGCCAGCCGATGCCGGCGACGTGTGCCTGGTAGTAGAGGTCGTACTTCTCGGCAGCGGCGCCGGTGAGGCTCATCTTGACGGCCTCGACGGCGTATCCGCGGCCCGTGGTGCCGGCGATGCCGGTCGTGGCGGCCTGCCAGCCGAGGTTGGCCACGTGGGCCTCGACCGAGACGGCCGAGCCGTCAAGGTCCGCGCCCGCGACGCCCAGGGTCAGGGCCTCAAGCTGCAGGGACTTGCCGGTGGTGCCCAGGGTGACCTCGCTGCCGGCCTCAAGGTCGAGCCAGCCCTTGTTGGACACGTGGGCCTGGCCGCGCAGCTGGGTGGACGAGGAGGACGAGTAGGCGCCCGCGGTGGAGCCGGGGGCCGCGCCGCCCTTCTCGACCAGGACGACCTGGATGGCCTCCGCGGCCTGGGTGGCGTCCTCGGAGCCGGCGGACTCGCCGTTCTTGGCCCAGCCCATCCAGCCCACGTTGGACGCGTGGACGCGGTAGTAGACGTCGTAGGTGCTAGCCATGTCGCCGGTCAGGCGCACGGCGATGGCCTGGACGGGCACGTTGCCCGTGGCCGACGAGACCGCCTTGCCGGCGTCGGTCCAGTTACCGAGAGAAGAAAGCGAGGTAGAGACGCGGTACTGGACAGAGCCCGTGACCCAGTTGGCCGAGTCGATGGCCATCGAGAGCCCCGTGATGTGGCGAGACTGGCCGGTGGTGCCCGCGGCCTTGCCCGCGGTCGCCGTCTGCCAGCCGCGGCCGGAGACGTTGACCGTCACGCCGATGGACATCGGGGTCTTTGCCTGGAAGGCGGTGCCGGTATCCGGGCCCTTCTCGCCCTTGGCAACCAGCTGGAACTCGACGCACTCGATCGCGTTGCCGAAGCCCTGGGTACCGGCGGCATCGCCGTCCTTGGTCCAGCCCATCCAGCCCACGTTGGCCACGTGGACGCGATAGTAGATGTCGTAGGAGTTGGCGGCGGTGCCGGTCAGGCGCACGCGCAGGGCCTCGAGCGCCCAGCCGCGGCCGGTGGTTCCGGCCTCGTTTGCGGACCAGGACACCCAGCCCTCGTTGGCCACGTGGGCCTGGATCTCGACGGAGCCGTCGACGCCGGAAAGGGAGAGGCGCAGGGCCTCCATCTGAAGGCCGCGGCCGGTGGTGCCCGCCTGCAGGGTCTTGCCCGCGGTCGCCGTGGCAGAGCCCATCCAGCCCTCGTTGGCCACGTGGGCCTGGGCGGTGAGCTGGGCGGCCGCCTTGGCGTCGGCCTGCGCGGCGGTCTCGTCGGCGGCGGGGTCGACGGTGGTCGCGTCGCCGTCGGACACGGCGTCCTTCTCGGCGGCCGAGTCGGCGGCGCCGTCCGTGCCGTTGACCTGGGACTTGTTTGCGTCGTCGGTCGACGCGGAATCGGCGGCCGCGCCGTCTGCGGCCGCGTCGCCGTCTGCGGCGTTATCGGTCGAGGGGGAGGTCACGGCTTGCGCGTCGTCCCCCCCGTCGGCGGGCTTGTCCAGGACCTCGACGGCCTGGGTGCGGCCCTGGGCGGACGCGGCGCCGTCTGCCGCGCGCGCAGGCAGCGCGACGGCCGCCGTGGCCAAAACGCAGCTCAGGGCGGCAGCCGCGAACAATTGCGATCTTCTCATCAAATACCTTTCGATGAACCAAACTTCAACCTGGCTATTTTATTGGTTTGGCACTCGCGTGCCGCAACAAAACTCACCCCCCCCCGCGTGCCGTATACTAAAACAGCACAAACGCAAAGGGGGTTTCGTTGGACGGCGCCGAGAAGGCATACGAGGACATCGTGCGCATCTGCCGCGAGCACGGCGCGCGCAGGGTCGTGCTGTTTGGGTCGCGCGCCCGCGGGACCAACCTGCCTAAAAGCGACATCGACGTGGCGGTGGCCGGAGCCCGCGACTTCGGCGAGCTCTACGACGCCCTGCAAAACGACGTCTGGTCACTGCTCGAGATCGACGTCGTGGACCTGGACGCCGCGATCTCAAACGACCTGCGAGAAGAGATTTCCCGCGATGGAGTTGTTCTCTATGAAGAGGTATGAAAACTACTCGAGCGCCCTCGAGACGCTCAAACAGGCCCCTGACCAGGACCTTTCCAACGAGTACATCCAAAGCGGCGTCATCAATAAGTTCGCGCTGCAGTTCGAGCTCGGCTGGAAACTCCTCAAGCGCCTGCTCGCCTACGAGGGCGACGCGATCACCGCTTCCGGGTCTCCCCGCGACATCATCAAGGGGGCCTTCAAGTACTACCCCTTCATCGACCAAGAGGTGTGGCTCGCCATGCTGCGCGACCGCAACACCATCACGCATGTTTACGGGGCAGACGAGGCGGCCGAGCTTGTCGACAAGATCACAAGCACCTATCTACCTGCGTTTTGTTCGCTTGAAGAAGGCCTTGTAAAGAAGTACGGAGAGCTTCTCCGCCGCCCCGATGATCAGTTTTAACAGTTAAAGGATTTATGAAATGAACCAACAGACCGAAACGGGTGCCGCCGCGGCGACCGCCCAGAACACGCCCCTCTTCCAGATCCACGACGCCAGCGTGGTGCGCGGCGAGCGCTGCATCCTGCACGTCGACGACTTCTCGCTGGCCGAAGGCGAGCACGTGGCGCTTCTCGGCCCCAACGGCGCCGGCAAGTCGACCTTCATCCAGCTCTTGACCCGCGAGGTCTTCCCCGTGTGGCGAGAAGATCCCCCCGTGCGATTCCGCGGCGCGGCCCGGCCCCTGCTCACCGACATCAAGGGGGCGCTGGGCATCGTGAGCTCCACCATGCATGAGCAGGTGCGCGTTCACCTTCCCGCCATCGAGATCGTGGTCGGCGGCCTGTTTGGCACCCTGGGCCTGCCCATGCGCGCCGAGGTCACCGACGCGCACCGAGCCGCCGCCATGGACGCCCTCGACCGCTTGGGGATCGCGGGCATCGCCGGCCAGGACATCATGACCCTGTCCACCGGCCAGGCCCGCCGTGTGCTGGTGGCCCGAGAGCTGGTGCGCGACCCGCAGGTCCTGGTCTACGACGAGCCTTGCACCGGACTTGATCCCGAGGGCATGTACCACGTGCGCAAGACCATGTCGACCCTGGCCGCCGAGGGCCGCAGCGTCATCCTGGTGACCCACTACCCCGAAGACATCATCCCCGAGATCGGACGCGTGCTTCTCATCAAGGACTCGCGGGTCTTCGCCGACGGCGCCAAGGCCGACCTCATGCGCGACGAGGTCTTGAGCGACCTGTTCGACGTGCCGCTGGCCGTCGACGAGCACGAGGGCTGGTACTCGCTGCGCGGGAAGTACTAGCGCGGGGCGCAGGCGGCGAGAAGCCCTTCTCGCCAGAGATTTTCTCGTCGCCGCGAGGTTTTTCTTGACACGGCGCGGCTGGGGTGCAACAATAACCAACGCACGCGGCGCCTAAGGCGTGCCGCAATGCTTGGGGATATAGCTCAGCTGGGAGAGCGCTGCCTTCGCAAGGCAGAGGCCGAGGGTTCGAATCCCTTTATCTCCACCATAACTCGGCAGGCCCGGGGTCTTCGGACTCCGGGCCTTTTGCTTTGCGCACACGCATGCTATGCCGTTGCGCAAAAAATACGAAAGTCGGGAGCAGTATTGCTGTTTCTCTAATAGATGCCGTCGCTGGCTTCCAACGACCTGCGGTTTTATCTAGCTTCCTCTGCAGCTACTCGAAGAATCACGTAATTGGCCTCGACTTTCGTAAAAACCGTACTCAAACGTCGCAAGGCCACGAGCCCAACGACAACGTGCCGAGAAACCCGCGGCCGCGGCGGCGCAAATACCCTACTATTAGAAAGATTGACCTGCCCACCCCCGACCCACACACGAAAGAGGCGCTCATGACAGAAATGCTCACCCTCGAAGCCTTTGAGGAGGCCAGCGAGAAGGTCAAGGAGGTTACCCGCGAGACCAAGCTTGTCGAGAGCCCCTACCTTTCGGCCGCGACCGGCAACCGCATGTGGCTCAAGCCCGAGAACATGCAGCGCACCGGCGCCTACAAGCTGCGCGGCGCCTACTACAAGATCTCGAAGCTCAGCCAAGAGGAGCTCGACCGCGGCGTCATCACCGCCAGCGCCGGCAACCACGCCCAGGGCGTCGCCTACGCTGCCACCCACGCGGGCGCCCGCTCCATCGTGGTCATGCCCACCACCACCCCGCTCATCAAGGTCGAGCGCACCAAGGGCTACGGCGCCGAGGTCATCCTCTACGGCGACGTCTTCGACGACGCCAAGAACCGCGCGGTCGAGATCGCCGAGGAGCGCGGCCTCACCTACATCCCGCCCTTCAACGACACCTGCGTGGCCACCGGCCAGGGCACCATCGCCATGGAGATCGTCCAGGAGCTCCCGCTGGTCGACACCATCCTCGTGCCCGTGGGCGGCGGCGGCCTGGCCTGCGGCGTCTCGACCTTCGCCAAGCTCTACAACCCCAAGATCCGCGTCATCGGCGTCGAGCCCGCGGGCGCGGCCAGCCTGACCGCCGCCCTTGACGCAGGTCACACCGTCAAGATCCCCACCTCCAACACCATCGCCGACGGCACCGCCGTCCTCGAGGTGGGCGACAAGGTCTTCCCCTACCTGCAGCAGAACCTCGACGACGTCATCACCGTTGCCGACGAGGAGCTTATCGTCAGCTTCCTCGACATGGTCGAGAACCACAAGATGGTCGTCGAGAACTCCGGCCTGCTCACCGTGGCCGCCGCCAAGCACCTCCCCGCCGAGAACAAGCGCGTGGTCTCGATCCTTTCCGGCGGCAACATGGACGTCATCACCATGGCAACCGTCGTCCAGCACGGCCTCATCCAGCGCGGCCGCATCTTCACCGTGAGCGTGCTTCTCCCCGACCGCCCGGGCATGCTCGTGCGCGTGGCCTCGGTCATCGCCGAGCAGAACGGCAACGTCATCAAGCTTAAGCACAACCAGTTCGTGAGCACCAACAGGAACGCCGCCGTCGAGCTGAGCGTGACCATCGAGGCTTACGGAGAAGACCACAAGCAGCAGATCATGGCCGCCATCAAGGAGGCCGGCTTCGATCCCAGGCTGGTGCAGACCTCCATGTAGGAGACCGGTCGTCGGCGAGAAGATCTGCCGAGTGCGCCATCCGGCTCCCCCGAGGGTTTTGTCCCCAGGCTCAGCGCTCGCCGCCTTTGGCGGCTCGCTCGCTTTCGCGATTCGCCTGAAGACAAAACCCTCGGGGGAGCCTTCGTTATCGTCGCCGAGATCTTCTCGCCGCCGAATGCCGGTTGATAGCAAAACGTGCCCCGGCCCCTCGCGTGACGCCGCACCAAAATGGCAGCACGTCGGTGGATTTGGCCGATAGGCGCACTAGATCGGGCGCATGTCGGTGCCGGGAAGGCGAGAAACGCACCAGGAAGCGGGCATGTCTGTGGATTTTGCCCGCTCAGAGCCTTTCTCGGCGAGAAGATCCACCGACATGGCACCGATCCGGTGCGCCCTACGCCGAAATCCACAGACATGCGGCGTTTCCGGTGCGTCGTCCCGGGGAAGCTACACGAGAACCCGCTCGCGGTGTTTCCCGGAGCAAAAACTCAACATCTTGGCCGACTAAACCGGAATTGATGAGTATAGAGGCTCGACGTCTTCACGTTTGCGCAGGTAGACGAGCCGACGGTTTTCCGGCTACTCGCGGATCACGGTTTAGTCGGCCAAGATGTTGAGTTTTTCGTTTCAGGGCCACAGCCCCACACTTAACACAGCGGCTGCACGCGGAGGAGTCCGGCGCCGCGTCGCTGGACGCAAAGTCGCGTTTGTGTGGCATTTAAATCGAACTCGCCGAGTAGCCGGAAATTCTCCAGCTCGTCTACCTGCGCAAACGCCGGCGAGAAGTGCGGGGCTACTCGCCTTCGCCAAATTAAATGCCACACAAACGCGACTTTGCGGCCGATCCGGTGCGCCCTGCGGCGAAATCCACAGACGTGCGCCGTTTCCGGTGCAGTAGTTATGCGCGAGGTCGTGAGCCATATAGAAAAAGGGTTGCCGGTTAAGGGAAAAATGTTTCCGGTTGGGTTTTTGGGGGTCCCGGGGACTATCGACCTGAGGTATGGTTTGGGGTCGTAAGGGTTCTGTAAGGTGGCCAAACCCCTCCCCCGCGAAGGTCGTGCTTATGACGGACAAGACCGGCATACCGCCCGAATCAAACGATGCCCAGGTAGATGGCATCGTCACCCCTGATATGCCCATCGCCGGCTCGCTTGAGTACGGCGACCTCATCGTCGACACCCTGGCCGACTGCCTGATCGGGCGCTACTTCGTGGTGATGGACCTCGTGACAGGGCAGGCCCGTTGGTCCTCCTCGGCCGTGCGCGAGCTGGGGCTTTCCGGTCCCATCGTCGACGACACGCGCCAGGCCATCGCCTCGCGCGTCCACCCGGAAGACCTTCGCGCCTACCTCAACGAGGCCGCCGCCATCCAAGAAGGGGCCTCTGACCACTTCTTCATTCAATTTCGCGCCAAGCGCCCCGACGGCTCCTACACCATCTGCAAGTGCCGCGGCAAGCGCCTTGAGAACCCCGGCGGCCACCCGCTTTTCGTGGGCGTCATCACCGACCGCGCCCTGGCCGAGCGCTCGGACCCCACGACCGGCCTGCCCGACGTCGAGCGCATGGCCGACGCCATCAACCAGTGCCGCGACGGCGGTTTTCCCACCGGCGTCGTGGGCCTCAAGGTCTCGGGCCTCACGGCCATCAACGCGCGCGACGGCTACGAGACCGGCGACCGCGTCTTCCAGGCCTACGTCGCCCGCCTGGGCCGCTCCGTCCAGGGCCAGGCCTTCTGTTACCGCGGCCGCGGGCCCCAGATAGGCCTTATCGCCGAGGGAGCCACCGAGCAGGACACCTCCGAGCTCTGCCACCGCGCGGTCCTTCTGGGCGCCCAGCCCGTGATCATCGAGAGCCACACCTACCACATCGAGGTCCACGCCGCCTACCTGCACTATCACCGCATCGTCTCGCAGGCCTTCACGGTCATCGGCGAGCTCACGCGCCGCCTTCGCATCGCCGAGCAGCGCGACCACAACGCCATGACCGCCGAGGAGGCCGCCGAGAAGCTCGAGCTCTCGCGCGTCGACTCCCTGACCGGCCTTCGTCGCAGCCAGGACTTCTTGGCGGCCGCCCGCCGCCTGCGCGAGTCCGACGAGCGCACCCACTGGTGCCTCGTGTCCCTTGACCTGGGAAACCTCGCCATCTACAACGACTGGTACGGCCGCGACGCCGGCGACCTTCTCATCGCCGAGGTGGCCGCGATCCTTCGCGACGTCGAGACGCGCTACCCGGTCGTGGCCGGCTACTGGGGCCAGGACGACTTCTCGCTCATGGCGCCCCTTGACCAGAAGGCCTTCGAGCGCCTTCTCGAGCGCGCGAGCAAGTGCGTGGCCCGCCACGACGCATCGGTGGGCTTCATGCCGTCGATGGGCATATATCCGCTGGTCAAAGACGACCTTCTCAACGTCGACACCTACGCCAAGGCCCTCTTTGCCAACCAGAACGCGAAGGTCGCCTACAGCAACCGCATCGGCTTCTTTCGCCCCGCCGAGTACCAGAGAAACGTCAGCGAGCACCTGCTGATCTCGGGCTTCCAGTACGCGCTGTCCCAGAACCAGGTGACCTTCGCCGTCCAGCCGCAGGTAGACATCGCCACCGGCAAGATCGTGGGCGCCGAGGCCCTGGCCCGCTGGCAGCGCGAGGACGGCAGCTGGATCTCGCCCAACGACTTCATCCCGGCCCTCGAGCGCAACGGCTTCGTCACCACGCTCGACCGCTACATCTGGCAGCTCGCCGTGCGCTGGATCCGCCACCTCATGGACCAGGGCATCGAGCCCGTGCCCGTCTCGGTCAACGTCAGCCGCACCGACATCACCAACTTCGACATCCCCGCCTTCGTGGGCCGCATCCTTACCCACTACGAGGTCCCGGCCGACTTCCTTCGCATGGAGATCACCGAGACGAGTTTCGTCGAGTCCTCGGACAGCGTGAACGAGCTGGTGGCGGCCTTGGCGGACATGGGCGTCAAGACCCACATGGACGACTTTGGCTCGGGCATGTCGTCTCTCGGCATGCTCAAGCAGGTCAAGGTCGACGCCATCAAGCTCGACCGCACCTTCTTGGCGAGAAACCCCGAGGAGGCCGACCGCGGCGCCGACATCGTGGCGTCGATGCTGTCGATGGCCTCGCAGCTGCAGCTGCCCGTGGTGGTCGAGGGCGTTGAGACCAAGGCCCAGGTGGACTTCCTGCGCGCCCACGGCGCCTGCATCGCGCAGGGCTTCTTCTACTACCGCCCGATGGCGCCCGAGAAGTTCGAGGAGCTTGTGCGGGGGTAGGGGCCGCAATGCCGCCGGGGCCGCAACCGCCGCGACCTTCTCGCCCCCGCGCCCCGCCACAGAACTTCTCGCCGCCCGCATAAAAACCGTTGCGCGACACCCGTGTAAGCGCTACTGTTTTGACCACTGAGCAAATGCGATGACAGGACCAGTACCTTCGGCGCGCGTCTCACAGCAAGCAGGCTGACTTCTGAGAACCTGCGGCCGCGCGGTTGGGAACCTCTTCGAGCAGTTCTAGGGAGCATGCGGCAAAGCGCGGACACCCCCGTGCCAACCGCGTCGTGCCCCAGGGCCGGGACCCTCCGTCACGGGCATCAAGAGCAGCGCTGGCGCCCTTCTCGCATTTCTCACGTACACGGAAAGCTAAGCGAGAGGAAACCAGGACACCATGCAGCTGCGAAGCGATGCCATTAAGCGAGGTGTGGCCCGCGCGCCCCACCGAAGCCTGCTCAAGGCCGACGGAATCTGCGACGAGGAGATGGACCGCCCCTTCGTCGCGGTCTTCAACTCCAGGAACGACATCATCCCGGGCCACAACAACCTCGACAAGATCGCCGAGGCCGTGAAGGCCGGCATCCGCATGGCCGGCGGCGTCCCCTTTGAGATCTCGACCATCGGCGTGTGCGACGGCATCGCCATGAACCACGACGGCATGCACTACAGCCTGGTCTCGCGCGAGACCATCGCCGACAGCTTCGAGATCGCCCTCGAGGGCCACGCCTTCGACGCGGCCGTCTGCATCCCTAACTGCGACAAGATCGTCCCCGGCATGATCCTGGGCGCCCTTCGCGTGAACGTCCCCACGGTCTTCGTGTCCGGCGGCCCGATGCTTCCCGGCCACCAGGCCGGCCGCACCGACGGCCCCACCACCGACCTGAACTCGCTGTTCGACGGCGCGGGCCAGGTCCAGGCGGGCACTATGACCCCCGACGAGCTGGCCTACCTTGAGAACAGCGCCTGCCCCACCTGCGGCTCGTGCTCCGGCATGTTCACGGCAAACTCCATGAACTGCCTGTGCGAGGCCCTGGGCATCGCCCTTCCCGGCAACGGCACCATCCCCGCGGTCTACTCCGAGCGCCTGCGCCTGGCCAAAGAGGCCGGCATGAAGGTCATGGAGCTTCTGGAGAAGGGCATCACCTTCCGCGACCTGATCTCGCCTGCCGCCATCCACAACGCCATGGAGTGCGACATGGCCTTCGGCGGCTCGACCAACACCGTCTTGCACCTCACGGCCATCGCCATGGAGGCCGGCCACCCCATCACCATGGACGACTGGGACGCGGCCTCTGCCCGCACCCCGCACCTCGTGAAGCTGCAGCCCTCCGGCCCGCGCCCGCTTCTGGACCTCTACGCCGTGGGCGGCGTGCCTGTGGTCATGCACGAGCTGCATGAGCTGGGTCTTCTCGACGAGTCGGCCTTGACCTGCATGGGCCCCATTCCGGAGTACCTGGAGAAGTGCGCCAAGCCCGCCGACGGCGAGGTCTGCCGCACGCACGACAACCCCATCACCCCCGAAGGCGCGCTGCGCGTCCTGCACGGCAACATCGCGCCCGACGGCGGCATCGTCAAGAAGGCGGCCGTCGACCCGTCGATGATGAAGCACACCGGCCCCGCCCGCTGCTTCAACTCCGAGGAGGAGGCCTGCGAGGCCATCTTCGGCGGCAAGATCAACCCCGGCGACGTCGTGGTCATCCGCTACGAGGGACCGGCCGGCGGCCCGGGCATGCGCGAGATGCTCACCCCCACCTCCGCGATCTGCGGCATGGGCCTTTCCACCTCGGTCGCGTTGATCACCGACGGGCGCTTCTCCGGCGCCTCCAAGGGCCCCTGCATCGGCCACGTCTCCCCCGAGGCCGCGGCCGGCGGCCCCATCGCCCTCATCCAGGACGGCGACATGATCTCCGTCGACATCGAGGGCGGCAGCCTCGACCTTCTCGTCTCGGACGAGGAGCTGGCCAACCGTCGCGCCTCCTTCGTGGCGCCGGCGCCCAAGCACAACCACGGCGTCCTGGCCAAGTACGCACGACTGGTCTCTAGCGCAGATAAGGGGGCGTATCTGGGATGACGACGCTCGAGGAGAAGCTCGCCATGAGGAAGCTGGCCATCGAGGGCAGGCCGTTTGGCCCCGGTAGCCAGACCGAGCACGAGGGCAAGACCATGACCGGCGCGCAGGCGATCATCGCCAGCCTTGAGGCCGAGGGCGTCGACACCCTCTTCGGCTACCCCGGCGGCCAGGCCATCAAGATCTACGACGCGCTCTACGACTCCAAGAAGATCCACCACGTGCTGGCCCGCCACGAGCAGGGCGCCACGCACATGGCCGACGGCTACGCCCGCGCCACCGGCAAGGTGGGCGTGGTTCTGGTCACCTCGGGCCCCGGCGCCACCAACACCGTGACCGGCATCGCGACCGCCTTCATGGACTCCGTGCCCATGGTGGTCATCACCGGCCAGGTCACGCGCGGCGTCATCGGCACCGACGCCTTCCAGGAGTCCGATATCGTGGGCATCACCATGCCCGTGGTCAAGCACAGCTTCCTGCTGCAGTCGACCGACGACCTCACTCGCACCTTCCGCGAGGCCTTCTATATCGCCTCGACCGGCCGCCCCGGCCCCGTCCTTATCGACATCCCGAGCGACCTGTCCGGCTCCGAGATGGTCTTCCACTACCCCGATAAGATCTCCATCGCCAGCTACAAGCCCACCTACCGCGGCAACGCGCGCCAGGTCAAGGCGGCAGCGCAGCTCATCAGCGAGGCGAAGAAGCCCCTTATCTACGCCGGCGGCGGCATCGTGACGAGCCACGCCTGCCAAGAGCTCACCTCCATCGCCGAGCGCATGCAGATCCCGGTGGTCACCTCGCTCATGGGCAAGGGCGCCATGCGCTGCTCCAACCCCTTGAACCTGGGCCCCGTTGGCATGCACGGCTCCAAGTACGCCAACATGGCCGTCACCGAGTGCGACCTTCTCATCGCCGTGGGCGCGCGCTTCTCTGACCGCGTGACCGGCAAGGTGTCCGAGTTCGCGCCGCACGCCAAGATCATCCACATCGACATCGACCCGGCCGAGATCGGCAAGATCATCAACCCGGACGTGCCCATCGTGGGCGACGCCAAGGTCGTGCTGGGCGCCCTGGACGAACGCCTGGCCAAGCAGGGTGCCACGCCCAACGACGAGCAGTGGGTGGCCGACGTCTATAGCTGGCGCGAGCGCTGGCCGTTCTACACGCCCGAGTTCTCGGACTACCCCGACGCCATCGCGCCCGAGGTTGTGCTTCACCGCCTGTCCGAGAAGCTCGATCCCGAGGCCTCGATCGTCACCACCGAGGTGGGCCAGCACCAGATGTGGGCGCACCAGAACATCCACCGCGAGCACGCCCGCACGTTCATCTCGTCCGGCGGCCTGGGCACCATGGGCTTCGGCTTCCCCGCGGCCATCGGCGCCAAGATCGGCTGCCCCGAAGACGAGGTCGTCTGCATCGCCGGCGACGGGTCGTTCCAGATGAACACCCAGGAGATGGCCACCGCCGCCATCAACAACGTGAACGTCAAGGTCATGGTCGTGGACAACCGCGCCCTGGGCATGGTCCACCAGTGGCAGAGCCTGTTCTACAACAAGCGCTACTCCTTCACCGAGCTGGCCGACAACCCCGACTTCGTGAAGCTGGCCGACGCCTACGGCTGGCGCGCCCGCCGCATCACCCGCCCCGAGGAGATCGACGAGGCCTTGGACGAGATGCTGGCCTCCGAGGTCCCCTACCTGCTTGACGTCATGATCCCGCGCGACCAGACGGTCTACCCCATGGTCGCCCCCGGTGCCCCCATCGACGACATCATCGGCGCCCTGGACGTAACCTTGGGCGGCGTGCGCGTGTCCGAGAAGGGCTTCGGCGAGCCGCGTCCCCACGCCACGGCGGCCGAGCTCGAGGACCTCGACGAGAAAGACGGTGAGTAGCATGTCAAATGAGGCCACCCAGCACATCCTTTCCGTGACCGTCGAGAACAAGCCCGGCGTGCTGTCGCGCGTTACCGGCATGATCTCGAGGCGCGGGTTCAACATCCAGTCGCTGACCGTCGCCCCCACCGAGGAGACGGGTCTGTCTCGCATGACCATCATCGTCGAGGCCGACGAGCTGGGCTTCGAGCAGATCGAGAAGCAGCTGCACAAGCTCGTCTCGGTCTATCGCATCAGCGACTTCACCGAGAAGGACGCCATCGAGCGCGAGCTCGTGCTGTTCAAGGTCCAGGCCACGCCCGACCGCAGACACGAGATCATCGAGATCGCCAACGTCTTTCGCGCGAAGGTCGTCGACGTGGGCAAGAACACGCTCACCATCGAGGCCACCGGCACCGTGTCCAAGCTCGACGCCATGGAGAACCTCTTCCGCGGCTACGGCGTGCGGCAGCTCACGCGAACCGGCAAGATCGCGATGGGCCGCGGCCACGACGCGTAAGCGGGCCGCGGCCGGGCGCCCGGCACCCGGCGCCCGGCGTCCGGCGGGTTTCTCGCCGTCTCCGCGGGTTTCTCGCCACACGGCGAGCAGTACCCGCACCTACCTTTGGTTTCTTCCGCCCGGCCAGGCGGTTGGAATAGCACTGAACGAAGCACCACAAGACTAAGGAGTTTTAAGCATGGCCGTCACTATCTACTACGAGAACGACTGCAAGCCTGAGGTCATCCAGGGCAAGAAGATCGCCATCATCGGCTACGGCTCCCAGGGCCACGCCCACGCGCTGAACCTCATGGACTCCGGCTGCGACGTCCGCGTTGGCCTGCGCGAGGGATCCGCCTCTGCCCAGAAGGCCGCCGAGGCCGGCCTCAAGGTCGTCGACATGGACACCGCGGCCGAGGAAGCCGACGTCATCATGATCCTCACCCCCGACGAGACCCAGCCCAAGGTCTACGAGGAGCACATCAAGGATCACCTCAAGCCCGGCGACACCCTGGCCTTCGCCCACGGCTTCAACATCCACTACGGCTACATCAAGGCCCCCGAGGACGTCAACGTCATCATGTGCGCCCCCAAGGGCCCCGGCCACATCGTGCGCCGTCAGTACACCGAGGGCTCCGGCGTGCCTGACCTGGCGTGCGTTTACCAGGACGCCACCGGCGACGCCTGGGACATCGCGCTGGCCTACTGCTGGGGCGTGGGCGGTGCCCGCTCCGGCATCATCAAGGCGACCTTCGCGCAGGAGACCGAGGAGGACCTCTTTGGTGAGCAGGCCGTTCTGTGCGGCGGCCTCGTCGAGCTGGTCAAGGCCGGCTTCGAGACCCTGACCGAGGCGGGCTACCCCGAGGAGCTGGCCTACTTCGAGTGCTACCACGAGATGAAGATGATCGTCGACCTCATGTACGAGAGCGGCATCCACTTCATGAACTACTC
>CAVDTK010000025.1:0-20532 GCA_963611755.1 Oscillibacter sp. ER4
CTGCTAATCCTTCCATGAGCCAAAGGACCGTTGAGCGTGTGCTGAAGAAGCTGCAGGATGAAGGCATTGTCGAGAAGGTCGGCGCAGCCAGGTCGACGGCATACCGTAGGGTTTGGTAAACAAAAAGCCCGGCGGCAACCTTTTTGTGGAGTCGCCGGGCTGTGAGAATAACGGCGCTGACCTATCGGACGTAGCCGCAGGCAGGGCAGTAGTACTCCGTCTTTTCCATTGAGGCGCCGACGATGGCGCCGATGGGGCCGGCGAGAATGCCGCCCGCAGCGGCTTTCCCGGTACTGAGGCCCGACTTCCTGGTTTTGAGCGGGCAGTTGCACTTGGGGCATCTGCCGTTGGGCGCCATCATCATGGCGTACATTTGCTGTTGACTGATTTTGTTGGCGCCGTTCTTTGATGTCGCCTGGTTCACCGTGCTTGCTGTTTGGGTTGCCTTGGCGGGCGCTTCGTATTTTGCGTGAATTTGATTGAAGAGCTCTTCGAATTTTGGTGTGGTGAGTATGTAGCGTCCAAAGGTAATCGTATCCTCTGGTGAACTGATAAGTCGCCGTAAGAGGTGGCTGCGAACAAATTCATACCAGGGAGCTTGGATTAGGGTCATAGCTTCCTGGCGCCGGGGGCCGTGCTCGTTTTGCAAACAGTCTATGGCTCTCTCCAACATGTCTCTTAGGATTTGTTGAATATAAAAGTCGCAAATATCTCCACCGAGTACGTCATCGGTTTTGTAGCAACGCAAGTTGTTGCTTTCGAGGTATGCGAGAAGATTAGCCCTGCATTCACGATATGTGAGACCGTGCTTCACTGGCTTGCCGAACAAATCTGGTACTGTGTCAAGCTCGCTATCGTCATCTGGAGAAAATAGCTTACACCAGCCATCCGAACGACCTTCTTCGCCGGCGCCCTCGTAATGGTTGCTCACCCAATATTTTAGACGGATCAGGCGCGTGGCTAATAGAGAGTCGTCCATTATTTGGGCTGCGGCAACAAGTCCAAAGCAGTCTTCAAGCACTGCAAAGCTCCAGGTCTTGTTTTCTTCCATGCTGTTTCCTTGTCTTTCTACTTGTTGTGGTTGGGAGGAATGGCATCGCGGCGGATTCTCCAGGGCGAGCCCTTCTTGTCCTGCTCGCATGGGGCACACCCGCTTTTGAGCTTTCCTTCTCGGCACCATTTGGTGACCGTGCGCACCGGAACGCCCCAGAGCTCCGAGGCTTCCTTCGTGCTCATCATTTCGCTCATCAACCAGCTCCTTTCGGTCGCGCGTTGACCCTAGGGTCAACCTTCTCTATCTAACGATAGAGAAGGACAGGTAGTCGTTCCTTGCCTTCGCTGCGGTCTGGACGGGTGGCTAATTTGTCAGGCCACTATTCCCTGGTCCGCTTTGCAGAATTCCGCGCTTTTGTTCTTCGCAGTGCGAAACGCAAGGGGCGGCCTGTTTAGAGGTGCTTGCAAAAGGTTGGGTCCTCACGATTCGGAAAATCATGAATGAGAAATTCGGAAAAACGTGAATGAAAAGTTCGGAAAATCATGAATGGAACTCGTTCTCCCTGCTCGTAGGCCCTATACTAAATGCTTAGTCATTGTAGAAATTTAGGTAATTGGGAGCGTCATGCAAGGGAATTTGCCCCCTCGTGAACAGTACATGCCCCGAATTGTTGACGGGCAGCTTCGCCAATATCTCGACATCTTTGGTGCTGTTGAGGTGGCGGGTACTAAATGGTGCGGTAAAACCTGGACATCGTGCAGCCAGGCGCAGAGCGTGAGCTATGTTGATGAGGCCCTTTCCATGGCGCGCTCCGACCCGCATGCCATGTTGGTGGGCGATAGGCCCCACGTTATCGACGAGTGGCAGAAAGCGCCGATGATCTGGAACGCCGTGCGGCATGAGGTCGACATGCAGCGTGGCCTGCGCGGTGCGTGGATCCTCACGGGTTCGTCTACGCCGATGGTGCGCGGCGGAGAAGAGGCGCAGGCTCTCCATAGCGGAGCAGGTCGCATAGGTTGCGTTCGTATGCGTCCGATGTCGCTTCGGGAATCCGGGGATTCGACGGCGGCCGTGTCTTTAGCGCGACTGTTTGCGGGCGAGTTCGCGAATGCCTCTGTAAAGGGCGATGCGGCTACGATGGCCGCGCTCGCGTGTCGAGGCGGTTGGCCCGAGGCGCTCGACCTGACTCCGGCGCAGGCCCAAGTGACGGCAAGGGAATATCTCAAGCTGCTCTTTGACGAGAGCATTCCGCGCCATGGCAAAGACGGTGCGCTTGCGCGGGCCATCGCGCGCTCTATAGCGCGCAACCTCGGTCAGGCGGTCACGCAAAAGGTTATGCTCTCCGATATTTCCGCAGGTGACAAGCCGATTATTACGGCGCAGACCTTGTCTTCCTATGTCGGATTGTTCAAAGACCTGTACTTTGTGGATGAGATTCCCGGTTGGGTGCCTGAATGGAGGTCGCCTAAGCGCCTCGCCGTGAAGCCCAAGCGCTACCTGGCGGATCCGTCCCTTGCCGTGGCGCTTCTCGGCATGAACGAGAAGGCCCTGTTGGATGACTGGCAGACATTTGGCCTTGTTTTCGAGAACCTCTGCATGCGCGACCTTTTGGTGTATGCGCAGGCTCTTCCCGATGGTCCCGCCGAGGTTAGGTATTACCGCGACGACAGCGGGCTGGAGGCTGACGCCATAATCGAGCTGCCCGACGGGCGTTGGGCGGCATTCGAGATAAAACTAGGCATTGCCAAGGCAGAGCAGGGCGTGGCCTCGTTGTCGCGCCTGCGATCGAAGTTGGCGACAAAGAACCCTCAGGCGCGGACTCGTCCGCCCGAGTTCATGGCGGTGCTCACAGGCACCGGCGAATACGCCTACCGTGCCGAGGAGGGGATATATGTCATTCCGGTCAGGGCTCTGGGTGCGTAAGCTTGCCGGTGGAGGCGGGCAAAGGGCATTGAATTGCTCTGAGCGTCCATCGCCTATATCCAAGAAGAATATGCACGACGGGCACTTACCATTGCGGCGCCGTTTGCCTCTGGGTCTTAAGGCAAACGGCGCCGCACTAAATCGGGCGGTGACCTGCTGAATTAAACGTAGATGTTGCCTGCTGCGTCCGCGGTCTTGCATAGGGCGACGATGCCCTGGATAAAGGCGACAATCGCGGGAATGAGGGTCCAACAGAAGAGCAGGCTGAGGATGCCGGCTCCGGTCTTTCCCGCATAGAAGTGGTGGATTCCAAATCCGCCGAGGAAGATGGCGAGAAGACCATAAGCCATCTTATTTACTGGCCTTGCACCGGCGGGTGCTTGAACCGTGACGTTGACGGTCGTTGCCTGGGCAACCGGTTGTTGGTCGCTTGCAGTTTGGGCTGCGGTCGGGCTCGTCTGAGCTCCGCAGCTGGGGCAAAACGTGACGTTGTCGTCGATCTCCGTACCACATTTGGGGCAAAACATACTGACCTGCTTTCCTCGTAACGATTTAGCTTGACCCTAGGGTCAACCTTCTCTATCTAACGATAGAGAAGGGCAGGTAGTCGTCCTTGCCTTGATTGCGGCTTGGCAGGCGGCTCTTTTGCTCGGGGTTCATATCTTCGAGAGCCGTGTCGGCGTGAGTCGGCGGGTAGATGACTTCTGTACGTCGGGAGGCGTACAGGAAGTGGGTTAAAAGGGCTTCTCGGCGCAGAATTGGGGTGTTGTGTACTTGTCGAGACGTACAGGACTCGGCGGAGGCCTTGGCGCGTCCGGCGCGTTCGTTACCCCTAGAGGTATTCCCCTAGGTTCAAACCGGGGGCGGAGTCTTTGCGGGCGCCGGTGCTGGCCCGCTCGATGAGGCCCGTCGTCACGAGGTCCATGTGGCTCTGCGTCGCCGCCTTGCGACCCTGCTTGATGCGTTTGACCAGGCGTTTCACACCTAATCGGCCGATCTGGGACCCGGGGGAGGCGATCGTGGTCAACGGCACGTCGCCCGTCCAGGCCAAGGGGTTGCCGTCGCCCCCGCAGACGCGCACGTCGCCGGGGACGTCCAGCCCGGCGGCCATCAGGCCCGCGACCATCCCTGCGGCGAGAACATCGGTGAGGCAGATCACGAAATCGGGCCGCTCATCCGCGTCCCGCCCCGCGAGCTCGCGGCCGATGTCGAAGCCGTCGGCCGCCGCGTCCCACTCGCCGCGCTCAATAACCTGCAGGTCAAGGCCACATTCGCCCGCCGCCTTGACCACGCCTTCCGCGCGCAGGGAGAGTTGGGCGAACTCCGGCAGGCCCACGAGCGCCACGTGCCGTGCCCCGCAACTCGCCGCGTGCTCGAGCAGCAGCCGACCCTCGGCCACGTTGTCCGCGGCCACGTAGAGGCCGGGCGCCTCGCTGTGGACGTTGAGGTAGACGGTGGGGATGGGGGTCTCGGCGATCGGCGGCTCCCAGTTGTCGCCCGCCGCCATGGGCTGGACGAGAATGCCCGCCATCTGGGCGCCCATGAAATAGCGCAGGTAGTGGCCCTCGAGGACGTCGTCGTTGTCGGCGCTGGCGATAAGCAGGTCGTAGCCGTGCTCGCGCGCCGCCCCCTGGGCGCCGCTTGCCACCTGGAGGCTGAAGCCGTGGCCCAGGCTAGGAAGGACCAGGCCAAAGACGCGGCTTTTCCCACCGGCCAGCGACCGCGCGCTCTGCGAGGGAATGAACCCCAGGCGCGCCACGGTCTTCTCGATAAGCTCCAGCGTCTGCGGCCGGACCTTCTCGGGGTGGTTGAGCGCGTTGCTCACCGTGCCCGCCGAGACGCCGGCCTCGCGCGCGACGTCGCTGATACTGACCTTGCCCATACTGCTCCTAGCTGCGCTTTATTTGACAGCGTCAGAGTGTAGCAGGTTGATGTGGCGAGAAGGGCGTGGGATTTTGCGGCAGCCTCGGCGCCCGCCCGACCGCCCCGCGCCCCCAACGGCGCCCGCCCCCGCTACTTAGCGGTCCGGCTCAGCTTGCGGTAGTCGCCCGGCGTCATGCCGTGGTGGCTGCGGAACAGCTCGTTGAAGTGGCCGATGCTCTTGTACCCCACGGCCGTGGCGATGGCCTGCACGCTCATGTCGCTGGACGAAAGCAGCACCTCGGCGCGCGCCACCCGGGCCTCGGCGATGAGGCTCGTGGCTGTGCGCCCCGTGTGGGCCTTGATGTACTGCGTGCAGTAGTTCTCGCTGTAGCCGAACTTGCGCGCGATCAGGCCCACGGTCGCCACCTCGCAGTGGTCGCGGATGAACGACACGATGCGCATGGTCTTGGTGTCGACGCCGTAGTAGCTGTACGTGGGCGTCTGCGCCAGCCGGTCGAGCAGCATGAGCACGCGCCCGGCCAGCGTGAAGGTCTGGCGCATGCCGGCCTGCGAGTATGCGCTGGCCAGGGCCGCCATCTCGCCGATAAGCGCGTGGTTGCCGGAGTCGCTGAAGAACAGGTGCCCGCGGGCGCCGTGCCCGCGCAGGAACTCTGAGATCACGCTGTCGCTTTCCAGGAAGTCGCGGAAGATCCCCTCGGAGAAGAGCCCGGGGCGGATGCCCAGGTTCACCACCACGGCCTCGGAGTCGATGACCTCGAGCGAGTGGCGCGTGTTGAGGTTCATGATGCACAGCGAACCCGGCAGCATGTAGATCTTCTCGCCGTCGACCACGTTCAAGACGATGCCGCCGCACACGTAGCTGAACTCGTAGAAGTCGTGCCGGTGAAGCGGCATCGCCGAGCCCATGTCGTGGGCGACCATGAAGATGTCGTCCGAGGGGAGAAGGCCCGCCCAGTCGGCGACGCGCTGGTCCGACAGCGGCCCGCGCGCGGACGCCGTGAAGACCTGCTCGATCTCGGCGGCGTCGGCGCTGCGCAAAAGGCCCAGATCCGAGAAGAAATCGGCGTTCCAACCATGATTTGCGGCCATCGTCTCTCCAACCGTTTGACCTTGAAGTGTCCGTTTGTTGTTGGCAAGATCATACGGGAAATTTGCCGCTTGACCAGGAGCGCCTAAGAAACGGGCATATTGAAGCGTTTTAACGGAACTATCGGGCCAAATCGCAAAGATATCTAATGAATGTCAAGGGAACTGCCGAGAAATCGGCAGGTAAACATCGCATATGCGATTTCGGAAAGGTAGGCACCAATGTCCAAAGACACAAAGGCAAGAATCGGCATCTTTAGCCTGACGCTGCTCTCCATGGCGTCGCTCGGCATCACGCCCTCGATCGCCCTCATCATGGCGGCGTTCCCCGGCTCGAGCGCGACCGACGTCCAGCAGCTCACCGCCATCCCCAACTTCGTCGCCATCATCATGGCCCTGCTCTTCTCGCTGGGCGCAAACAAGATCCCGCGCAAGATCCTGGCGCTCGCCGGCCCGATCTTCGTCGCCGTGGGCGGCCTTCTGCCGTACTTCTTTGGCAACTCGCTGTCGTTCCTGCTGATCTGCTCCGGTATCGTGGGCGCGGGCGTGGGCTGCGTCTCCAACATCACGCAGGTCCTGATCACCGAGCTGGTGAGCCCCGAGAAGCGCCAGGCGACCATGGCCCAGAACGTCATCTTCGTCAACATCGGCGCCATCTTGATGACCACCTGCGGCGGCATGCTCGCGGCCGGCGGCTGGAAGAACAACTACCTCATCTACCTGGTCGCCATTCCCGTTCTTCTGCTTGTGGCCATCTTCATCCCGTTCTATAAGAGCGCCGCCGCCGACGCCGACGCCCCCGCGGGCGCCGCCGACGCCCCGGCCGGCCCCAAGCCCTCCCTCGGCGTCAAGCCGTTCATCATCGCCGGCATCATCTTGACCGTCAACTGCGTCTACAGCGCGTTTGCCAACAACGCCTCCCTGCTCATCATCAACGGCGGCCTGGGCGACTCGTCCGCGGTCGGCATCGTGAACTCCGTCTCCACCATCGGCGGCATGGTCGCCGGCGTGGTTCTCGGCAAGATCCTCCAGAACCGCTCTGTCCAGCGCATTTCTCTGTCCCTCGGCCTTATCATCATGGGCGCCGGCCTGCTCGTGATGGCCTTTGCCAACAGCATCGTCGTCATGTGCGTCGCGGCGTTCTGCATCGGTTTCGCCCTCTCCATCGGCTTTGCGCAGTGCCCGTTCGTGATCTCGCTGTCCGTGGCCCCGGCCCTGATCCCCACCGCCATCTCCATGTACTCCATCGGCTCCTCCCTGGGCGGCACCATCAGCCCGACCCTGATCAACGGAGTGGCCGGCGCGGTCCTTTCCGGCTCGAGCGTCGACTGCTGCATCGTGGCCGCCGCCCTGGGCTTCATCGTGGCCGCCGCCCTTCTTGTCACGGGCTTCCAGGGCCGTATCATCGACAATGCCCTGCCGCAGGGCGCGGACAAGTAAGGGACGGGGGAGAAGACCATGAACGAGCGCACCTGGACCGCCGCTTGGATCGAGCCCAAGCAGGAAAGCACCACCCCCGAGCCCGCTTACTCGCTCTACGAGATGTTCGTCCTGCACGCCGAGCCTCCCGCGTGGACCCCGCCCGAGACGCGCCTTTGGCCGGTCAAGCTGATGAAGCGCGCCTTCGAGCTGCCTGGCGGCAAGGAAGTGGCGCACGCGGAGCTGCACATGACCGCCCGTGGCGTCTACCAGGCCTATCTCAACGGCGAGCTGGTGAGCGACACGCTCTTCGCGCCGGATTACACCAGCTACGACCACCTGCTCATGTACCAGACCTACGACGTGACCGGCCTTGTGCGCGAGGGCGGCAACGTCTGGGGCGTCGCCTTGGCCGACGGCTGGTACGCCGGGCGCATTTCTCAGCAGGGCAACGGCGCGCAGTACGGCGACCGCCTGAGCATCCTGGGCGAGCTTGAGGTCACCTACACCGACGGCTCGGTCGAGCTTGTGGGCACCGACGAGGCGTGGCGCTCCACCACCGGCAAGTATGTCTTCTCGGACATCCAGATCGGCGAGAAGCAGGACCTGCGCCTTGAGGACGAGGCCTGGGCCTTGACCTCGGCCGCGGAAGGCTGGGACGAGGTCACCGAGGTGGCCGCCCCTGCCGCCAAGATCGTGGGGCAGGTGGGCCCGCTGGTCCGCCGCCGCCAGATCCTGGACGCCGTTGACGCCTGGGCCGAGGGCGACGCCATCGTCATCGACTTTGGCCAGGTCATCGCCGGCCGTTGCCGCATCGAGTGCTTCCTTGGCGATGGCCGGCAGATCATGCTCGAGCACGCCGAGGTCTTGGACGCCGAGGGCAAGTTCTTCATGAACATCATCGGGCGCAACAAGGACGCCGTCGATCTCTTTGTGGGCCGCGGCCGCCGCGAGGTCCTGGAGCCCGACTTCACCTTCCACGGGTACCGCTTCGTGCGCCTGACCGGCTGGGACGAGAAGATCCAAGGCCCGTTCGACCCGGCGTGCATCAAGGCCGTCGTCATCTACTCTGACCTGCGCGAGGTCGGCTCGATCCGGACCTCCGACGAGCGCGTGAACCGCCTGCTGGACAACATCTTGTGGTCGCAGCGCGGCAACATGGTGTCGGTCCCCACCGACTGCCCGCAGCGCGAGCGCGCCGGCTGGACGGGCGACATCCAGGTCTACGCGCCCACCGGCTGCTTCTTTATGGACCTGCGCGAGTTCCTGCGCCGCTGGCTCGACCAGGTCATGGCCGACCAGCTGCCGGACGGCCAGGTGGTGGACTACTCGCCGGCCACCAAGGACCTCTTCGCGTCCGGCGAGTTTCTCGGCGCCATCTCGGCGTCCGGCTGGGGAGACGCGATCGTGCTCGTGCCGTGGCAGCTCTACCGCGAGTACGGCGAGACCGAGGTCCTGGCCAGCTGCTACGACGCGATGCTTCGCTGGCACGACTTCTGCGTGAAGTCCGCCGCCGGCGCGTTCCTCGAGGGCGGCGAGAAGGAAGGCGACGCCCGCTACATCTGGGACACCAAGTTCAACTACGGCGACTGGATGCTGCCGAGCTACGTCATGGGCAACGAGGGCGCGGGCCCCATCGAGGCGGCCCACGTCACGGCGCCCACCATCGCCACGGCCTGGCTCGCGCACGTCTCGGACGTGCTGGCCGACGTCTCTGAGCTGCTGGGCCATGACGACGCGGCCGCTGAGCAGCGCGCCTATGCCGCCGAGGTCCGCCGCGCCTTTGCCGGGCGCTTCTGGGACGGCGAGAAGCTCGAGGCCGACTTCCAGGGCTGCTACGTTGACGCGCTGGCGTTCGACATGCTGCCCGAGGGCGAGCGCGCCGCTGCGGCGGAGCGCCTGGTGGAGCTCATCCACGCCAACGGCGACCGCCTGGACACGGGTTTTCTCTCTGTGTCGTTCCTGCTTGACGTCCTGGGCGACACCGGGCACGAGGACGTGGCCGAGACCCTGCTGTGGCAGGACGCCTGCCCGAGCTGGCTCTATGAGGTCGACCGCGGCGCCACCACCATCTGGGAGAACTGGGGCGCCATCGCTCCCGACGGGACCGTGGGCGCGCTGTCCTTCAACCACTACGCCTTTGGCTGCGTGGGCGACTGGATCGTGCGCAAGGTGGGCGGCCTGCGCCTGCGCGAGCCCGGCTGGGCCGAGTTCGACGTGGCGCCGGCGTTCGTGCGCGGGTTCACCTCGTGTGAGCTTTCGCACGAGACCGCGCGCGGGACTGTGCGTTTGAGCTGGTCGGGGGCCGAGGCCGGCGAGCGTGAGGTGCACGTCGAGGTGCCGGCGGGCTGCCGCGCACACGTGCTTCTCCCCGGAGCCGACGAGCAGGTCATGGGCGAGGGAAGGTATACGTTTAGCTGCTAGGTCGCGGGCGCCGCGTCGTGCGGGGTCGGGCATCGTTGCTCGGCCTCGGCGGCGTTCTGTGGACGGTGCGCCAATCGTGTACTTCTCAGCACGTACAGAATTGGGTTTCTCGGCGCGTTTTGGGGCCGAATTGGCTAGTTGTGTACTTGTCAAGACGTACAGGATTTAGACTCGGCAGGGATAGGCGCTTGCCCTAGATCGAAAGGCCGGCCTCGAAGCCCTCCTGGATGCCGCGGTAGCCGTTCTTGACCCCGGCGGCGTCGCCGACCTCGATCACGCGGCAGCCCACGCCGTCGAGCGCGCCCAGCAGCTCCTCGTTTCTGCGGACGCCCACGGCGATGACCACGTAGTCCACGTTATCGATGGTCATCTGACGGCCGTGGCGCTCGCAGGTGACCTCGTGGTCGCCGATGTTCATGAGCTTTGTCGAGGTCAGGACGGCGACGCCGTTCTTGGCCAGGCGCTGCTTCAAGTAGAGGCTCGGCGAGTGCTCGCCGTCGCGCATGATCGCGGGCATCATCTCGACGATGGAGACCTCGCAGGACTGGCCGAGAAGATCGGCCGTCTCGGCGCCTACAAGCCCGCCGCCGATCACGACCACGCGGCCGCTCACCTGGGCCTTCCCGGTCAAGACGTCGTGCGCGTAGACAACGAAGTCCTGGTCGCCGCCGTGGATGAAGCCGGGCGTGAACGGCGTTGACCCCGTGGCCACCACCAGCACGTCGGGGGCATAGAGGTCAACGAGCTCCCGGTCGGCGCGGGTGCCGAGAAGAACGCGGGCGTTCAGCTTCTGGAGCATGTGCTCCTGCCAGGTGACGAGCGACGTGAAGTCGGACTTGCCGGTGGGGACGCTCGCCGGCAGCCACTGGCCGCCCAGATGGTCGCTGGCCTCGACCAGCGTGACCTTGTGGCCGCGCGCCGCCGCGACCACGGCCGCCTCGGCGCCGGACACGCCACCGCCTACGACCAGCACGTTCTTTGCGTCGGCGGCCTCGACCGGCGTGAGGTCGTACTCGTCTTCCATGCCGGTCAGGGGGTTCACAAGGCAGCGGACGTTGCGGCCGGCTCCGGACTCGGCGGCGCAGCCCTGCACGCAACCGATGCAACGGTGGGCATCGCACAGGCGGCCTTCCTGGGCTTTTCTCGGCAGCTCGGGATCGGCCAGAGAGGCGCGCGCCATCGTGACCAGGTCGGCCTTGCCCGACTCCAGCACGGCCTCGGCAACGTCGACGTCGTTGATGCGCCCGACCGCGATCACCGGGACATCGACGGCCTGCTTGATGGCGGCGGCGTTGTCGACGTAGGCCGCGGGCGGCACGCAGGCCGGCGGGATGATGTGCTGCGTGGAGCAGTAGACGCCCTGCGAGACGTGGATGGCGTCCGCGCCGGCCTCCTCGACCAGGCGCGCCAGCACCTTGGATTCGCCCAGCTCAAGGCCGCCGTCCACGTACTCGTTGGCGCTCATGCGATAGATCACGGGGAAGTTCTCGCCGCAGGCTTCTTTGATGGCGCGGATGATCTCGCAGGCAAAGCGGGCGCGGTTGCGGGTGTTGCCGCCGTACTCGTCCGCGCGCTTGTTGGAGAAGGGCGAGGCGAAGGCGCCCACCAGGTAGCCGTGCGCGCCGTGGACCTCGACGGCGTCGAAGCCGGCGCGCTGGGCGTTGGCCGCGGCGCGGGCGAAGTCGGCCACGAGGGCGTGTATCTCGTCGACGGTAAGCTCGCGCGGGGTCTCCGGCATGGACGGCTCGCGGATGGCGGAAGGGCCAACGATCTGCTCGCCCGTCACTTCGCTGCGGGTCTCGCGCCCCGCGTGGTAGATCTGCGCCGCGATGGCGCCGCCCGCCGCGTGCACCCGGCGGCAAAGCTCGGCATGGCTCTCTACCTGGGCGTCGTTGTAAAGGCCGGGCAGGCGCACGAAGCCGCCGGCGTGCGGGTTCACCACGTAGTCCTCGGTGATGATGAGGCCCCAGCCGCCGCGCGCCTTGTGCTCGTGGTAGGCGATGTACTTCTCGGTGGCAAGGCCGCTGGGCTCGCAGTAGTTGGTGACCATGGCCGAGACGACCATGCGGTTCTTGACCGTAAGACTGCCTATCTGGAGCGGTTCGAAGAGCTTCTCGTACGCCATGGCGCTTATCCCCTCTGTCCGGGACGGATGTTGGGGAGAAGATAGCGCCCGGGGCGCGGGCCCGTCTCCGTCATATGAGGGGGAGGGGTGCGGGCGGGCTCTCGGGCGGGGCGCCACCGGCCCACCGCAGCTACACGCTCTGCTGCAACCCCAGCGAGCAGTGCGCCAGGAGCTTCGTCACGCTGAGCACCGTCACGTGGCCGCGCGCCGTCTCGATGACGCCCTCCTTGCGCAGCACCTTGACCGAGCGCTCGAACTGCGCGCGCGATGCCCCCACGAATCCGGCCAGCTCGGCCTGGGTAAGGGCTATCACGCCGTCCTCGGCCGCCTCGACCCTGGTCACGTAGAGGTACAAGACGTCGGCCAGCCGCGACAGGCACGGCTCGAAGGCCTGGTTCACCGAGTCCATCAGCAGGTAGCCGATGAAGTCGCAGTTCTCGCGCAGAAGCTCGCCGGCAAAGTCGCCGTGCTCCTGGACGATGCGCTTCAAGACGGGGTAGGGCATGGCATAGACGGACAGATCGGTGAGGGCCCGCATGACCATCTCGTACTCCATCCAGTATTCGTGCAGCTCAACGCCCACGGGAAACATCGTGCCCTCGCCAAAGATGTTGAGGGACTTCTCGCCGGCGTCGTGGCGAACCGAGAGGCGAAAGAGGCCGCGGCGCACAAAGAACGCCGTGTTGTTGATGCGCCCCGGGCGGGTGAGAAGCTCGCCTGCCGCGTACTCGCGCGCCTCGACGTCGTAGCTGGCGATAAGGTCCTCGAACTGCCCGAGGTAGCCCGCCACGTAGAGGCTCGGCACGACAAACGAAGAGCGTTTCATCCTTGGCTCCTTCCGGGTGGGGCGCGGGCGGCGCCGGGGTCGGCGTGGGCGCGGACCGTGACCGCCCTTCTCGCTGCTTCCTCGGTTATACCACCCGCCATCCCCTCATATGAGGAAGACGCCTGCGGGCGCGCTCCAGATAATTTGCCGCAGGGGCGGCCCCGGGGCGGTAACACGCCGGTTGATTGTTTGTTTCCACTCTGGCACAAGGCAACGCGTGTTGGCGGCGAGCAACTCGTCTACCAGCCAAAACGCCATTAAACCAGCCGGTTTCCAACTGTTTTGGAAGCGCCGGTTGTGGAGCCCGGCCGCCCCCGACCGTAGAGTTTGGGCCAACCAAAAGGCGGCCCGGCAAAGGAGGTGCACACGTGAGCGAGCAGAGCTTGAGGCTCGTGAGGACGGTTCTTGGCGAGAAAGGCGCACGGCCCGCCGACCTGGCGGCGGCCTTCGGCGTGAGCGAGCGCAGCGTACGCACCTACGTGCGCCAGGCTAACGAGGAGCTGGCAGGCATCGCCAGCGTCGAGAAGCGCCGCGGCGGCGCTTACCAGGTCGAGGTCGAAGACGCGGCCGGCCTCGACGCATGGCTCGCCGTGGAGACCCGCCGCCTGGCCGACGGCGTCCCCGCCACGCCCGCCGCGCGCGTCTCGTATCTCATCTGCGACCTGCTCAACCGCTGCGGCTGGGTCACCCTAGACGACCTGGCGGCGATGCTCTTCGTCTCGAGAAACGCGATCACCGCCGACCTGCGCCAGGTGGAGGAGCGCCTTTCTCGCTTTGGCCTTGTGCTCGAGCGCCGGCCCCGCTACGGGATCCGCGTCTGCGGAAGCGAGATGGACCGTCGCCTTGCCCTGGCAGACGCGGTGCTTCACGGTGCGGGCTCCTCCGACGAGGGCCTGCCGCCTTTGGACGAGGTGGCCGCCTGCGTGGACGCGGCCGCGGGCCAGGCCGGGATCGAGATCAACGCTGCCGCCTACCACAACCTGCTCGTCCACCTGTCGATCGCGGTCAAGCGCATCCGCGAGGGCGCTTATATCCCGGCCGAGGCCATGGACGCGGGGCCCTTGCGCGGCGGCCGCGAGCACAAGGCGGCCCAGGCCCTGGCCGAGGCGATCCAGCGCCGCTTTGACGTGGAGTTTCCCGACTCCGAGGTCTGCTACATTGCCCTTCACCTGGCCGGGAAGCAGTCGCTCTACGGCGTGGTGGAGTACCCGGCGGCCGGGTGCGCGGGCGCGGAGACGGGCGCGGAGTCCGGCGTAGGCGCGGAGAAGAACGTCGCCACCACCCCGGCCTCGTCCCTTATGGGCCCCGCCGCCGGCGACGGGGCGGCTGCCCCGGTGATATCCGACGAGGTCTGGGGCGTCGTGGCCCGCATGATCGACGTCGTGTGGCGGGCGTACCGCTTCGACTTTAGGCAGGACCTTGAGCTGCGCATGAACCTCGCGCGCCACGTCGTGCCCCTCTCGGTGCGCCTTAAATACCGCATGCTTATCGAGAACCCACTGCTCACCGACACCAAGGCGCGCTTTCCGCTGGCCTTCTCGATGGCGCAGGACGCCTGCTGCGTGCTGGCCGACCACTACGGCGCCGAGCCCTCCGACGACGAGGTGGGCTTCATCGCCCTGTCGTTCGCGCTGGCGATGGAGCGCCAGAAGACCGGCCTTCCTAAGAAGCGGATCCTGGTGGTCTGCGCCAGCGGGCAGGGGAGCGCGCGCCTTCTTGAGTGGAAGTACCGCCAGGAGTTCGGCGCCTACATCGAGGACGTGGCGACCTGCGACGCGGCGCACGTGGCGACGCGCGACCTTGCGGGCATCGACTACGTCTTTACCACCGTGCCGCTGGGCGTCGATCTGCCCGTTCCCGTGCGCGAGGTCAAGTTCTTCTTGGACGACGCCGACGTGCGCGACCTGCGCGAGCTCTTGAGCGCGCAGGCGCCGGGGGCGAGCCTTTCCGCCTACTTTGGCCGCGACCTCTTTGTGGGAGAGCTGGATGCGTCCAGCAAGGAAGAGGCCCTGGACGCCCTATGCGGCCTTGTCGAGAAGTGCCGGCCGGTTGACCCCTCCTTCAGGGACCTGGTGTTGCGCCGTGAGGCCGCGGCTCCCACCTCGTTTGGCAACAACGTGGCGATGCCGCACCCCTTGGAGCCCGTGAGCGAGACGACCTTCGTGGCGGTGGGGCTGCTCAGGCGGCCGATCCGCTGGAACGAGTGGGCCGATGCCCAGGCGGTATTTCTCGTGTGCGTATCGCGCGAGTGGGACGACGGCCTGCGCGACTTCTACGAGGCCGTGACCCGCGTCCTCACCGACAAGGACAAGATCGCGGAGCTTCTGGAGCGTCGCAGCTACGAGGCGCTCATGGAACTTCTCGGCAGGGGCTGAGTGTGCGGCGCGTGACCGCCCGCCCGCGACGCGCCCCCACCAACCTGGCCGTCCCTTCAAGACCCACCCCATCGATTCAAAGAAAGACGAGGTAAACATGGACGAAAGCAAGTACGAGGACTCGATGCAGATCATCACGTACGCCGGGACCGCCAAGTCCTGCGCGCTGCTCGCCGCCGAGTCCGCCGAGAACGGCGACTTCGAGGCCGCCCAAGAGCAGATGGAGCAGGCCAACAAGGCCATGGAATCTGCCCACGACCTGCAGTTTTCCCTCATCAGCGCCGAGGCGTCGGGCAACCCCGTGGACGTCAACGTCCTTCTCGTCCACGCCCAGGACCACCTGAGCATGGCCATCACCGCCATCGACTACTCCGCGCGCCTGATCGCGCTCTATCGCCGCCTTGAGGCCCTGGAGAAGGATCGCGACGCCGCGGCATAGCGCCTGACCTGCGCTTTATTCACGTTGTCAACGCCGGGCGACCACCTGGCGAGAAGGGAGAAAGACAATGAACATCGGACTCTTCTGCGCGGCGGGCATGTCCACCAGCATGCTCGTGACCAAGATGCGCGCGGCCGCCGAGGCCCAGGGCATCGACGCGGTCATCGAGGCCTACCCGGAAAGCGAGCTCGCGCGCCGCGCCCCGCAGATGGATGTGGCCCTGCTTGGCCCGCAGGTGGGCTACAAGCTCAAGAAGGACCAGGAGCTGGCAGGGTCCACCCCCGTGGCCATGATCCCCATGCAGTGCTACGGCATGATGGACGGCAAAGGCGCCCTGAAGTTCGCCCTCGACCAGGTCAAGGCCTAGGCCATGGCGAGGATTGATTCAAACGAGCCGCAGGTCGCAGGCGGTGCGGAGAAGGTCGCGGCGGGGGTCGCGGCAGTCGCCCCGGCCGATGCCCCGGCAGTCGCCCCGGCCGATGCCTTGACCCCGCGCCCCGCAAGCCCCCTGCGCGACGACTTCCTGTGGGGCGGCGCCGTGGCGGCCCACCAGCTTGAGGGTGCCTGGCAAGAGGGCGGCAAGGGCGTCTCGATCGCCGACGTCATGACCGCGGGCGACGTCAACACCCGCCGCCGCATGACCGACGGCGTCCTTCCCGGCGAGTCCTACCCCAACCACGACGGAATCGACTTCTACCACCGCTTCCGCGAAGACGTCGCCCTCATGGCGCAGATGGGCTTCAAGTGCTGCCGCACCTCGATTGCCTGGACGCGCATCTACCCGCAAGGCGACGAGGAGACCCCCAACGAGGAGGGCCTGGCCTTCTACGATGAGCTCTTCGACTGCTGCCGCGCCCACGGTATCGAGCCGGTGGTCACCTTGAGCCACTTCGAGATGCCTTGGCACCTGGTCAAGGCCTATGGCGGCTGGTCTTCTCGCCAGATGATCGACTTCTTCTGCCGTTTTGCCCGCACCTGCTTTGAGCGCTACCGCGGCAAGGTCCGCTACTGGATGACCTTCAACGAGATCAACAACCAGGCGGACTTCATGTCGAGCTTCAGCCCGTTCTACAACTCGGGCCTGGTCTTTTCCGACGCCGACACCCCCGACCAGCGCGAGGCCGCGGTCTACAAGGCCTCCCATTACGAGCTGGTGGCCAGCGCCCGCGCGGTCAGGATCGCGCACGAGATCGACCCGGATCTCCAGGTGGGTTGCATGATCCAGATGAGCCCGGTGTACCCGTACTCGTGCGACCCCGAGGACATGATGGCCTCGGTCATGGCGATGCAGCGGCGTTACTGGTACTGTGACGTGCAGGTTCGCGGCGCCTACCCGCCCTACATCGAGCGCTACCTCGCCCGCCGCGGGATCGAGCTCGACGTGCGGCCGGGGGACGCCGAAGACCTTCTCGCCGGGTGCGTGGACTTCATCGGCTTCAGCTACTACCTGTCGGTGGCCATCAAGCAGCCGGAAGGTCGGCCGTCGGGCCGCGCCGTGGGCGCCTACGACTACGACCAGGAGATCGCGATAGCGAGAAACCCGCACGTCAAGGCATCCGATTGGGGCTGGCAGGTCGACCCGGTGGGCCTGCGCTACGCGATGAACTGGCTCTACGACCGCTACCGCAAGCCGCTCTTTATCGTGGAGAACGGCCTGGGCGCCGTGGATCGGCGAGAGGCGGACGGCTCGGTCCACGACGGCTACCGCGTGGCCTACCTGCGCGAGCACATCGAGGCCATGGAGCGCTGCGTGGAAGAGGACGGCATCGACCTTATGGGTTACACGCCGTGGGGCTGGATCGACTTGGTGTCCGCCTCGACCGGCGAGATGCGCAAGCGCTACGGCTTTGTCTACGTCGACAAGAACGACGACGGCACGGGCACCCTTGAGCGCTCGCCCAAGGATAGTTTTGCCTGGTACCGCCATGTGATCGAGACCAACGGCGCCGAGCTTTAGCACGGTGCCTTAGGGATAGGGAAGGACGGGAGGCATGCACCCGCCCGACCTGCGCGCACGTCTCTGCGCGTGCGCGGCAAGCATCAAAGTTCCAACCAACCGCGATCTTTCGACTAACCCCAGAACAAAAGAAAGGAAGAGAGAACATGTCCAAGGTCCTAGACTCCATCAAGGGCTTTACCGATGCGCATCTCATGCCCTTGACCATGCGCCTGGTGGACACCAAGTTCATCCAGACGCTCAAAGACGGCATGATCTACATCATGCCCGCCCTCATCACCGGATCGTTTTTCCTGCTCATCTCCAGCCTGCCCATTGACGCGTGGACGGATTTTCTCGCCGCCACCGGCATCGACACGGTGATGGGCAACGCCTACAGCGCGACTTACCAGCTTATGGCCCTTATGGCCTGCATGGGCATCGCCTACACCTACGTCAACAAGGAGGGTTACGACGGCTTCCCCGCGGCCGTGATCGGCATGTGCGCGTTTTTGGCCCTCACGAACTTCTCCAAGACCGACGCCACTACCGGCGCCGCCGTCTCGGACGTCATCAACATGAGCTGGACCTCGGCTAAGGGCATGCTCTGCGCCATCGTCGTGGGCTTCTATACCGGCTGGCTCTACTGCTTCTTCTTCAAGAAGGACATCCGCATCAAGATGCCCGACACCGTGCCGCCCAACATCGCCAACAGCTTCAGCGCCCTGATCCCGGGCTTCGCGATCATCGCCGGCGCCACTGTGGTATACGGCATCTTCAAGCTGGCCTTTAGCACCACCTTCGTCGAGGCGCTCTACACCGTGATCCAGACCCCGCTGCAGGGCCTCACCGATTCGCTCGGCGGCATCATCGTGATCGCGCTGGTCATGCCGTTCCTCTGGTTCTTCGGTGTGCACGGCACCTCGATCGTGAACTCCATCGTCGTGCCGCTGCTGCGCGCCAACCTGGTCGAGAACCAGGCGATCTTAGACGCCGGCAAGGAGCTCACCATCGCCAACGGCGCCCACATCGTGACCGAGCAGTTCTTTGACACGATCCTCATGATGTCCGGCACCGGAATCGTCTTTGGCATCGTCTTCTACCTGGTCTTCTTTGCCAAGTCCAAGCAGTGCCGCGAGCTGGGGCGCCTGGCCGGCATTCCCAACCTCTTCAACATCAACGAGCCGGTGCTCTTCGGCGTGCCCGTGGTCTTCAACCCCGTGATGGCCGTGCCGTTCTTCCTGGTGCCGCTCTTCGCCGCGCTGATCGCGTACTTCTCCATCTGGAGCGGCCTGGTGCCTCCCTATAGCGGTGTCGTGGTGCCCTGGACCACGCCCCCGATCATCTCGGGTTTCCTTCTGGGCGGCTGGAGGACGGCGCTTATGCAGGCCGTGATCCTGGCCATGTCCGTGGCGGTCTACTTCCCGTTCATCCGCAAGGTCGACATGATGAACCTGGCGACCGAGCAGGGTGAGGCGGAAGGCGACGCGGGCGCGTCCGAGTAGCGGGTTACGCTCTGCTTGCAGTTTTCGGGGTTGTCTGATACCTCGGCGGCCTTCTCCTTTCACTTTGGGGACTTGTCTGATACCCGATGGGGCTTCTCGCTGCAAATCCCGGGGTTGTCTGATGGTTTGGAATCAGACAAGTCTCGAATTTGAAAGCGAGAAGGCCTTCGGGTATCAGACAACCCCGCGTTTTGAAAGCGAGAAGCTCCGGGACCATCAGACAACCCTGCGTTTTGAAAGTTCCGGAAGTTAGGAGCTACCTATGAAGTACGACTTCGAGAACGCGCCCTCGCGCGAGGGCCAGGGCTCGACCAAGTGGGCCGCGATGAGAAAGGCCAACCCGGGCGTGCCCGCGGGCATCGTCCCGCTGTCCGTGGCGGACATGGAGTTCGCAAACCCGCCGCAGATAGCGAGGGGTGTGAGCGACTATCTAACGGAGTGCGTGCTGGGCTACCCGTCTCCCACGCCGGGCTACCTCGACGCGGTTTGCTCCTGGATGGACCGCCGCCACGGCTGGCACGTCGACCCGTCATGGATCGTGGACTACCCGGGCGTGGTCCCGGCGATCTTCCACCTGTGCCGCCTTCTCGCGCAGCCGGGGGAGGGCGTCATCCTTCTCACCCCGGTCTACTACCCCTTCTACGACGCGGTGAGGACGAGCGGCCGCACCCTCGTCGACGTGCCGCTCGTTCGTGGAGAAGACCGTCGCTACGGCATCGATTTCCAGGCCCTTGAGAAGGCCGCCGCGGACACGCGCAACACCGTGCTTCTGCTGTGCAGCCCGGCGAACCCCGTCGGCCGCGTCTGGACTAAGGATGAGCTGGGCCGCGTGGCGGACATCTGCCTGGCCAACGGCGTCACGGTGGTCTCGGACGAGATCCACGCCGACCTGGTCATGCCGGGGCATCGCCACATTCCGTTCGCTTCGCTCAGTGACGAGGCCGCCCAGCACAGCGTGACCTGCACGGCCCCGTCCAAGACCTTCAACACCGCGGGCCTCATGACCAGCAACATCATCGTGCCCAACGTCGAGCTGCGCGAGCGCCTGCAGGCTTTTCGCGCCGAGCAGGCGGTCTTCTCGTGCAACATCTTGGGCTACAAGGCCTGCGAGGTCGCCTACAACGAGTGCGAGAACTGGCTTGAGGAGCTTCTCGGCGTGCTCGACGGCAATAAACGCCTGGTAGAGGAGTGGGCCGCGGGCATCGACGGCATCGAGGTCACCCCGCTCGAGGGCACCTATCTCATGTGGCTGGATTGCCGCGGCCTTGGCATGGGGGCGGCCGAGCTCGAGCGCTTCATGACGCGCGAGGCCCTGGTCTTCGCCGACGAGGGCTATGTCTTTGGCCCCTGCGGCGAGGGCTTCGAGCGCATCAACATCGCCTGCCCGCGCGCCGTTCTCGCCGCCGCCCTCGACCGTTGGAAAGCGGCCCTGGAACGCCGTTAACCCGGTGGCTTTTGGCCTGTCTGGGGGAACGCATCATTCGTGTACTTCTCGGCAGGTACAGAACTTGCCTTCCGGGCGCCTTTTGGGCCCGAATCGACGAGTCGTGTACCTGTCGAGAAGTACAGAAATCAGGCCCTGCGGCAACGATGGGC
>CAVDTK010000026.1:0-20467 GCA_963611755.1 Oscillibacter sp. ER4
GCGCCCTGGAGTTTCCCACCTACTGGTTCGTGGACGTCTACACCCCCAACGCCAAGGACGGCCTGGCCCGCATCGACGATCGCATGGTCTGGGACCGGCGCTACCGTGAGTTCCTCTGCGAGCTGGCGCAGGGCAAACCCGTTGTGACCTGCGGCGACTTCAACGTGGCCCACAACGAGATCGACCTCAAGAACCCCAAGACCAACCGTGGTAACGCCGGGTTCTCGGACGAGGAGCGTGCCGACTTCACCGAGCTTCTGGAAGCCGGCTTCACCGACACCTTCCGCGCGCGCTTCCCCGAGCTCGAGGGCGCATACAGCTGGTGGAGCTACCGCTTTAAGGCTCGCGAGAAGAACGCCGGCTGGCGCATCGACTACTTTTTGGTGAGCAACAACATCGCCGACCGCGTGACGGGCGCCTCGATCTTGAACGAGGTCTACGGCAGCGACCACTGCCCGGTCGAGCTGAGGATCGAGCTGTAGCCGCGGCTGCCGCGCCCCCGATTTTCGCCCGCACCGGGGCCCCGGCGCCTTCCAAAAGAAAGTAAAGACAAGAGGCCTCAAACGGCGCCAAAAAGGCCTGGTCAGGCATGCCTCGTGATGCTTAGGGTTATATTCGCCTCAACAGCAAGCCCGCCCAAACAACCCGGCAAACAGGAGGCACCATGATCTCGACCATCACGCTCAACACCTCTATCGACAAGGCCTACCAGCTGGCGTGCCCGCTGGTCGACGGCACCGTGATGCGCGTCGCGACCTGCATCGACAACGCCGGCGGCAAGGGTTTGAACGCCGCCCGCGCAGTCGCGACCTGCGGCGAGAAGATCCTGGCCTCCGGTTTTGTGGGCGGCAACAACGGCCGCCTGCTGTGCGACCTTCTGGACAAGGACGGCATCGAGCACGACTTCGTCGAGGTCGAGGCCGAGACCCGCTGCTGCATCAACGTCCTTGACCAGGACGGACAGTCCACCGAGTTCTTGGAGCCCGGCCGCGAGGTCACGGCCGCCGACGTGGTCGCCGTAAGCGAGAAGATCTCGAAGATTGCCCAGGTCGCAGACGTCGTTACCTTCAACGGCAGCGTGCCGGCGGGCATAACCAAGGACGCCTACGTCGACCTTATCGGCCGCGTGAAGGCAGCCGGCAAGCCTTGCATCCTGGACACCTCGGGCGAACTTTTGATGCGCGGCATCGAGGCCCTTCCCACCATGGTCAAGCCCAACACCGACGAGATCGGCCAGATCCTGGGCCGCACCGTGTCCTCGGTCGAGGAGGTCTACGCCGCGGCCCAAGAGCTCCACGAGCGTGGAATTGCCCAGGTAGTCGTCTCGCTGGGCGGCGACGGAGCCGTTATGGCGTGCGACGCGGGCCTCTTCCGCGGCCGTGCCCCCAAGATCGAGGTCGTGAACCCCGTGGGCGCTGGCGATACGATGGTGGGCGCCTTCGCCGTGGGCATGGCGCGCGGCATGGCGCCCCAGGATCAGCTGGCGTATGCCATGAGCTGCGCTTCCGCCAACTGCCTGTCCGCCTCGACCGGCCACTTTAACATGGTCGACGCCGAGCGCTTGCTGGCGGGCACAGTCGTCGAGAAGGTCGCGTAGCCAGCGGGTTTCTCGACGCGGCGGGCAGGTTTCTCAACCCTCCCCAGCCCTTCTCGCCAAACCATATAACCGCAGCTAGACGATAAGTTGCGTCTCCAGCTCCTCGACCTCGGCGGCCAGGCGGCCGTCGGGGTCTTTGTCCATGATGACGGCGTCCGCGTCGGCCAGGTTGCCAAACCACATGAGGCCGCTGGCCCCCACCTTGCTGGCGTCCATGACCACGTAGGTCTTGGCCGCGCACGACAGAAAAGCGCGCTTGAGCTCGGCCATCGCCTGGTTGTTGGTCATGAAACCGCGGCCGGGCGCATAGGCCGTCGGCGAGACGAACGCCTTGTCCGGGCGCAGCATCTCAAGCGAGTGCAGGGCCAGGGGGCCGTTGGTGTAGCGGTGGCCTTTGCGCAGGTGACCGCCCAGCATAACAACGTCGATCGAGGGCATCGAGCGGTCCACGAAGTCCGCGATGGTAAGGTCGTCGGTCACGATCGAGAGGTCCGAGAAGCCCGAGAGGGCGCGAACGATCTCGAGCGAGGTCGTGCCCGAGTCCAGCAGGATCGCATCGCCGTCGCTGATGAGCGGGACGACCTTCTTTGCGATGGCGCGCTTGGCCTCGACGTTTACGTTCATGCGTCGATCCTGGACAGACACCGTGAGCGTGCGGGAAAGCGAGGTCGCGCCGCCGTGCGTGCGGCGCAGCTTGCCGTCGCGGGCAAGCGCGTCGAGGTCGGCGCGGGCAGTCACGCACGAGATCCCAAAGGCCTGGGCCAGCTGCGTCACCTGAACCGACGCGTCCCGGTCAAGCATCCCTAGGATCGCGGTGCGTCTCTCCTCCGATGAAATGACTCCCAAGACGGCCTCCAATTGTGTGCGAGCTGTGTTTCTTTTACTTTTCTTACAAGAAATTTATCACATTTCTTTTGCTTTCGTTTGAAAGATTCGGCCGGAGCGCAAAGTCCTTCTCGCAAGCGAATGAAACGACCGGTCTGTCTTTGCTTTCTCTATTGGCCCTGGTTACGGCTTTGTCGCAGCTAAAGCCGCCAAAACGCCCGAGGCTTGATCCATAGAATGGGTGCCGTGCAAGGGAAACCGGGCGATCGCCCGGCAAACGAAAGGAGAAAGTATGCTCGTCACCACCAAGGAAATGCTGCTCGACGCCCAGGCCGGCCACTACGCCGTGGGCGCTTTCAACGTCGAGAACCTCGAGTTCGTCATGGCCGTTATCAAGGCCGCCGAGGAGCGCTGCTCCCCCGTTATCATGCAGACCACCCCGGGCACCGTGAAGTACGCGAGCCTCGACTACTTTGCCGCCATGGCCAAGGTCGCCGCCGAGGCGGCCAGCGTTCCCGTGGCCATCCACCTGGACCACGGCGACGGCTTCGACCGCTGCATGCAGGCCATGCACGCCGGCTACACCTCCGTCATGATCGACGGCTCGCACGACACCTTCGAGGACAACATCGCGCTGACCGCCTCCGTGACCAAGGTCGCCGGCCCGCTCGGCATCCCCGTCGAGGCCGAGCTCGGCAAGGTCGGCGGCAAGGAGGACGACGGCCCGGCCGTCGAGGGCGAGAACCCCTACACCGACCCGGACGAGGCCGAGGAGTTCGTCGCGCGCACCGGCTGCACCTCGCTTGCCATCGGCGTGGGCACCGCGCACGGTGTCTACAAGGGTACCCCCCACATCGAGCAGGGCGTTCTTAAGGCCATCCGCCAGCGCCTTGAGATCCCCCTGGTCCTGCACGGCACCTCCGGCGTGCCCGACGACCAGGTGGCCGAGGCCATCGCCAACGGCATCTGCAAGGTCAACTATGCCACCGAGCTGCGTCAGGCGTTCAGCCGCGGCTACATGGGCTACATGGCCGAGAACCCCGACTGCTTCGACCCCAAGAAGCCCGCTCGCCCCGGCATGGACGAGATCACGGCCATCGTCGCCAGCCACATGGACAACCTGGGCTCCAGCCACAAGGCGTAAGGCGAGCAGCGTCGGTACGCGGCCGCACTTCTCCGCTGGTAAACGCACGGTTTAACGAAGGTCTCCGGCCTCTTCTCGGCCCGGGGACCGTCTCGCTTTCAAATCCCGGGGTTGTCTGATACCCGCGAGGCCTCTTCCTTTCAAATCGCGGGGTTGTCTGATACTCAACGCCCTCCTCGCTTTCAAATTCCAGACTTGTCTGATTCCGAACCATCAGACAACCCCTCAAATTGAAAGCAAACGACGCTCCAAGTATCAGACAAGTCCCCAAAATGAAAGGAGAGACGTCCGCACCCATCAGACAACCCCGGTTTTTGCATAGATGTCCGCGTCCGCGGCCTACAATGGGTGCAATCCGTCATGTGAAGGGAAGAACATGATCCACATTGCCTGCGACGTCCACACGCACACGTTGTTTTCTCGCCACGCCTACTCCACGCTCGAAGAGGACGTGAGGTCCGCGGCGGCCAAGAACCTCGAGCTCCTTGGCGTCACCGACCACTACTCCAGCATGCTGTTCGACGAGCAGACCCTCAAGAACTTCCAGTACTTCATCAACCTCTCCACCTGGCCGCGCGAATGGCACGGCGTCACCTTGCTGCGCGGCTGCGAGGCCGACATCGCGGACGGCGAGGGCCACCTGTTTGGCCACGACATCCCCGTCCTGGAAAGCATCACCGGCGAGAAGCTCAAGCACCCCACGACCCTCAAGGCCCGCGTCTTCGAGTACTGCGACTACGTGATCGCAAGCATCCACCGCAACGACTTCACTCGCGAACAAACCCCTGCTCAGAATAGCCAGATGTACATCAACGCGCTGCAGGACCCCAAGGTTTTGATCCTGGGGCACCCGGGCCGCTCGGGCGTCGAGTTCGAGCTCGACCCGGTGCTCGAGGCCGCGCGCGACATGGGCAAGATGATCGAGATAAACGCCTCGAGCCTGGAAGACCCGCTCAAGGCCGGCCGCTCGACCAGCCGCTGCCGCAAGATCGCCGAGCGCTGCGCCGAGCTGGGCGTCATGCTCTCTTACGGCGGAGACGCGCACGTGAGCTGCGACATCGCCCGGGTCAAGGAGGTCATGGCCATGCTCAACGAGATCGGTTTCCCGCCCGAGCTCATGGCCTGCCGCTCAAAAGAGGCGTTCCTCGACGCTGCGAGAAACGCCCTTCCCGGTTTTCAGCTGTAACGCTGCAAGGCCGCAGGCAACGCGGCCTTGCAGCCTAACTCACATAAGCCAGCTACGGCGCAGACGTCACCTTCGCAACTTCCCAGCTATCAACATCTTCGATCTGCTCCTCGGTGGAAACCTCGCCCGCGGTCACGTGAAAGTTCTTGTACTCGACCACGGCGCAAACAACCTTGCCGATCATGCCGGGCTGAGTTTTGACAGGTCCCTGTTCCCCATACGCTAAACCAACGTTTTGGCCCTCTTTGTCATAGAGTGCGAAGAGAACGAGGGCTCGGTCCTCTTTATCGGTTCGGTTTTGATAGTAGGTGACAAGAGTCGGCACGCCGTCCTCTCTCACGGATTGCCTGACCGCCAGAACCGCGAAACCGTCCTCCTCATATATTGGGTTGGCAAGCCAATAGCCAAAAAGAGCCATAAGAGCGCCGAGGACGACAAGCGCGGCAATCGCAACCCGCTTACCTGTTTTGCCTATCACTTTCCCTCCGCAATAATCCGCTTCAAGGCCGAAACAAAACCCCTGGCAAAGAAGGCGGCCTCGTATTCGTCGGGAAGCCTGTCGGCGTTCGCCGCTTCAAGAAGCACCTGCTCCGATAAGAGCGAGACGATGGGATTTGAATCATCCCATTTGACCAGGGACTGAAATGAGCCGACGACGTTACTCTCAGTCGATGCGAATCGCAGCTCATAGAACTTACCGAGGCGCGCCGCCACGTCCATACCAAGAAGTTGACGGATCGCCTCGGAAAAGACGACCTCACCGCCCTGGGGAACCAACGACGCAAGAACGACGGCATCGGCATCCCCCATCAGATCCGTTCTATCGAAGGCCGGATCCCCATAGGCGCCTACGCAATCGGATACCCAAGTCTCCATATCGCCCAGCGGCATTGTACGGCAATAGACTCCCCAGAGCTGCAGCAAATCAAGCGCCCAGCCGCCTAAATCAGCTATGCGGCACTTGTCGGCAGAACGATCCAGGGAACCTCCGCGCCACTTGATGCAACCGAATGCCGTCGCTGAGAAATGCGCCGAATCACGGTCCACGCATTCACTCCCAGGCTGCCTAATCTTATTCGCATAGCCCCATGATGACATCTTGGCCTCAAACGATGAAACCACAGAAGAGAAGACCTGCTCTTCCGTTAGATAGGTATCCCACATCATTCCCGTATAGCGTGCCTTCCTCGCCCAATTAAGCGCCAACCGGCAGACCTGTTCGGCCGACAAAGACGAGTCCGTTCGCGCGGCTTCCAGCTCCGCCCGGACCGCAAAGGAATACAGCAAATCGAATCCCGCATCATCTGCATAGGGACCGACAGCGGTGGGAGCTCTTCTCACCTCTTCGAGCGATACGCTGGGGGCCGACGACCTAACGGCCACCTTATCGATCTCGACGCTGCGCGAGGGCAGAGCGATCTTGTCACCAGCTATCTGGTTATAACCCCAATTGTCAGGCATCTTGTAACCCATATTCCCAGACCAAGCCCATGACATCCCGGCGACAAACGATGCCGAGGCAAGACCTTTGCTTGCGATGACGCGGCACACGTTACGCGTTCCATATACGCCGACCTTATAGCCAAATGCCGCAGAGACCGCCTCATTAACTCCCTGGAAGTAGCGCGTCACGCATCCTTCTATCTCACTTTGCCCCGGATCGAAATCGACCGCGAAGAATAGAGTGGAAGCGGACGGCAAGTCTAAGGCATGGGCACGCTCAATCGCATCGAGGCCCTGTTCCAAGCCGGCCTCATGCGTCATTGTAGAAGCAGAGTTGTTGAACCGCTGCATTATTGGAAAGAGCCTAAGCCCGGCCGCCTTAAGCCCGAGCAGTTCTTCGGCCGTAATGCGTTTACTTGTTCCAACCAGATATCGTCCGATGTAACTATAGCCAGCTTTGACAACTGCCGCGGCTTCCGCCGTTGCCAGCTGAGTGCTCGTGTCAAAACCAGATACCACGCGGTCGGTATCCCCGCAAGAGACAAGCAGCGAACACCAAGTCTGATAATCGCCAGCACCGCTCGGCTCAAGCCCCATAAACCGCTGGAATTCCTTAGCCGTCGACATCTTTGCCGAGGTAAAGAAGCCGTCAAAGGCAATCTGCAAGTAGCCGTTATATCTAAGGAGACCGCTAAATAGATGCACATAGTTGGCAGAAGAATCCACACTTCCCAGGGAAATCGCGGCCTTGGACTTTATGCCTGCTCTGGTTCCGGGGCCAAAGTTGCCATTCGCCGTTCCATCTGCCATCCCGATCTCATACTGCAGCGCATAGAGAAATGCTGTGAGCATTTGCCGCGAAGTAAGACCATCGCAGGGGACCAAAGAGAAATCACGGCGTCTCAAATACTTGGCGTTTAGCCACTGCTGAACCTCTCGAACCGCTTCGCTTCCGCTTGAAGAAACGGTGCATGTGTCCATCGAGAGCAGAAAGGCCATGAGCTTGACGTCGACCGAAACCGATGTGTCACCAAGCCCTAGGTTCTCTCGCACCCGAGCAATGCTTGAAGCCATTTTTGAGAACGTCGCCCCAACACTTCCCACAACACCGGAAAAGCCCTTACACCAAAGCGATCCGCTCAAGATGGTCAAGACATTCGCCGGGGTATCGCTCTCCGCCGTGATCGCGCCGAGCTTCTTATTGAAAGCCGCGACCGTTTGGCTCCCAAAACCAGAGGCCATGGGCGAGATACCCAGCTCGTGCTGCAAGCCTCTTCTTAGGCCGTAGATCGTTTGCCACCCCGTCACACCGTCCTCGAGCAGAAAAACCCATCCGTCATACGAGCTATACGTTGCGTTAAGCCAGCGCTGAATTGCCAAGACCTGCTGATCCATCTGCCAGTTCACCACCCTTTATGCACTTATCTACCAGCTGTACATGGCGACATCGCTCGATGTCACCGTGGCGCCTCCCGCATTACTCATCGCAAAGTAGTAATTTCCCGACCCTACATTGCTCCATGTCGCCTTGGTAAATCCCTGACGCGAGAAAAACGCGCTGCCTATCTTTGTTCCGTCACCGACTCTGTTTCCTCGATATAAGACGACCCTAAAAGAGCCGCTACTTGAGGAGGAGCAGGTCATTTCAATACCGACGTTGGAGCCGTCGAAAGAGAACGGCCCCAGATTCGCCGAACTTTTTAACGCGAGCGTTCCGCCGTACCACGAACAAGCCGACGGCGCATATGGATCAGCAATCCTGACATGGGTCACTCTTGGGCACACGATATCGCGCGCCGGCAACGCATCGGCCACGCACGGCCCCGCCATTGCGGCAAGCCAGCAGCCAGCAATAGTCATAAGGACAGACAGGGTGATTCTCTTTTTCATATGACCTTCCTTCTTGTCGAAGCCATAAAAAGAAGAGTCACCCTATACAGCGGAAATGTCATGTCTCTGACAGGTATGCAATACGCTAAGACAGCCTCAGGCCCGCCTCCGAGCCAAGCAAATCCCTCAGCTCCGCCGCCGAGTGCACTCCGAGCACTCTATAGGCAGTCGACCTGTATGAGTTCACGGTCCCGGGGGCAATACAAAGTGTTTCGCATATTTGCTTGCGGCTTTTCCCGTTACAAGTTAGGAGAGCAACCTGCGCCTGCAGGTCATTAAGCCCCCGCCCCTTCAGGTAACTCAAGGTGCGATCTTCATTGCCTTTTTCGCAACCGCTGCCTGTGACCATAAGCTCTTCTCGCGTCTTGTAGAGCAAAAGCCCAAACAACGCCATGAGCACGACGCAAGACCTAGTTGGCCCTAACCCCAACGACAGGTGGGTATATGACGCATACGAAAGCCCTGTTCCCAAGGAAGCACAGTAACATCCGGCTTTTTGACCAGGCACAAGAAAAGGCCTTCGCTTGCCCTCGGCGTCCGCCGTTGGCCAACAGGCACCGCCCACAACACAGAAGGCGATAATTATACAGAGCCCCAGATTGTCGAAATAAAACGTGGGAGACACCGCGATAATTGCCGCAAGCCGAGTTAACGCCATAAGAAGTGCCCCAGAAACCCAGGGCCAGATCCACCGGTACGGAAATGAGGCGTCCACCTCAACCTCTCGATCATCCGGCTGAAAGACGGCGAATGCCGCAAAGACGAATGCCAACGCCTTAAGAGCACTTAGCGGCAGCCCTCCCTTGGCGGGGACAACAGCCGCAAGCAGCAGAAGCGTAAGAAGCAGGCCCTCCCAGAAAGGAATCTCCGGGCTATTCTCGACAACGACCCCAGTGTCTTCCTTTGACAGTAGCCGCCTTCTCATGGATTCCAGCTCTGCTACGTCAACGCTGAGCTTTTCCGCCGCCCTGTTCCTATAGGTCCCCACCGTTCCGGGTCTTAGCCCGAGCTCAAGAGCAATGTCGGAATTTCTCATACCGCCAAGCCATGCCACAAGGACCTGCTTCTCTCGCGCGCTCAGCATCTCCAGCGCACCGTAGGGATCCTCATTCAAATCGGCGACTATTCCCTTATCGGCGCTGATGGCGCCTTTGACGATATGGCGCCTCAAGAGCGGAACAGCCAAAGCCATCGCCAGGATAAGCAACAATATGACCGCGCATGCTCTTGCGTCAACGCCGTCAAGGCACAGTTGCGCGGCGAAATCATTTGCCAAAAGCGACAGCAGAAGCCCCTTGGTAAAGGAGAGCGCCGACGTCATCCTGCCACTTGCCGGAGAAATACTGAGAAACATCAAGGGAAACGCCAATGTCAGCGCCACAATGCCGACCGCGGCTCCCACCAGGGCAGATATCAACGTTAGGCAAACGGGTCCTAAAACACCAAGAATATATGTCGCGAAGAGACCCTGCCACGAAGAGCAAGACGCGGCCTCGCAGCCACAAACCGCAGCAGCCCCGTCACTTACCCCGGGGACGCTCTCGCAAATTGCCGCATATGCAATCCACAAGAGAATCGAAACAGATTGCCCGAGCCCAACAAGGCAGTCAAGCTCTGGATCTATCAGAGGCATCCCGTTGGCGCTTTCCCAACATTCCTTGAACACGGCCGCAAGCATCAGGATCAAGGAAGCGGCCGTAAGTAAGAAGGGCAACGGCTTAAAGTTTCGGAGCCTGTCCATAAAGCGTGGAGGGTCCACAAAAGCTTGCTTAGCTACGGAAACCGCCGCCAACGCTAGTCCCAGAGATACCGGGCGAAGCAGCAACGGAAACATAACCTCCAAGCTCGTCCCAAGCCCAAGCGAGATAAAGGCTCCGGGCCATGGAACACAAAACAGGACTGTCCCCCACACGCACCAGATGACCTCGTCATATCCCAAGCTTTGCATGGCTCTTCTCGTCACTCTGGCCCTTTCAACAAGGGGGTACTTTTAGACAATTAGACCACTGTCTAAGCCGATTGCATACCTAAAAAAGACAGACGGTCCAGACGGCATAAGTCACAGTTTGTCCAACGTTATTTTCTTCGGTCGAAAAGAGGAATCATGAGCCAAAACAGCATCTCCCGGCGTGATTTTCTCGCCGGCGCGGCAATCGCTAGCAGCGCGTTTATGGCCGGGTGCTCTAAATCAAATGGCGAGAAGACCATCGCGGAGTCCGGGCTTGACGCAGACGCGCAGCAATCGACCTCGCCCTCCTATGCGCCGTCGGGCTTCATCCCGGCGAGCGCGGGAATGACTCCCATGTCTTTGGCTGAGATCAAAGAGACGTACCGTAGTCTTGGTGCCAAGCACCTGCACATCCTTGAGCCGGTCGGCGTCGACCGCGAGAACTGCTGCGCGCAGTACGCCTTCACTGACGCCATTGAGGGCAACCCGTGGGACGGCAACGTCTTTGTCGTCGTCACGAGCAAGGTGAGGATGCCCAACGTCATTGGCATGTCCCCCACCGAGGCGACCGCCGCCTTGCAAGAGAACGGCCTCACGGCAAGTCCGTCTCTCACGCAGCACGCGGTTGACCCCGAAAGTAATGCGGACGAACCCGCCGTTGTCTCGGCATCGGTGCAGGCAGGATCCCTGGTCAAGGTAGGCACCGTGGTCGAGCTTGAGTACTCGGGGTCGCTGGAGGGCTTCTCGTAAGACGCGCGAGAACAGCCGGCCGGCCAGCGCGACCAGACCAAAAAAGGCGCCCGAACCCGCGGGGATGCGAGTTCGGGCGCCTTCGCGTTTATGCCCAGGGATCGCGCTCGAAGAGTGGCTCCGAGACGGGCCGGCGATCCGAGTAGGGGTCGTAGCCGTCGTCGTCCTCGTTCTCGGCACGCAAGAACTCCTTGTTGACCTCGTCTTTTATGGCCGTGACGGCCGTCGTGGCAGGATCGTGGGCCGAAGTCGCGACGCCGGGCGCCGCGCCGCCGGACGCCCCGTCGTTCTTCTCGCCAGGCAAAGCCATCGTCATCACCTCATCACGATGTTGTAGAACGCCACGCACAGGCTCGCCTTGTTGCCGAACTCGGCCAGGTCGATGCCGCCGTTGAAGCGGCTCTTGGGGCACATCAGCACCGTGACGGCGCTGCGACCTGCGGTGTTGCCGCCAATGAGGACCGCCCACGAGTAGCCGTCCTGCTCGCCGTAGCCACAGATGAAGTGCGAGACGCCCATGTCGATGTTCATCGCGGAGGCCATGTCGGCCTGGGTCGTGGTCTCCTTGAGGCCGTCGAACCCGCAGGCGGCCATAACGGCCTTGAGGCCGTCGGTGGTCTCGGCGGTCGAGGGGGCGGTGGCCGTGGCAAAGTCAAAGCGGATGCCGCCGATGACCGCGCCTTCTGCCAGGACGTCCGTGGTCGCGTCGTTGGAGTAGGCGCCGGACTCGGGCTCGTCGCTCACGGTCAGCATGTCGCCGGCGGAGTTGGCGTAGACCGCGTGCGCGTCGCCGTTGCCGTACTTAGAGCCATACAGCAGCGAGAAGCCCTCTTTCTGCAGGTAGGCGGCCACTTCCTGGGGCGTGCAGTCAAAGTAGTCGGCTAGCTTGGTGGTGCTCGACGGGTACGGAGAAGAAACCTTGAGCTCGACGGCCATGCCGGCGGAGGCCTTGGTGCCCGGCTCGGGCGTGGCGGAGATCACCGTGTTGCCGGACTTCTCGGACTCGACGTAGGTCACGTTGGAGGTGAGGCCCGCCGAGGTCAGGGCCGCCTGCGCCTCGGAAAGCGAGAGGCCCACGACAGCCGGGACGGTGTAGGGCTGCGCCACAGACAAGGTGATCTTGTCGGTTGCCACAAACGTCGCCCCCTCCTTGGGGTCGACCGAGACGACGGTGCCCTCCGCCTGGTCTGATATGACAAACGAGAGGACCACGTTGCTGGCGCCGGCCTCGGAAAGGAGCTTCTTGGCCTCATCCTGCGTCTTGCCCACCACCTGCGGGACCGTGCGGGCGGCCGCCACGGTGATGGTCGCGCCGCCGGCCGGGTCGGCGCGACGGCCGGGCTCGGGGTCGCAGGCCAGGACGGTGCCGGCGGTCTGGTCGGAGGCCTGCTGCTGGCTGGTCACCTTAAAGCCGGAGGCCTCAAGCATTTGGCGCGCCTCGACCTCAGTCTTGCCCAGGACAGAAGGCACGGTCTTGCCGCCCCAAAATTCCTGCTGGTAGGTGTAGTAGCCCGCAGCGCCCGCCATGCCCAGGAGCAGGATCGCGATGATCACCGTCCACACGATGTTGCGGCGGCGCTTCTTCTGAGAAGTGCTCTTGACCGGCGAGTCGATGGAGACCGGCGCGTGCGCGGTGGTGAGGTCCTGCATGACGGCCGGCGAGTAGTACGGGTCGTCCATCGCGTCCAGGCCGTCGTGGCCGGGCATGACGTCGGTCATGGGGGCCGGGATGGGGTTGAACGTGGTGGGCGGCTCGGGCACGACCGTGGTGGGGGCGGCGTCCGAGAGGACCGTGGCCTCGGGGTCCGGGGCGTCGGTGGGGTCGTCCGCGGGGTCGGGGACGACCAGCACGGTGGCCTCCGGGTCCGCGGCGGCGGCGAGGACCGTGGCCTCGGGGTCCACGGGGACCGCGGCAGCGGGCGCGGCGCCCTTCTCGCCAGCAGCGGTCGAAAGCGCGGTTGCCTGGGAATCGTCCAGGTCAGGAAGGTTGTTCAAATCAGACATGCTTGTCTCCTGTTTTCAGGGGTTGCGGCATTACTGCCTATCCTACCGCGTAAAACGCGGCGAGACACCCGTCGCGCCCGGCGGCAACGCACAAGACCGCCCGAAAAACGAAGGACGGGCGCCTGCGCACCCGTCCCGTCGCTCACAAAGATGAAGCCTCGCGGCCTGCCGTTGCCCTGCCGTGGCCGGCCCCGCAGCCCTTACGCCCTGCTCGCCACCAGCTGGTCGTTGTCGCCGACGTCGATGCGCACGGTATCGCCCTCGTGCAGCTGACCTCCGATGATGAGGTTGGCCACGTTGTCCACGACCTCGCGCTGGATCAGGCGCTTGAGCGGGCGCGCGCCGTAGACCGGGTCGAGTCCGTCGATCGCCAGCGACTGCATGGCCGAGGAGCTAAGCTCCAGCGTAATGCGGTCGCGGTCAAGGCGCTCGCGCACGTCCTTGAGCTGGATGTCCACGATCTTCTCGATGTCAGCCAAGCCCAGGGAAGAGAAGACCACGATATCGTCGATACGGTTGAGGAACTCGGGCTTGAAGGTCTGGCGCAAGGCCTCGGTGGCCTGGCGCCTGCCCTCCTCGGCGTTGCCGCTAGCCCCCTCACCTGCGATGAATTGGCTGCCCACGTTGGACGTCATGATGATGATCGTGTTCTTGAAGCTCACCACGCGGCCCTGACCGTCGGTCAGGCGGCCGTCGTCGAGCACCTGGAGCAGGACATTGAAGACGTCGGGGTGCGCCTTCTCCATCTCGTCCAGAAGGATGACGGAGTAGGGGTGACGGCGCACGGCCTCGGTGAGCTGGCCACCCTCGTCGTAGCCCACGTATCCCGGGGGCGCGCCGATAAGGCGCTGGACGCTGAACTTCTCCATGTACTCGGACATGTCGATGCGCACAAGCGAGCGCTCGTCGTCGAACAGGCACTCTGCCAGGGCCTTTGCCAGCTCGGTCTTGCCCACGCCGGTGGGGCCCAGGAAGAAGAAGCTGCCGATGGGGCGGTCAGGGTCAGAGAGGCCCGCGCGGCTGCGGCGCACGGCGGCGGCCACGGCCGAGACGGCCTCGTCCTGGCCGATGACGCGCTTGTGCAGCTCGTCCTCCAGGTTCTTGAGCTTGTCCATCTCGCCCTGCATCATCTTGGAGACGGGCACGCCGGTCCAAGACGAGACGACCTCGGCGATCTCGTCGGTGGTGACTTCCTCCTTGAGAAGGCCGCCGTCCTCCTGCTTGGCGTTGAGCGCGGCCTCGGCCTCCTCGTAGCTGCGCTGCAGGCTGGGGATCGTGGAATAGCGCAGCTCAGAGGCGCGGGCCAGGTCGCCCTCGCGCGTCACGCGCTCCATCTCGGTCTTGGCGTCCTCGATCTGGGACTTGAGGTCCTGGACGCGGTCGATCGCGCCCTTCTCGTTTTCCCAGTTGGCCTTCATGCCGTCGAGCTTCTCGCGCGTGGTGGCGATCTCCTGGCGCAGGGCCTCAAGACGCTCACGGGAGGCCTCGTCCTCCTCCTTCATGAGGGCCTGCTCCTCGATCTGCATCTGCGTGAGCTGGCGGTCGACGGCGTCGATCTCCACGGGCATGGAGTCGAGCTCCATGCGCAGGCGGCTCGCGGCCTCGTCCACCAGGTCGATGGCCTTATCGGGCAAGAAGCGATCCGAGATGTAACGGTTCGACAGGTCCGCCGCGCTAACCAGCGCCGCGTCGGTGATACGCACACGGTGATGCTGCTCGTAGCGGTCCTTCAGGCCGCGCAGGATGCTGATGGTGTCCTCGACCGTGGGCTCCCCCACCATGACGGTCTGGAAGCGGCGGGCCAGGGCCTGGTCCTTCTCGATGTATTTGCGGTACTCGTCCAGGGTCGTCGCGCCAATGGCGTGCAGCTCACCGCGGGCAAGGGCCGGCTTCAAGATGTTGCCGGCGTCCATGGAGCCCTCGGTCGCGCCGGCGCCCACGATGGTGTGCAGCTCGTCGATGAACAAGATGATGCGGCCGTCGGACTTCTCGACCTCCTTGAGCACGGACTTCAGGCGCTCCTCGAACTCGCCGCGGTACTTGGCGCCCGCCACCAGGGCGGACATGTCAAGCTCAACGAGTTCCTTGTCGCGCAGGGTCGAGGGCACGTCGCCGTTGACGATGCGCTGGGCCAGGCCCTCGACGATGGCCGTCTTGCCCACGCCCGGCTCGCCGATGAGCACCGGGTTGTTCTTAGTACGGCGAGAAAGGACCTGGATGGTGCGGCGGATCTCCTCGACACGGCCGATGACCGGGTCGAGCTTGCCCTGGCGCGCCATGTCGGTGACGTTGCGGCCGTACTTGGACAGGGCCTCGAACTCGGTCTTGGAATCCTTACTGGTCACGCGCTCGTCACCGCGAAGGGCCTCGTAGACCTCCTGGACGCGCTTGGACGTGACGCCGGCGGACTTCAGGATGCTACCGGCCTCGGACTTGTCGTCGGCCAGGGCGCAGAGAAGATGCTCGCTGGTCACGTAGGCGTCCTCGAGCTTGGACGCGAGCTTCTCGGCGGCGTTGCCCACGCGGATAATGCCGTCGCTCATGCTGAGTTGGCCATTGTCGCCCGAAACGCGGGGCGCGCGGGCGATGGCCTGCTCGACCTGGGTCTCGATTGACTTGGGGTCTGCGCCGATGCGCTCGATGATTGAGGCGAGGTTCCTCTCCTGCGAGTCGAGCAGCGCCTTAAGCAGGTGTAGCGGCTCTACCTGGGGCGCGCTTGCGTCCGTGGCAATGCCGATGGAGGCTTGCAGGGCCTCCTGGGCGGTAACCGCCCACTTTTCTAGTCTCATACTTGTCACCCTTTCTGGGTTTCTCGGTTATCAAGGAACGTTATTCCCAACATACTGGGCTTGCATTCAGAAAATCTAAGTGCGCACACAATAGATTTTTGCAGGCGGCCACAAGAACCCCGGACTTCGTATTTAGTGTACATAAATACAATACCCGCTCAAAATACATGCCTCGTACAGAGGACCGCTTATAATTGTGTACACTAATTCCAACATTTCTTTGCCGAGAGGAGCCTCCTCATGCAAATCGCCCTCACCGGAACGACCGCCCTGCAGGCCTGGCGCAACATTCGCTCGGGCAAATGCCCCGACGTGCAGCTTGGCGAGAAGATCGACCTGCCGGTCCCCGATCCCGCGCCCGCACAGCGCTGGACAGCCAAGTGCTTTGGCCTGGGGTTCATTGGCATAGACGCCTCGACCTTGGATCCCAAGCGCCCCATTCACGTGGCGACCCCGGACGCCAAGAAGCGCGTCCGTACCGCGGGCGTCGAGTGCGCGACCTACGCGAACCTGCCCGCCGGCGCCTTCATCGACGTGGGCCACGGCGTCGCCCTTGCCTGCCCCGAGCTGGTCTTCGTTGAGCTTGGCGCCCACACGCGTGCCGAGGCGCAGCTTCTTTTGGGCTACGAGCTCTGCGGCGCCTACTCGCGCGATGCCGTGTCCCCGCGCGACGGCGAGGTCACCTACAGCGTCGCCCCGGTAACGACTGCCGGGAAGATCGGGGCGTTTCTCGCCGGCTGCAAATACGTGCCCGGCGCAGACGGAGCGCGCCGCATGCTGCCCTACCTGCGCGAGAACGCCTGGTCGCCCGCCGAGGCCCTGATCGCCGCGCTGGCCGTGATGCCCACCATCGAGATGGGCTACGGACTGGGCGACATGGTGCTCAACCAGCGCGTTCAGGTGAACCCCGAAGCCACGCGCGTGCCGGACGTCCTGTTTGCGGGCACGCACGTAGGCCTCAACTACGACGGCGGCGTGCACTTCGGGCTGCAGGACGTGGTCGCCGCGGCCGGGACCGACCACGAGCGCGAGGCCATCGCGCAGGCTCGCGCCCGCATCGTGGGCGACAAGCGCCGCTCGCGCGACCTTCTCACCGCCGGCTACACGGTCTTACCCGTGACGAGCGAGGACCTCTATGAAGAAGGCGGCCTCGACGCCGTGATGTCGCAGGTCATGGACCTGATCGCGCGCGAGACGGGCCGCGACTTCTCGGCCGAGAAGGCCTTTATGGATCGCCCGAACATCGCCAAGAAGCGCCAGCGCCTGATCTGGTCGCTTCTCCCCGGCCAGCGCGGAGAAGAGCTTCTCCGCGAGCTGTACGCCGAGGACCAGCGCATGATCCAGGCGTACCGCGACGCATGGAAAACCGCGTTCGCGATGGACGACGACCCAGCAGACGCCGAATAGCGTACACAATTATAAGGAAAGCCCCAAAATCACCGCGATTTTGGGGCCTTTATTGTATTTATGTACACTAATCGGATGTTGAGAAGCCCAATCCGCTACTCCCCGGCCTCCTCGGACGACCCGCCGCCCAAGAGCTTCCGCATGATCTGCTCGGGGTTGGAGCCGTCGTAGCGCGCAAGCGACGTGATGCGCTCCTGCACGCGGTACTCACGCAGCTCCTCCTCCATCGAGCGGACCTTCTCGCGCAGCTCCTCGCACTCGGCCTCAAGCTGGTCGGCGCGCTCGCGCATGTCGATGATGCGCACCACGCCGGCCAAGTTGATGCCCTCGTCGGTCAGCTTGGAGATAAGCTCCAGCCGCTCGATGTCGGCCTGCGAGTACAGGCGCGTGTTTCCCCTGGATCGACCAGGGGTGACAAGGCCCTTCTGCTCATAGACGCGCAGGGTCTGCGGGTGCATGCCCGTGAGCTCGGCCGCGACGCTGATCATGTACAGCGGCTTGTTCCTGCTCTCGCGGTCGCTACGCGCCATTGCGATCAGCGTCCTTCCGTGCGTTCTTGTCGAAGCCCTCGCGGTAGCTGCGATCGTCGGCGGCCGCCAGGGCCTCTAACGCGTCGCGCTCCTTCTTGGAGAGCATCGTCGGGATCTTGACCTGCACCGTCACGTAGACCGAGCCGTTCTTGCCCTTGTGCTTGATGTCCGGCGCGCCCTTGTCCGGGATGCGGAACGTCCTGCCCGCCTGCGTGCCCGCGGGTATGTTGAGCAGGGCGTCGTTGCCGTAAGGCATGGGGATGCTGATCTTGCAGCCCAGGGCCGCCTCGTACATGCTGATGGGGTACTCGATGCGAATGTCGGCGCCGTCGCGCTTGAACAGCGGGTGCTCGGCCACGTTAAGGGTGATGACCAGGTCGCCCTTCTCGCCGCCCGCGACGCCGTCCTCGCCGTAGCCGTGGACGCGCAGCTTGCCGCCGTCGTAGGCGCCGGACGGGATGCGCACGGTGATGGTCTGCGACTGGCCGGTGGACGGCGAGCTAAAGGAGACCTTCCTGCTGCCGCCGTACAGGGCCTCCTCGGCCGTGACGTCGATCGACATCGTGAGGTCGCGGCCCTTGGTCGGGCGCCTGCGCGCGCGGTTGGCGCCGCCGCCTGCCGCCCCGCCAAAGATGGAGCCAAAGTCGAAGCCGCCAAAGCCGCCGTCGGCGAAGTTGCTAAAGAAGTCGCTGTCGACGTTGGTGGTGTAGGTGTAGCCGCCACGGCCCGGGCCGCCACCAAAGCCGCTGCCCGGAATGCCGCCGAACATCAGCAGCTGGTCATATTCCTTGCGCTTCTTGGGATCGGAAAGCGTGGTGTAGGCCTCGCTGATCTCGGCGAATTTCTTCTCGTCGCCGCCGCGATCGGGGTGGTTCTTGGCCGCGAGCTTCCTGAACGCCTTCTTGATCTCGTCGTCCGTGGCGTCGCGCTTCACGCCAAGTACGTCGTAATAGTTCTGATTGCCTGCCATGTTGGCACGACCCCCTCTCATAAGACGCGCCCAGACGGTCAAGCCTGGGCGCCGAGCTTGTTGTTACTCTTTGTCATCCTGAGCAGGGCTGCCCTCGCCGGACTCGGCCTCGGCGTCTGCCGGAGGCTCCTCCGCGGGGCGCTTTGGCCCGCCGAAGGTGACGGTCACCATCGCGGTGCGGATGACCTTGTCGCCCATGCGGTAGCCCTTCTGGTACACCTGGGCCACGGTCTCGTCGTAGGCCTCCTTGTCCTCCACGCGGCCAACGGCCTGGTGGGACAAGGGCTCGAAAGGCTGGCCCGCCGGGTCGATGGGCTCGACGCCCTCGGCCGCCAGGACGCCCAGCATCTTGGCGTGGACCGCCGAGACGCCGTCGACGAAGGTCTGCATCTGCTCGTTGGCCTCGGTCTTGCCGGCGTGCTCGAGCGCGCGCTCCATGTCGTCGATGACGGGGAGAAGGTCGCACACGAGCTTCTCGGCGGCACGCTCCTTCTCGGCCAGGCGCTCCGCGGCGGTACGGCGGCGGTAGTTGTCCCAGTCGGCCTGCAGGCGCATGTAGCGCTCGTTGGCGTCGGCGGCCTTCTTCTTGGCATCGTCGATCTCGTCCTGGACGCCAGCCAGCTTGGTTGCCAGCTCGTCGCGCTCCTGGCGGATCTTGTTGGCGTCGGCGGCCAGCTCCTTCTCGGCGGCCTCCTCACCTGCGCGGATGGCGGCCTCTACGCGGGCCTGCTCGTCGTCCAGCTCCGCGGCGTCTGCCGCCTCATCCACAACCTCTACCTCGGGCTCGGCCTGGGCAACCTCATCCTTGGTCTCTTCAACATCATCTATGGGCACCTTCACGTCACCCTCCTCTTCTGCATCCTAAGGAGGCGCCCATCTCTGAGCGCCTCCGTCACGTTACTCTAGCTGCGCTAACGCTTGGTCGTGCGCGGATTACTTGTCGTCGTCGACAACCTCGTAGTCGGCGTCCACCACGTCGTCGGCAGAGCCGGCGGCACCAGCGCCGGAGCCGGGAGCGGTCTGCTCCTCGGTGTTGGAGTAGACGATCTGCGCGAGCTTCTGGGAAGCAGCGGTGAGCTTCTCGCCAGCAGCCTTGATGGCCTCGATGTCGGTGCCCTCAAGCGCCTTCTTGGCCTCGGCGATAGCGGCCTCGACCTCGGACTTCTGATCTGCGGGGACCTTGTCGCCCAGGTCAGAGAGGGTCTGCTCGGCGCCGTAGCACAAAGAATCGGTCTGGTTGCGGACCTCGATCTCGTCCTTGTGCTTCTTGTCCTCCTCGGCGTGGGACTCGGCGTCCTTGACCATGCGATCGACCTCGTCGTCGGACAGGGCGGTGGAGCCGGAGATGGTGATCTGCTGCTCCTTGCCGGTGCCCTTGTCCTTGGCGGTGACCTTCACGATGCCGTTGGCGTCGATGTCGAAGGTGACCTCGATCTGCGGGATGCCGCGGCGGGCGGCCGGGATGCCGGAGAGGTTGAACTTGCCCAGGGACTTGTTGTCCGCGGCCATCTCGCGCTCGCCCTGCAGGACGTTGATCTCAACGGAGGTCTGGTTGTCGGCGGCGGTGGAGTACACCTCGGTCTTGGAGGTCGGGATGGTGGTGTTGCGGTCGATCATCTTGGTCATGACGCCGCCCATGGTCTCGACGCCCAGGGAAAGCGGGGTGACGTCGAGCAGCAGGATGCCCGAGACATCGCCGGTCAGGACGCCGCCCTGGACAGCCGCGCCGTCGGCAACGACCTCGTCGGGGTTCACGGACATGTTGGGCTGCTTGCCGGTCATGGACTTCACGAGGTCCTGGACGGCGGGCATACGGCTGGAGCCGCCGACGAGAATGACCTCGTCGACCTGGGAGATCTGCAGGTTGGCGTCCTGGAGAGCCTTGGTGACAGGACCCTTGCAGCGGTCGAGAAGGTCACGCGTGATGCGCTCGAACTCGGCGCGGGTCAGCGTGTAGTCGAGGTGCTTGGGGCCGGAGGCGTCG
>CAVDTK010000027.1:0-20094 GCA_963611755.1 Oscillibacter sp. ER4
TCAAATCCAGGACTTGTCTGATTCCGAATCATCAGACAAGTCCCCAAATTGAAAGTGGGAGGGCGCGCGTGTATCAGACAACCCCTAAATTTGAAAGGAACGGGCCACCCGGGCATCAAACAACCCCTCGATCTTCGAGGCCCGGTCATATTGCGTGTTCCTTCGAACGGCATCAAAAGCCGGGCGTGCGGCGGATACAATAGGGGCCGACAAAAACGCCGCACAAGGAGCCCTATGTCCAAGACCATCGCCGTCATCGACGGAAACTCGCTGATGCACCGCGCTTTCCACGCCATCCGCCAGCCCATGAGCGCGCCCGACGGCCGCTCGACCAACGCCCTCTTCGGCTTCTTCAACATGTTCATCAAGATGGTGGGCACCTTCAAGCCCGACGGCGTGATCTGCGCCTTCGACAAGGGCAAACCCCGCGTGCGCATGGAGATGCTGCCCCAGTACAAGGCGCAGCGCCCGCCCATGGACCCCGCCCTGCACGAGCAGTTCCCCATGGTGAAGGAGCTTCTTGCCGCCCTTGACGTGCCCGTTTGCGAGCTCGAGGGCTGGGAAGGCGACGACATCTTGGGCACCCTCGCCCGCCGCGGCGAGGCCGAGGGCTACGAGATGCTGCTCTTCACCGGCGATCGCGACATGTACCAGCTGGCAACCGAGAAGGTCAAGATCGTCTCGACCAAGAAGGGCGTGAGCGACGTCTCAATCATGACGCCCGAGAGCGTCGACGACCTCTACCACGGCATCACGCCTGAGCTTGTGCCCGACTTCTACGGCCTTAAGGGCGACTCGTCCGACAACATCCCCGGCGTGCCCGGCATCGGCCCCAAGAAGGCCGCTGCCCTGATCGTCCAGTACGGTGACCTTGACCAGGTCCTGGCCCACGCCGACGAGGTCAAGGGCAAGATGGGCGAGAACCTGCGAGCCCACAAGGAAGACGCCCTGCTCTCGCGCAAGGTGGCCACCATCCGCACCGACGCCCCCATCGAGATCGACCTCGCGGACGCGAAGTTTCCCACCTTCGACCCGGCCCAGGTGGTCGCGGCCTTTTCCGCGCTGGGCTTCACGGGCATGACGGGCCGTCTGGTCAAGCTGGGCGGTCACCAGATACCGGCCGGGGTCGAGGTCGCGGCCGCGAGTGCGGCGTCGGCGGCGAGAAACCCGCAGGCGCCCACAGGCGCAGACGCAAACGAAGCCCAGGTAGACGGTGCTGCCCCCTCCCCCGCCGGCTCCTTCGAGGCGCAGCCCGTGCTCGAGGGCGACGCCGCCCTGGCCGAGCTCGCCGACGCCATGGGCAAGGGCGAGTGGGTGGGCGCCGCCGCGGCCGACGACCGCGCGGACGGCGCGCTCTTTGGCCTCACGCGCCTGTTGTGGGCCTCGACCCCCCGCGCTCTTTGTCGCCTGGAGGGCGCCTCGGCAGACGCCGCCTTGAAGATGCTCTTCGAGGAGGGCAAGGTCTGCTCGGACGACGTCAAGGGCCTGATCCATGCCCTGGCCCCCGCCGACTCGAGCCAGCCCGCGCAGATCAGCGCGGCAGACGTCGACCCCACCCGGATCTTCGATACGGGCGTGGCGGCCTACCTGCTGGAAAGCGACCGCGGCTCCTACGCGGCCGCCGAGATCTGCCTCACCTACCTGGGCTTTATTGCGCCCGGCCCCACAGACGAGCTTCCGGCGGCGGCCATCGCGGCAACCCTTGCCCGCCAGCTGGTGGCCCCTCTCGCCGCAGCCCTGGAGAAGGACGGCGGCACCGACCTCTTTGCCAACATCGAGATGCCGCTCCTTCCCGTCCTTGCCGCCATGGAGCGCGAGGGCCTGGCCGTCGACACGCAGGTCCTGGCCGCGCAGTCGGCCCAGCTCGGCGCCGAGATCGGCGCCATGGTCGCCAAGATCTACGACGCCGCGGGCGAGAAGTTCAACCTCGACTCCCCGCAGCAGCTCTCGCATATCCTCTTCGACGTCTTGCAGCTCCCCACCCAGGGCTTGAAGCGCACCAAGCGCGGCTTCTACTCCACCAACGCTAAGGTCCTGGCCGACCTTGCCGAGAAGAACCCGCTGGTAGCCGAGGTGCTGGAGTACCGCGAGCGCGCAAAGATCCGCTCCACCTACCTGGACGCCCTGCCCGCGCTCGTTGCCGGCGACGGCCGCATCCACACGACGCTCAACCAGACCGTGGCCGCGACCGGCCGCCTCTCGAGCTCCGACCCCAACCTGCAGAACATCCCCACCCGCTCCGAGCTGGGCCACCGCGTGCGCCAGGCCTTCACGGTGCCCGAGGGCAGCGTGTTTCTCGCCTGCGACTACTCCCAGATCGAGCTGCGCCTTCTGGCCCATCTCTCCGGGGATGAGCACCTGGTGGCGGCCTTCAACTCGGGCGCGGACTTCCACGCGGCAACCGCGGCGCGCGTCTTTGGCGTGGGCATCGACGAGGTCACCCCGCAGTTAAGGAGCCGCGCCAAGGCCGTGAACTTCGGCATCGTCTACGGCCAGCAGGCCTTTGGCCTGGCCTCTTCCCTCAAGATCAGCCGCGCCGAGGCGCAGGAAATGATCGACCGCTACTTCGAGGCCTACCCCGGCGTACGCGCCTACCTGGACGAGTCCGTGCGCCTGGCCCATGAGCGCGGCTGGGCCGTCACCATGTACGGCCGCAAGCGCCACATCCGCGAGTTCCAGCAAAAGAACAAGCAGCTCATCGCCTTTGGCGAGCGCACCGCCATGAATCACCCGGTCCAGGGCTCGGCGGCCGACATCATCAAGATCGCGATGGCCCAGGTCGAGCGGCGCCTGGCCGAGGAGGGCCTCAAGTCCAAGCTGATCCTGCAGATCCACGACGAGCTTGACCTCGAGGTCCCCGAGTGCGAGATCCAGGCCGCGAGCGACCTCGTGCGCCAGACCATGGAAGACGTGGCCACGCTCAAGGTGCCCCTCATCGCCGAGGTGAGCTTTGGCTCCAACTGGGCGGAGGCCAAGTAGTGGCCGGCTGGGAGGAGTTCGCTCAGGCGAACAGCGAGAAGATCGTGGAGGCCGCACGGCCCGCCGCCGCACCCAACGCAACCGCCGGCTCCGCCGCGGCGATGCACGTAGAGGCCTGGTCGGACGGATCTTCTCGCGGGAACCCGGGCCCGGGCGGCTACGGCTCGATCCTTCGCTACACCGACCCTGCGGGCGCTGCGCACGAGCGCGAGTTCTCGGGCGGCTTCGAGCGCACGACCAACAACCGCATGGAGCTTCTGGGCGCGATCGTTGCCCTAGAGGCCCTGCGCCGCCCCTGCACGGTGGACTTCACCACCGACTCGCAGTACGTGGTCAACGCCTTCAAGCAGCACTGGATCGCCGGCTGGAAGCGCCGTGGCTGGAAGACGGCCGCCAACAAGCCGGTGAAAAACGTCGACCTCTGGCAGCGCCTGATAGCCGCCTGCGAGCCGCACGACGTGCGCTGGCACTGGGTCAAGGGCCACGCGGGCCACGCCGAGAACGAGCGCTGCGACCAGCTGGCCACCGCCGCCGCGGACGACAGGGCCACCAGGCAGGTCGACGTGGGCTTCGAGGGGTAAGGCCTTCTCGCCGCCCGCGCGCCGCCCCGCCCGTCCTTCTCACATCAAACAAACACCAGGTAAACGAAAGGTTCTTATGCTCGACTACACGCAAGACGCCACCCTCGCCGACATCCGCCTTCTGGCCGTGGACATGGACCTCACCCTTCTGGCCGACGACGGCACCCAGCCGCCCCACATGGCCGAGAAGATCGCCCAGCTGGACGAGGCGGGCGTCGTCTTTTGCGCCGCGAGCGGCCGTCCCTGGCCCACGCTTGCCCTGATGTTCGAGGAGAACCTCGACCGGATAGCCCTCTGCGCCGACAACGGCGCCATCGCCAAGCACCGCCGCCAGACGGTCTACCAGGACCGCATTGACCCTGAGCTCTGGCACCGCGGCCTGGCACAGGCCTCAACCGACGCCCGTTGCGTGCCCACTCAGTGCTGCTATGACCACGCCAACGTCCTCGAGCGCGACCGCGCCCACGAGCAGGAGCTCTCCAAGTACTACAAGGACATCCGCTACGTGGCGAGCTTCGACGACGTCACCGAGGACTGCAACAAGTACTCGCTGCTCTTCCCCGCCTACGACGCCGAGGAGGCCTTCGCCGAGCACTACCGTCCCGCCTACGAGGCCGACCTCTACGTCACCAATGCCGGCCGCGAGTGGATCGACTTCATGAACCTGGGCACCAACAAGGGCGCCGGCATCCGCCACCTGTGCGAGAAGCTGGGCATCTCGATGGCCGACGTGGCCGCCGTGGGCGACACCTACAACGACATCCCCATGCTCGAGGCAGCGGGTCACAGCTTCATCGTGACCAACGCCGAGAAGCACATGGAGGCCCACGCCGCCTACCGCGTGCCCTCCAACAACGACCGCGGCGTCATGGCGCTCATCAACGCCATTCTCGCCGCGCGCTAGGGCCCGGCCGCGCAGGTCGCGCAGGTCAACCGCGCCCAGGTCAACGCCGCCCCGCCATTGACCCCGGTTCAAAAATACCACCAGGGGCAACAAATTTAGCGTCGACTGAATAATTGCCAAACCAAGGCCTGCTTGGGTGCGTTACACTTCAAAAGTCAGCGTACTTGCGAACAAGGAGGCCACCATGACAAGGCGACCCTTAGACAAGACCGCGACCACCCCTTATAACAAGCCGAGCGAACGCTCGGAAAAGGCGAGCAAGACGTCGAAGTCGACCTCTTTGATGCCCAACCCGTCCTTCTCGCGCCGCGCGTTCATCGGCGGTGGGCTGATCACGGGTGCCCTCACCTTCCTGGGCTCGATCGTCTCGCCCGGCGGCACCGTCATCAACGCCTACGCCGACGAGGCCGGCGAGACCCACTTCAGCATCTACGTCCTGGGCCGCGACGAGATCCCCGTCATGGCCATGCGCAAGACCGAGTCCGGCAACGTGCCCGTGGCGGGCGTCAAGGTGACCATCACCTCTCTCTACAACGACAAGCAGGTCACCGTGGTCACCGGCGACGACGGCTTTGCCCCGGCCCACATCCGCGACCTCTCGTTCCAGTGCGACGAGGACGACGCCGCGAGCTACGCCTTCCACGGCAGCGCCACGGCCTCCTGCGACGGCTACCGCGACGTGCACTTCATCAAAGAGTACTTCGAGTCCGCCGTGCCCCCGGCAGACGACGGCACCCGCCCCAACGTGCTTGAGATCCCCATGGAGAAAGACGACGGCAGCTCCTACCTGCTCAACGTCTCCCTGGACGATATCGACATCCTGCACAGCTCGGTGCCCATGCAGGTGGGCGACTACAACGACATCGAGCACACCGTGACGGTCGAGGTGGCCCGCACCCAAGGTTTCTCCGGCGACGTCGAGGTCTCCCTCATCGTCGACGACACCGAGTGGGCGCGCGCCACGGCCGCCCCGGACTCGAGCAACCCCAACGTCCGCAAGGCATCCTTCACCGATTACTTCCTAAGCAAGATCTCCCGCGGCCAGAAGATGCGCGTGCGCTTTGCTGCCGCTGGCGAGGCCGCCAAGACCGCGACCCTTGCGGTCGAGTTCGAGCAGGCGATCATCTTCGCTCAGGCTACCGACAAGCTCCAGTGCTCCCCGGGAATGTCGCTCCAAGAGACGGCGGATCGTCCCGACCTGTTTGGAATGGCCTGGTTCTTCGGCGAGAGCGACGGCTTCTCCTTTGGCCTCCCCTTTTTTCCGCTCGAGGTCTTTAGCGACGCCTCCGGCAACTTTGGCCTGTCGGGCACCATCTTGTCCTACCAGTTCTACCGCAGCGAGAATGGCAAGACGGTCGACATCCCCAAAGACCAGAGGCTCAAGATGGCCGGCGGAAAATGGGGCTGGAGCGGCGTCGACAACTGGAAGCAGAAGACCCTGGATTTCGCCCTCGACAACACCGAGGCCGCCTATGCCGACTGCACCCTCGACAACGACTTCTTGGGATCCGCTAGCTTTACCAGGAGCCTCTCGATAAACTTTGATTTGTCGGTGATGGCCTATGTGAAGTGCGAGTATATCGACAAACAGACCATGCGTGGCGACACGAAGGGCTCCGGCTTCCTTGGCGTGTGCGGCAAGTTCGGCCTGGACTACAGCGGCGGCAACCAATTTGCGATCGGCTTCATGCCGATGTACTTCAACTTCGATATCACGGCCAGCCTACAGGTTAGGTTCGGCGCCGGCCTCGTTTTCAAGAACTGGCTCGAAGACGTCAGCCACGACTCCTGGGGATCCCCCCTTATCATCATCATCTGCGCCCAAGCGGGCGTCTCGTTTGGCGTGGGAGTCCGCGGGGTTGTCGGCGTCGGCCTGCGCGCATACGCCTCCTTCACCAGCTCTATCAGCATCAGCCAGACAAATAACCCCACGGTCATCTACAGCATCGGCGCCGAGATCGGCTTCCAGATCTTTATCCAGGCGCTTCTCTTTAACAAGTCGTTCGTGATTACGCCTCCCACGAAATTCGGCCCCACGACCAACGCCGGGAAGTCCTTGGCCGCGGTTCAAAACCCGATAACCGAGGCTGCCCTCTCGGACCTCGACCTAGGCGACGCACAGATGGTCTCGCAGGAGGCCCTCAAGGAGATGTCCGAGTTCTCGTCCACGCCGGTCGAGACGGACGAGGCCGACGCCGCGGCCCTCACCGCCGAGACGGGCCGTGAGCCTGCCGATGGCGTCCTCACCAACGCGCCCGAGACCTTCATGCGCACCCGCAACCAGGTCCTCTTCTCCCGCTCGCCCCTCGTCGCGTCCGGCCCTTCTCACGCGCAGGGATTCGCCACCCCCTACGGCGCGCTCAGCGGCAACGGCGACGTCCTTCTCGGCACCTCGGGCACAAGCGACCTGGCCGTGACCGGAACCCAGGCCGACTTCAGGACCGTCAAGACCTATAACCCGCGCCTAGGCCTGGTCCCCGTCGAGCAGGAGATCCTCTACGACGACGTCTTCAGCAACGCCCACGTGCGCACCTTCGTGGGCCCCACCGACTTCAACGAGGACCCCGAGAAGAACACCGTCATGGCGCGCCTGGTCACCGTCACCATCCCTGGCAACGCCGGCGAGACCTGGACGCGCACCCGCGTCTACGTGCGCCTCTGGGACGCCCAGGCCCGCGCCTTCGGCCCCGAGCAGGTTATCAGCTTCAAGCTCGACGGCTTGGAGCCGAAGGACCGCTTCGACCTGGACTACGACCTCGACGTCGTCGAGATAGACGGCAAGGTCCTTCTCGCCATGGCCGTCACGAGCGTCAAGCTCGAGGGCGACGAGAAGGTGGCCTATGACGCCGCCGTCGACAGACAGTTCCTCACCTTCCTGGTGTGGAACGCGACCGACAAGTGCATCGTGTGGTCTAAGTCCCTCTACTCAACGCTCACCGAATGCAACCGCTCCACCCACCAGCCGCACGTGATCATCCAGGGCATGGAAACCCCCGACACCTACGTCGCCTGCTACTACTTCCAGCGCAGGAACGTGGAAATTGCCCAGGATGAGGGTGTGTACGCTGCCGGGTACTACATCCTTGACAGCAGCCCGTTCATCGTTTCTCCCCGGGCCGGGGTCGACGCCTACATGTGCAAGATGGTCAACGCCCACCCAACAGGAGCGGGAACCTTCGAGGTCGTCTGCCCCGACCGCACCGATATGATGGAGACCTATGCCAACTACTCCATTGTGGCGCGAAGCGTGATCGCGCAGCAGGCCACCAACGGGGATGTGACCATCACCTCCGCGAAATTCGGCCACTACGGCAGTAACGACACAGACACCTTGAAGCTCACGGGAGTCGCGTCCATCGCGCCTTTGGGCACGCAGGGCGGCAAGAACCTGTTCACCTACACGTTCGAAAGCGACGTTCCCTGCGAGAAGAAGAGCCGCGTCATCAGCTGCAACGACAAATACAAGCTCGCCGACACGGAGACCTCGGGCTACACCACGGACTCCAACATCTTTGCCTCGGCCGACGGCAAGCGCCTCTACACGGTGCGCCTGAGCGAGGGCACCAACAACAAGGTGGACGACGAGACCCAGGCTTTGCTCGACGCCGGCGCCACGCTGTACAGTTCCAACCACTACTCGGCCCAGACGGGCGCCAACTTTGGCGGCGCCTCGACCTCGAGCGATGTGCGCGAGCCGGTCTATCAGCTCCTGGAGTCGCGCTGGATCGAGTCTTTGGGCGCGTTCCACGAGTTCTACCCCATCGCGCGTCTCTCCTTCGCGCCCGACAACACGAGCATTCTTTCGTGCGCGGATGGCCAGCGCGACTTCGCGATGGCGAGCCTCACCGGCCTGCCCGAGATCGGCGACGAGGATGCTGATCTCTCCAAGGTCAAGGCCGACATCTACCACGTCGCCGTGCCTGACGTCGTGGCCATCCAGTGCGAGGGCGTGTCGGTCGAGTCCCCCTTCGCCGCGGCGGGCGATACCGTAGCCCTGCATGTCGATGTCTCGAACACCGGCAACTGCCTGGTCAACGGCTTCTCCGTGACGATTCTCGACGGCAGCGGCCAGGTCATCGAGCAGAACACCTACTCCGACCTGCGCAACTACCTGCAGGAGAGCCTGGACAACTATCACCCCGTGCGCGACGAGAGCGGCAAGCCCACCTACGACGAGGACGGCTCCATGGTCTCGGAATTCGTGGAGGACATCCGCGACACGTCCGGCATCCTGTGGCCGGGGTTCCTGCGCACCTACCGCTTCACCTTTGTCATGCCCGAGGGCTACGAGGGCGAGACGGGCTTCACCGTCCAGGTGAGCGACCCGCGCTCCAACCCCTTTGCCAACGAGCTTACAGCCGATGCCGTTGCCGCGAACATGCTGGCGGCAAACGGCGAGCCCTCGATGCCCGATCACCTCTCCTGGCTTTCCGCCGACGACTTCGCCGAGTCGCTCTTCGGCGCGAGCCTCCAGACCATCTGCGACCCGCGCAAGTTCAACTTTTCGGTTGAGCAGAAGGCCGTGTCCGATGCCGTGGCCAGCGGCTTTGCGGCGGTGCCGGCGGTCTACCAGACCGACGACGAGATCGACGGCGGCGGCTACGAGCCGTCGGACGGCGATAAGGGCGACGGCGGGTTTGGGTCCAACGGGTCCGGCGCCACGACCAAGCGCCGCGGCGGCACGCCCCAGACCGGCGACAGCACGATGAGCGTCGCCGGCGCGGCCGCAGCAGCCGCGGTAGCCGTCGGCGCAGCCGGAGCCGCGATGATGGCAAACCACGCCGAGAAGGACGACGCCGAGTAACGTCGCGAACTTCTCGCCACAGCCTTCCGACCCACACAAAAGGGCGCCCCGCGATTCACTTGCGAGGCGCCCTTCTCGTTGCCGTTCTCAGCGCTTCCTAGAACACGCCGATCTTTGTACAAACATCGGGACAAACGAGGAAAACGGGCCCTCAAACCCACAAACAACGAGCCAAAGTAGGAACCAACCCACAAACATCGCCGCATTTGAGGGGCACAAGGCACCGCCAAATCATCAGAACTCGATAAGCGACCCAACGGTGACGTCAAGCGCACGGGCGATCTTACAAAGCACGTCGATGCCGACATCCGCGCGGCCACCCTCGAGCTTCCAGAGGTATGACCGGCTCGTACCCGTCATAAGCGCAAGCTGTCGCTGGGAGATTCCCCGCGCTTCTCGCTCACGGCGGATATTGGAGCCCAAGCTCCTCTTTTCGGCCTCGTTATCCATACCAAAAAGCGTAGGTATACAATACTGAAACCTGGCTCTTTATAGAGAGCCATACGAGAGAGCTTTGTTGCCCTCCACCTTAGTGGCCCATCAAGATTCAAGCTAAAGGAGAGCCATGAGAAAGGCCCGAATCAGACTTATATCCCTACTTGCGGTTGTCTTCGCGATCGCCCTCCCGATGATCGCTCGCGGAGAAGATCAGGTGTATTACCTCGGCTCAACCGTTAATGCCGGGGCCGATACCGGCTACTCGAAAGACGACGCCCTCACCGAGAAGGACCCGCACTACGGTTGGAGCCTTGGCCGCTTCTACGCCACCGGTTTCACCACCGTCCAACGCGAGGACGGCCAAGTGACGTTCCTCAAGACAACCGGCGACGACATCAAGCTCAAGTTCCGGCTTGACCAGGACATCGACCGCCTCAACGGCAACGAGGCCCTTACCATCAACGACGATACGAACGGCTATGACCTTCGCTTCGGTACCACCAAATCCGACACGGGCTTTGGGCGGGGCGCGCTCATAATCAGGCAGATCGACTATACGAACAATGAGTCTGCTCCGCAGGTCTTCGCGAACTACCTCGCTGGAGTCGAGCTGGGCGCAGAGACGGACGTATCGTCGTTCGCGGAGGGCGATTACGAGGTGGCCCTTGACTACGAGATCAAGAACGATGCGCGCAAAACGCCCTCGATCGGGCCGCTCCAGTCCTTCTCCATCTTGCCTGAGTACACCAACTACACCATCCGCTTCAAGTTCTCGGTGCGCAACGGCGACGCGATGGTGTTCCTTCTCGACTCGAGCACGGGCTCAGAGCTCACGAACAGCGCGATCACCGAGAACGGCTTCACCGTCGACTTCGCCAAGTCACACTACCTGAACATCTACGTCAAGCGATCCGTCCTCTCTGACAGCGGCAGCGAGCTGGTCGACGTTCGATCCAACGAGCCCGCAAGCGACGGCAAGGCCTACACAGATCCCGGCATCTACACCATCACCGCGACTAACCCCAGCACAAACCAGACAACCGAGAAGATCGTTTACGTGGGCAATGACCCGCTGCTCAAGGCATATGCGATCACGGGATACACGCTCGAGCAGATCCAGGACATGCTTGGCCAAGGCGCAACGGTTGCCGATGATGGCACGATCACCTGGCCGCAAACGGAAACTCAGCAGGCCGCAGCGCAGACGGCGGCCTCTTCGGAAGAGTCGTCGAGCAAGAACGAGGGCCTCCCGATCTTGCCGGTCATTATCGGCATAACAGCGGTGGCGGCGATTGCGATCGTCGTGGCTAAGCGCGTCAAGGCCTCGAGCGCAATAACGACAACGCAGGATAAGGAAGCATCCCATGAAGAATAAGCTCATCGCCCTCCCCCTTTGTTTCGCGCTCGCCCTTCAGGGGTGCGGTGTGCCAAGTCAAGGCAACACCACAACTGAGTCAACGACAACACAAGGGGCGTCCCAGACCGCCGAGAATACCCAAAAGATCTCCGACGCCGGCTTCGTCCAGAATCTTCAAGATGGCGTCTACAACATGATCGTCAGCGACCTCAACGAAAGCGGCAACACAAAACAAATCGAGGTCCAGGAGGTCAAGGCCGTGTATCTCTCCAAGGAATACATCGAGCAGTACTCGTTCAACTCGAAGGAGACCAAGTTCTTCGGCAGCACGCTCGCCGAGCTCGAGGCGAAATTCGGCGACCAGAAATACGTCTTCGACATCGACGAGAACGGCCATACCGTCTGCCATGCGGTGAATGATTACGACAACACCTTTGAGAAGGTCAGCGAAGTCGCGCTTCTCGGCACCGGTGTAATCCTCATCAGCGTGACCCTGGCCTGCGCCGCCGGAGGAGCGCCGGTAACGGCTCTTGTGGCCTGCACGGGGCCATCTGCCGGAGCGATCACGGCAAACCAGGCGCAGATCGCCCTGCTGGCCGCCAGCAGCGCCGTCGCAATCTTCGATAACGGCGACGTCGGCGACGCGGCGAAAGACATCGCCTTCGACACCGGCAGCGACTTCATCATGCAGGCGATCGGCGGAACCACCGTCGCCTAACCGGCAATACAAGCAGCCAAGAAAAAGGAGCGTCATGGAATCAAACAAGGCAAAAGCCCTCATGAACAAGAAGCTGAGCTTCTTTCTCACCAAACCAAAGATCCTGGTCTATGGCATCGTCCTCGGCCTCGTCGTCGGCATCACCGTTATCTCCAACCTCTTCCACGCCGGTGAGGCACGCTATCGCGAGGCAAACACTCTCAGCCCGTCGATCGTCTTCTCGCGCATCGTCTCGACCAACGAGATGGTGAGCGCCACCCAGAGCTACACAATCGTTGACAAGGCGACCGACAGCAACACGTTGTTCGGCATCATCCAGATTCCCTTTACCGAGAATAGCTTCTGGTATCGCTATAGCGGCACCATCAAAGTGGGCGTCGACTTGAGTAAGGCGACCTATGCGACCGAGGGCAACACCGTCACCATTTCCCTGCAGCAGCCCTACCTCATCTCAAACACGCCCGACATGGACAAGTCCGGGGTGCTTGAGGAGAACGGTAACCTCCTGAACCCGATTCACATCCAAGACGTCGACGCGTTCCAGCGCAAGTGCGTTGAGGAGAGCGAGCAAGAGGTCGCCGAGGGAGGCATTTATGAGGAGGCTCGCCAAAACACCGAGGACAACATACGCAGCATGTTCACCTCGGCGCTCGGCGATTCCTATACGGTCGAGTTCAACTGGCTCGAGAGCGCCGAGTAAGGAGGGGCAATGAACATCCCGAAAAAGGCAATCATAATCGCAGCAGCAGTCTTCGCCGTGCTTCTCATCTTCTTCTGGCTTAACAACGCCGTGCTTTCCTGGGGATAAGCGCCAGAGGACTCGTCCTCGTAGAAGCCTTCCGGTCATGTGCAAGGGCGCCCCGCGATTCACTCGCGAGGCGCCCTTCTCGTTGCCGTTCTCGGCGGCCCCTAAAACTTGCCGATCTTTGTACAAACATCGACCCAAACAAGGAAAACAACCCCTCAAACCCACAAACAACGAGCCAAAGTAGGAACCAACCCACAAACATCGATGTTTTCGAGGGGTCGGCGAGAAGAACCCGCGGACGAGCGGCGCCCCTCGGCTTTTATCTCTGTGCTCAAACAGTCCTGTTCGCACGAAGGCCACATTAAGTGGCCTTCGGCTCATGCGGAACTGCGCCAGAGACAAAAGCCGAGGGGCGCCGCCGACGATGGCTCTATAAGTTAGGCTTACAGCGCCGCGGCGATATCGGACCAGGGGCGAATACGCGCGAGCTCGGGGGCCAGGTCGCGCTTGGCGACCTCGGTGTCGTAGGCCACCTGGGCGCGCAGCCAGTAGCCGTCGGACAGGCCAAAGAACTTGCAGAGGCGAAGGTCAGTATCGGCCGTCACTTTACGCTTACCCAGGACGATCTGCCCGATACGCTGCGCCGGGATGCCCGTCTCCTTGGCAAGGCGGTACTGCGAGATACCCATCGGCTCGAGAAACTCTTCCTTAAGAAGCTCACCGGGCGTAACGGGAGCGATGCGATTATCCATATCACAACCTCACTAGTGGTAGTCGACTATCTCGACGTTCTGAGCAAATCCGTCCACCCACTCAAAACAGACGCGGTACCGGTCGTTGATACGGATGCTGAACTGCCCCTCGCGATCGCCCTTTAGCGCCTCAAGGCGATTTCCCGGAGGAACGCGAAGATCCGAAAGACAGGCCGCAACTTGCAGCTGGCGAATCTTACGCAGCGCGATACGCTCGAACGGGACGAACTTCGCAACCCGAATCCCATGGGCGAGGTTGTACGTATCCGTATCCCTGTAACTCTCGATCATAGTATCGCCCCGCAATAGTATCGTCAAGCGTGAGTAGTTCTACAAGCGTCACTTTCTGTCAAACATACATTTGTTCTAGTTTATCACAGTCGTCGATACACGTGTTCGACCAAGAAAAGATCTTCTCGCCCTTCTCAGCTCTTCCTAAAACTCATCGATCTTTGTACAAACATCGAGACAAACGAGGAAAACGGGCCCTTAAACCCACAAACATCGGCCCAAACTAGGAACCAACCCACAAACATCGCAACATTCGAGGGGCGCCGCCCTGCCCCACGGCGAGAAACCCACATAACGCAGGACGACCCTCTCGCCGTGTTCTCTCTGGCGCAGTTCCGCATGAGCCGGAGGCCACTTAATGTGGCCTCCGTGCGAACAGGACTGTCTGAGCACAGAGAGAACTTGGCGAAAGGGCCGTCCGGGGGAGCAAATCGAGCCCACTAGAGCCTTACAACACGTGCACGTCCTCTTTGCCGAACTTCACGAACGCCTCGTCGCCCACCTCGTAGATCTTGTGGTTCTTGGGGTTGAAGTCCGTGATCTTGATGAGCGTCTCACCAACCATGACCTGGTAGTTCTGGTAGTTGCCCATGAAGCGCGAGAGGGTCACCTTGCAAGGCAGCACGCCCTCGTCGGCCAACGTCGCCGACTCGGGGCGAAGCACCAGCACGCAGGGATCGCCCTCCTTCAGGTGCCCCACGGCCGCGACCTCGACCTTGTGCCCCTCGATGGTGGCCACGCCCGTGTCGACGTCCTTCTCGGTAAGGTTGCCGCGCAGGAAGTTCGACTCGCCGATGAAGTCGGCCACGAACTCGTCGACCGGGTGATAGTAGACGGTGTGGGGGTCTCCCACCTGGTCTACCAGGCCCTTCTTCATGATGATGATGTTGTCGGAAAGCGCCATGGCCTCGGACTGGTCGTGCGTGACGTAGATGGCAGTGATGCCGGCCTCCTGCTGGATGCGGCGGATCTCGTTGCGCATGTCGACGCGCAGCTTGGCGTCGAGGTTCGACAGCGGCTCGTCGAAGAGCAGCACGCCGGGCTCAAGCACCAGGGCGCGGGCAAGCGCCACGCGCTGCTGCTGACCGCCGGAGAGCTGGTTGGTCATGCGGTCTTCCATGCCCTCGAGGCCCACCATGCCAAGGATGCCGTGGACCTTCTCGGCGATCTGGTCCTTGGGAAGCTTGCGCAGCTTCAGGCCATAGGCCACGTTGTCGAAGATGTTGTAGTGCGGCAGAAGCGCGTAGCTCTGGAAGACCATGGCGGTGTCGCGCTTGTTGGGCGTGAGCTCGTTGATGGGCTCGCCGCCGAGGTAGACCTCACCCTCGTCCGGGCTCTCGAAGCCGGCGATCATGCGCAGGATGGTGGTCTTGCCGCAGCCCGAGGGGCCCAGAAGCGTCACGAACTCGCCGGGCTTAATGTCGATGTTTGCGTCGTGGACGGCATAAAAATCTTTACCGGTCTTGGGGTCTTGGTAGATCTTGGAGATGTGCTCGAGGCGCACGCCCTTCTTCTCTTTGGCCATGGTTAGTCCTCCTTAGAGACGGTCTTTTTGCTGGTGCCGAAGTGCTTGATGGCAAAGTTCATGAGAAGAACCGAGCCGTAGGTGATGGCGATGAGGATCGTGGCGAAGGCGCACGCGATGCCGTAGTTGCCCTTCTCGGCGAACTCGTTGATCTGCACCGTGATAAGGAAGAACTGCGGCGTGACCAGCAAGATGATGGCGGAGATGGCGGTGATGGAGCGCACGAACGCGGTAACCAGGCCCGAGAAGAACGAGTCCTTGATGAGCGGCAGCGTGACCGTGCGGAAGACGGTGAGGCTGTCCGCGCCCATGTCGTAGGCAGACTCCTCGATGGACTTGTCGATCTGGCGCAGCGCCGAGATGCCCGAGCGCGTGCCGGTGGGCAGCGAGCGCACGATGAACACGATAACGAGAATGGCCGCCGAGCCGTAGAGGCCCTTCAGGACGCCGGTGTGGAACAGGCCGCCGGAGAAGCCGCGGATGTAGCCCACGCCCAGGACGGTGCCGGGGACGGCCATGGCCAGCATCGAGACGGCCTCGATGAATCCCTTGCTCTTGAAGTCGCGCTTAACGACCAGGTACGAGATGATCATCGACAAGATGGCCGTGATGGGACTGGCGATAAGCGACAGCAGGAAGGAGTCGCGGAAGGCCTCGAGGCCGTGGTACTTGACGAAGACCTGCTCGAACCACTTGGTGGTGAGGGTGAAGTCGTAACCCCAGGTCTTGAACAGGGCGCCAAAAGGCACGCAGATGTACATCAGCACGACGAAGAGCGCGATGGTCGAGCAAAGCACGGTCAGGGGCACGCGCACCGAGGTGTCGGTGATGAGCATGCGGGCGCGGCTCGCCTTGCCGGAAAGCGTCGCGGTGGACTTGGCCTCAAGCACGTACTTCTGGACCACGAACATAAGAAGCGTGATGCACAGAAGCACGACGGCCATCGCGGCCGCGCCCTGCTTGTCATAGGCGCCGGTAATCTGCAGGTAGATGGTGGTGGCCAGCGTGTCGTAAGAGCCGCCGATGATCATGGGGTTGGCAAAGTCGGCGATGGACTCGATGAAGGTGACGAGAAACGCGTTGCCCAGGCCCGGAAGGATAAGCGGCAGGGTCACGCTCGTGAAGACCTTCCAGCGAGAAGCGCCCATGTCGCGGGCGGCCTCCTCAAGGGAGGGGTCGATGTTCTTGAGCAGGCCCTTGAGCATCATGTAGCAAACCGGGAAAAACGTCAGCGTCTGGACCACGAAGATGCCCCAGAAGCCGTAGACGTTGGTGTCGTAGAGCTGCAGCAGGTAGCGGGTGATGATGCCCGACTTGCCAAACAGCATGATGATCGACAGCGACAGCACGAACGGCGGCGAGACGACCGGCAGCATGGAAACCACCTGGAAAAGGCCGCTCATGAACTTGGTCTTAAGCTTGACGTAGACCTCCACGTAAGCGAAGAGCAGCCCCACCAGGGCGCTCACGATGCTCACCAGAAAGCCGACGGCCAGCGTGTTGGTGATCGCCGTGGTAAACGACCCCATCGCCAGGACGCGCGTGAAGACCTCGAGGCTGGGGCCGTTCTCGGTGACGAAGGAGTCGACCAGAAGAATCGCCAGCGGGTAGAGGATGAACAGCGTCAGGAAGGCGATCAAGACCACGATGGTCGTGACCATGATGGGGTCGCCCATCAGCTTCTTCCTATCGAGCGCGGCACCTTGGTCCTTAGCCATGCGCTCCCCCTTCTCTCAAGACGGGCGCCGAGAAGAGACTGCCCCTTCTCGGCGCCCGCGCCAACTGCAAAAAGCCGGTAGAACCTACTCGGTCTGGAAGCGGCTGTCGCCACCGTTGAGGGCGTTCATGACCTCCTCGACGTAGGTCTTGGTGTTCTCCTTGGCGTCCTCGAAGTCGTAGTCCATGACGTTGTCGGGGTCGAGGCCGTACTCGGTGGCGACCTCAGGCTGCTCGACGCCATCGATGACCAGGAACTGGTAGGAGCCGTTCTTGGCGGCCAGGCTCACGCACTCGGCGGACAGGGCGTACTCGATCCAGAGCTTAGCGGCGCTGGAGTGCTTAGCGCCCTTGAAGATGGCGGTGGCGCCGACCTCGCAGGAGGTGCCGGAGCTGGGGAGCACCAGGCCGATGTTGCTGTAGCCGTTGTCGACGATCTGGTAGATGCCGTCGTGCAGGAAGCCCAGGCCGATGGTGCACTCGCCGGTGCCGATGTTCTTGGACGGGCCGGAGCCGGACTTGGTGTAGACCGCGATGTTCTTGTCGAGGTCGACGAGCCACTGGATGCCGGCATCGTGGCCGTACTTCTGGATGGCGGTATTGATGATCAGCTTGGCGGTGCCGGCGGTGTTGTAGTTGGAAGACCAAATGAGGCCCTGGTACTTGCTGTCGACGAGGTCGGCGAAGTCCTGCGGGGCGTCGAGGCCCTTGCGCTCCAGGGCGTCCTTGTTGTACATGATGCCGAGAAGACCGGTGTAGATGCCGTACCAGTAGCCGTCGGCGTCCTTGTACTTGGCCTTGGTGATGTGGGAGGCGTTCTGCGCGTCGTAGGCCTCGAGCAGACCCTCGGAGACGGCGACGTTATAAGGATCGGTGGTGCCACCGAACCAGACGTCGGCGGAGGGGTTGCCGTTCTCCTCCTCGATCTTGGCCTGGACCTCGCCGGTGGAAAGGCGCTGGTACTGGACGTCGATGCCCACGAGCTCCTTGAAGTGGTCGCAGGCCGCGGAGAGGTAGTCCTCCTCGCAGGAGCCGTAGACGACGAGCGTGCCCTCCTCCTGGGCGGCCTTGACCAGGTCCTCGGAGACGCCGATGGCGTCAGCGGCCTTCTTAGCGGAATCGGACTCGGAGCTGGAGCTCGAGGAGCCGGAGCCGCCGCAGCCGACGAGGCTGAGGCCGGCAGCAGCGACGCCCATGGCGCCCAGGAAATCCTTACGAGTGAGGTTAGACATATCTCTTCCCTTTCGTCTTGTCTTTCCCCTCCCGGGAAAGACGACCTTGGCCGCGCTTGCCGCACGGCTAAACTCCCGCCCGTCTTTATACCCCATTTACAATCCGTTAACTTTTTCGTATCGGGTGAACGGCAGATTATGCCGCCTGCCTGCGCTTTATTTGGGGTGAACGGTAGCGTTTTGCGGGTGAGCGGCGCATGTTGGGTAGGGTGTGTCATGCGCACGTTAGGGGCGTGTTAGGTCGGGCTTCTACGCACGCTTTGGCCGCGCGGCGGCGGCGCGCGTGTTACCCTAATCGGGTACGGACCTGCGGCCTCGAGGAGACACCAATGCCAGCTATCATCTGCCACCACATCTTTGGCGAGGACGTCGCGGGGCTTCTCCCCGACGGCGTGATCAAAGGCGAGGAGGAGCTGGCGGCTTTCCTTTTGGGCAACCAGGGGCCCGATCCCCTCTTCGCGCGTTTCTCGCTGCTTCCCGGCGTCACGCGCACCTGCCACAAGCTGGGCCATGCGATGCACGACGGACGCGTGTGCGAGTCGCTGTTCGCCTTCCGCGAGGGCGTGGGGCACCTGCCGGTGGCAGACGAGCGCGTGGGGCGCGCCTTCGCGCTGGGGCTTCTGGGACATTACGTGCTGGACCGCACGGCTCACCCCTTTGTCTTTGGGCAGCAGAAGGCCCTGATCGAGGCCGACCCAACGCTAGCGGACTCTAACATGGAACTGCACGCCGTCATCGAGAGCGACATCGACTCGTGGATCCTTTGGGAGAAGCGCCGCGCCACGGTGATCGACCGCCCGGCCCACACCAACCTCATGCGCACGGAGCGCATCGACCGCGTGGGCGGCGCCCTGTTTAGCCAGGTGGCGTACGCGGTCTTTGGCGTGTCCATCGGCGCCGAGGAGTACGCAGGCTGCACCGCCAACTACGAGCTGGAATACAAGCTGCTCGACCCGGCGGGGTCTTGTGCGGCCGTTTTGGCGGGCGCGTTGGAGCGCGTCGTGCGCCCCCATTCGTTTGCCGAGTCGATGGCCCACCGCGTGGTGCGCACCTGCGAGTGCCCGGCCGCCAACCTCGACTGCGCCCCGTGGGAGAACCCCTGGACGGGCGAGGTGCGCAGCGTGAGCTTCGCCGACCTCTTCGACGAGGCCGTGGGCGCCTACCCCGCCTTCGCCGAAGCCTTCGTCCGCGGCGACCGCGAGCGCTTCGAGCAACTTTCCGGCGGCATCAACTACAACGGCCAGCCGGCTTAAGGAAAGCGGCTGGCCGAAGGGTTTCTCGGCACACGGCAAAGCCCCCGGCGGCCTGCGCGGCTACCAGGGGCTTTTCTCGTCGAGGCTTGGGGCTCGAGGCTCGCGGGTTTCTCGCCTAGGACTTGACCTCGAACTTGGTGCGGCACTTGGGGCAGGTCACGCGGAGCTTGCCCTTGCCGCGGGGCACGCGCACCTTCTGGCCGCAGCTTTGGCACTTCACGTGCTTGTAGCTGCGGGTTTCCTCGATGGCGGCCTTGGGGTTCTGGACCCAGGGGCGCGCGGGGCCGAGCGCCTTCAGGAACTGCTCGTTCTCGCGCGAGCGCGCGGAGAGGTTCTTGGACTGGATGCGGAAAACCGAGTAGGCGATGAGGGCCAGGGCGATCCAGCCGAGCCAGCCCACGCGGGCAAAGAGGTTCACGATTACCAGCACGAAAGCGAGGTTCGTGCAGAAAAGCGCCAGGTCGTCGGGCCCTTGTCGGCCGCGCATCCACTCGTAAACCTTGCGTTGCCAGTCTTGGTTAGCCATGTCCTTCTCGATTCACTCGTTTTGTCAACGAGGTTCCTTCTACCCAACAAGGCGCGCGAATGACAGGCGTCGGGCAGCCCAAATTAACAACACCGCCCTGAAACCGAGCTTGCCGCGCCGGGTGCCTTGTCGTATTTGGGACTTATCGGAACAGCGCCGAGAAGATCTTGTCGTGTTTGGGACTTATCGGAAGCCGAAACTTCCGATAAGTCCCCATTACGACAATCGCGGGCCCTTCTCGCTTCCGATAAGTCCGGATCACGACAATCC
>CAVDTK010000028.1:0-19440 GCA_963611755.1 Oscillibacter sp. ER4
ACCTTCGACATGCCGGCCGACAACCACACGCGCGTCTCGGAGCTCGTGATCGAGCACGCCAAGCGCCTGGTGGAGATGGGCCAGGACGTCGTGGTGGTCCTCGACTCCATCACGCGCCTCGCCCGCGCCTACAACCTGGCGCAGCCGGCGTCGGGCCGCATCCTTTCCGGCGGCGTCGACTCCGCGGCGCTCTACCCGCCCAAGAAGTTCTTGGGCGCCGCCCGCAACATCGAGAACGGCGGCTCGCTCACGATCATCGCGTCTGCGCTGGTCGACACCGGCTCCAAGATGGACGAGGTCATCTTCGAGGAGTTCAAGGGCACCGGCAACATGGAGCTCAAGCTCGACCGCGACCTGGCCGACAAGCGCATCTTCCCGGCCATCGACCCGGTTTCCTCGGGCACGAGAAACGAGGACCTGCTCATCTCGCCCGACTACCAGCCGTTCGTTTGGGGCATACGCCGTATCCTTGCCAACATGAACAACGTCGAGCGCGCCGCGAACGCCCTGGTCAAGGGCCTCAAGGGCACCGACAGCAACAAGGAGTTCCTCATTAAAAGCGCCAAGAAGGCCCAGCAGTCCGACTACATCGCCTAAGCGCCGCTCCACCAGATCTGCACTAAGACGCGGGCCCCGGGGTAACAACCTCGGGGCCCGCGTTCTTCTCGCCGGGAGCAGATCCTGTGCCCCCTCGCATGTTTGTTGACGTGCCGTTAATTCGAAAAACGGGCCTTGCAACGCGCAGGAATGCAGGTATAGTTTCTCTAGTTGCAGATTCAAGTGTCACGCGGTCATCGAAGATAAAACACAGCCCACCGCAGACAGCATGCCTTCCCGCTTTACGGGATTCCCAGGTAGTTAACAGGCCCGCTCAAGGGCCTTCGTGGGTCATAGTTTTTCTTCCGCGCCGCTTTTAGCAAGAAGGAGAGAAGCCATGGCTCGAAGGGTGAACCCGGCGGTTGTCGCAGGTCTTTTTGGCGCCGGCGCCGTCGCAGTTCCTCAGACCGCCCAGGCCATGCCTTCCTTTGTGACCGACATTTCGGCCACGGTCTTCTCGTCCCCTCAGATCTCCATGGCCTGCGGCTTTGCCGCGGGCGTCATCGTGACCGGTGCCGGTGTGGCCATCGGCCGCGCCGTTGCGGCCCACGCGCGCCGCGCCGACGACTACGACGTGCCCGACCTGCGCGCGGCTTCGAACTCAGCTTACAAGGCGGCTCCCGCAGACGACATGGCCGCGTTCTTCTCGGCGGTACCTGCAGAGGTTGCCGAGAAGCCCGCTCGCGCCTCGCACTTCAAGGCGGCCGCTCCCCAACAGGCTAAGCCTGCCCAGGTTTCCAACGCGGGCCAGGTCAAGGCCCCGGCCGCCTCTAAGGCCGCTCCCGCTGCGGCCGCTGCCGCCCCGGCCCCGCGCTCCCACGCCGCGACCGACTACGAGGAGATCGCCGACAACTACGTCAAGCGCAACACCTTCAAGGAGCGCATGGCCGTGCGCGCCGCCGGCGTGGCCGAGACCCTGCGCTCGCGCATCGACGCCGAGCGCATGAGCGACATGCCGGTCATCACGCGTGCCGATGGCTCGGTGGGAGACGTGGGCACCGGTTGGTGGACTGCCACGGTGGGCCAGGACGCCATCAGCTCCAACAAGGGCTTTGCCGAGGATTCCGGCGACCTTGAGATTCCGTCCGACTTCACCAACCCCGGTGCGGGCAAATTCTTCGAGGAAGCCCATAAGAAGAGCGCCGCCGCCCGTAGCATCGCCGCGCGCATCGCCTACGTTGACCAGGGCGTCTACCCCGAGAAGCGCTCCGTCGCCGACCTTAGCGCCGGCAAGGACGATTGGGAGAAGTCCCTGCGCTCGATGGACGAGAACATCGCCACCGAGTCCGGCGCGCCCAAGGTCGTGGTCGCGGCCTCGACCGATACCGGCGCCATGAGCATGCCAGTCCACGCCGCCTTCTTCGACAACATCGGCAGCGCCGACACCCTGGACGAGCCGGACAACATGGCCGGCAGCACGGCGTTTCTCATGTTCAAGACCCCGGCGGGCCACCCCGAGGTCAAGGACACCGAGAGCTACGTCGACTACCTTATCGGCGACGAGTTCAAGAGAAACTCCTCCCGCGCGGCCCGCAAGAGCTCCGCGAACTTCCTTCGCCTGGTCCAGGGCGGCACCCAGTCGTCCAAGACCGGCTCCACCGGCCGCCTTTCCGGCTCGACCGGGTCCCGTGCCCTTTACGTGGGCAAGCACTTTGCCGTCAACCAGGCTCAAGAGGCGTAAATGCAAGACACCCCCGGGTCCAGCCGCACGTGCGCGACGCGCGGCTGGACCATCTTCCTTATCATCTGGATCCTCTTCATCTGGGGCCACTCGCTGATCCCGGGCGTCGACTCGAGTGCCGAGAGCGGTCGCTTCGTGACGCTTTTCCACGACGTCTTCGTGGTCTTCGGCGTGACCGAGACCTCGATGATGTCCTTCATCGTGAGAAAAGCCGCGCACTTCTCGGAGTATTTTGTCCTGGGCGCCACGGCCTGCGCGCTCTTCTCGACCATAAGCCAGGAGTGCCGCGCAAGATTCGCGGTCCTGCTCGTCGTCCTGGTCCCCGTGATCGACGAGACGATCCAGCTCTTCACGCCCGACCGCAGCGGCCAGGTGACCGACGTCCTTCTCGACTTATCGGGCGTGGCCGTGGGCGCCTTGGTTTGTTTCGCGATCCAAAACATCGGCCGACGGCTCAAAACGGCCCGCGGACGTTACGTTTAACGCCAATACTGTTTCAGAATCGGTTTTATTGTTACTCCCGTTTTAAGGCTGCCTTGGTTGGGTAGCCTTACTAGTTCTTGGGCGGCTACTCTTTCTACATTCACTTTCGCAAAGGGAAGTGCCATTAGGTAGGAGGAGATTTCTATGACCAACAACGTTTCTCGTCGCCAGTTCGTCGAGCTCTCGGGTATTGTCGCCGCTGGCCTTGGCCTTGTCGGCTGCTCCGGCGGTTCTGGCTCCAGCTCTAGCTCTTCTTCGGACTCCTCGTCCATCAAGGTCGGCATCATGGGCCCGCTCTCCGGCTCCGTCGCCCAGTACGGCGTCGCCTGCCGCGACGGCGCGCTGCTCTACTTCAAGCAGGTCAATGCTGACGGCGGCATCAACGGCAAGCAGGTCGAGACCGACGTCCAGGACGAGAAGGGCGACGCCACCGAGGCCGTCACCGTCTACAACAAGCTCGTCGAGGACGGCGTGACCGCCATCGTGGGCGACGTCACCTCCAAGCCCACCATTGCCGTGGCTCAGAAGTCCGTGTCCGACAACATGCCCTGCGTGACCGCTTCCGCCACCACCGCCGACGTGGTCTCCTACGGCGACAACTACTTCCGCGCCTGCGTCACCGACCCGTTCCAGGGCAAGGTCATGGGCGAGTTCGCCGCTAAGCAGGGCTACAAGAAGGTCGCCACCATCTTCGACTCCGGCGACGATTACGCCTCCGGCGTCGCCGACGCCTTCGTCTCCCAGTGCAAGTCCGGCGGCATCGAGGTCGTCTCCGAGCAGGGCTACACCTCCGGCGCCACCGACTTCAACGCGCAGCTCACCGCCATCATCGCCCAGAGCCCCGACGCGATCCTCTCGTCCAACTACTACCAGGACGACGGCATGATCGTCACCCAGGCCCGTCAGCTCGGCTACAAGGGCGTCTTCCTGGGCGCCGACGGCTGGGCCGGCATCGTCGGCGGCGAGCAGGACTACGCCTCCACCACCGACCTCGAGGGCTGCTTCTACTGCTCCTCCTTCGTTGCCTCCAACCCCGACAAGTCCGTCCAGCAGTTCATCGAGGACTTCAAGGCCGAGTACGGCGAGGCCCCCACGAACTTCAACGCCCTGGGCTACGACGCCGCGGCCATCGTCTGCGCCGGCCTCAAGGCCGCCGAGGAGAAGGGCGGCACCCCCGGTTCCGACGACTACAAGCAGGCCGTGATCGACGGCATCGCCGCCGCTAAGGTCGAGGGCGTCACCGGCACCATCTCTTACTCCGGCACCGGCGACCCCGAGAAGTCCACCCTCGTCATCACCTTCAAGGATGGCGTCGAGGAGATCTTCGACACCATCGAGGCGTAAGCACTCTACCTGGGTTTTATTGGGCACCGAGGCCTTATTTGCGGGGTTCTCGGTGCCCCATTTATATGTATCGGCCACGGTAATGGAAGGGATGTGCGTGTCGTGACGTTTCTTACTCAGCTTCTGAACGGACTTTCGCTGGGCAGCATCTACGCCCTTGTGGCGCTCGGCTACACGATGGTCTACGGCATCATCTTGCTTCTCAACTTCGCCCACGGCGACATCATCATGGTGGGCGGCTACCTCGCCTGGATCGCGATGTCCGTCTTGGGCCTGCCCCCGGTGCTCGCCGTCGTGATCTCGGTTGCGGGCTGCATGCTCCTGGGCGTCGTCATCGATAAGGTCGCCTACGCGCCGCTGCGCGACGCCCCGCGCCTGTCGATCCTCATCACCGCCATCGGCGTCTCGTACCTTTTGGAGAACGGCGGCCAGCTCATCTTTGGCGCCGCCGCCAAGGTCGTGCCGTCCTTCGGCGATTTTGGGTCCATCGCGGTGGGCGACGCGTCGCTCAAGGGCTCCTCGATCCTGACCATCCTGGTCACCGCCGTGGCGACGCTGGTCCTCACGTTCTTGGTCCAGAAGACCAAGCTCGGCAAGGCCATGCGCGCCGTGTCCGAGGACATGGGCGCTGCTCGCCTCATGGGTATCAACGTCAACAACACGATCTCGTTCACCTTCGCGGTGGGTTCTGCCCTGGCCGGCATCGGCTCGGTCCTCTACTGCATGGCCTATACGCAGATCACGCCCACGATGGGCATCATGCTCGGCACCAAGGCCTTCGTCGCGGCCGTCCTGGGCGGCATCGGCTCGATCCCGGGTGCCGTCATCGGCGGCCTCATCGTCGGCCTGGCCGAGGTCTTCGTCTCTGCCATCGGCCTTTCGGTCTGGCAGGACGCCGTCGTCTTTTTGCTGCTCATCATCGTGCTCGTCATCAAGCCGACCGGTCTTCTCGGCCGCCCGATGACGGAGAAGGTCTAGGGGGTGCGCAACATGAAGCAAACGACTCTTGAGAAGGACGCCAAGCCGGTCATCACGGCCAAGGTCGGTGTCTCCGGCGTCTACCGCTCGCTTCCGATGCCGGTGCGCTACGCGATCAACGCCGTTCTCGTCCTGCTCTTCCTGGTTGTGGGCGAGCTCATGGTCTCGGGCGGCGTGGTCACGCGCTACCAGACCGGCGTGCTTGAGCAGGTGGGCATCTACATCATCATGGCGGTGTCGCTGAACATCGCCACCGGCTACCTGGGCCAGCTGCCGCTGGGCCACGCCGGTTTCATGAGCGTGGGCGGCTATTCGTGCGCCCTGTTCATCATCCACATGATGCCGGTCTTTGGGCTTACCGCCAAGACCATGGCGGCCGATAACCCCATGGCGATCCTTCTGCTGGTGCTCGGCCTTATCGTGGGCGGCTTGGCCGCTGCTCTCTGCGGCCTCATCATCGGTATCCCGGCGCTTCGCCTTAAGGGCGACTACCTGGCCATCATTACCTTGGGCTTCGCCGAGATCATCCGCGTCGTCATCAACAACATCGACGGCGTCTTGGGCTTCTCGTTCACGGGCGGCGCCAAGGGCCTCTCGGGAATCCCCAGCTACACGAGCTTCCTGCGCGTCTTTATCGCCGTCGTGGTGGTTCTCTTCTTGATCCACACGATGATGAAGTCGCGCCACGGCCGCGCGATCCTGGCCATCCGTGACAACGAGATCGCGGCCGAGGCCTCCGGCGTTAACGTCACCTACTACAAGACCCTGGCCTTCGTGGTCTCCGCGTTCTTCGCGGGCGTGGGCGGCGCGCTTTACGCCGGCTGCATCGGCGTCATGGACCCGTCCAAGTTCGGCTTCATGAAGTCCGTCGAGATCCTGGTCATGGTTGTCCTGGGCGGCATGGGCTCTATGCTGGGCTCCGTGCTTTCCGCCACCGTCCTCACGATCCTTCCCGAGGCCCTGCGCGCCTTCGCGACCTACCGCATGGTCGTCTACGCCGTGGTCCTCATCATCGTCATGATCTTCCGCCCGCAGGGTCTTCTCGGCAGCTACGACTTCTCGCTGTCGCGCATCATCGAGCGCTGCATGAACGGCGACTTCGCGTGGAAGAAGAAGGCCGCGCCGGCCGAGGCCGACCCCGCTGCTGCGAAGGAGGCGGCTTCCAATGACTAAAGACCCGTACAAGAGCGTCCTGGTCCAGCCCGAGTCCCCTAACCTCATCCCCGAGCGCGATTTTGGCTCGAAACCGATCCTCGAGGCCCACAACCTGGGTATCGACTTCGGTGGCCTGACCGCGGTCGATGATTTCAACATCGCTCTGGGCCGCACCGAGATCTCCGGACTCATCGGCCCCAACGGCGCCGGCAAGACCACGATCTTCAACCTCCTGACCGCCGTCTACAAGCCCACGCGCGGCACCGTCCTTCTCGACGGCGTGTCCACGGCCGGCAAGTCCGTGACCGAGGTCAACCGCATGGGCATCGCCCGTACCTTCCAGAACATCCGCCTCTTCACGCAGATGACGGTGGAGGAGAACATCCTGGTGGGCTTCGGCTCGTCCATGAAGTCGAACCTGTTGACCGATGTGCTTCGCCTGCCTGCCCACTGGGCGCAGGAGGCCGAGTACCACGAGAAGGCGCTTGAGCTTCTCGACATCTTTGGCATGAGGAAGTACGCCGGATCGCTGGCCGGAAACCTGCCGTACGGCGCCCAGCGCAGGCTCGAGATCCTGCGCGCCCTGGCCACCGGGCCTAAGGTGCTGCTGCTCGACGAGCCCGCGGCCGGCATGAACCCCGCCGAGACCGAGGAGCTCATGGAGAACATCCGCCGCATCCGCGACGAGTTCGGCATCGCGATCCTGCTCATCGAGCACGACATGTCGCTCGTCATGGGCGTCTGCGAGGCCGTGGGCGTCCTCGACTACGGCCGCATCATCGCCAAGGGCACGCCCGAGCAGATCCAGAACGACCCCAGGGTCATCGAGGCCTATCTGGGCAAGCAGGGGGTGAACTAGCATGGCCGAGAAAACCGAGACCTTGCTGTCCGTCAAGGACCTTCACGTGAGCTACGGCGCCATCAAAGCGGTCCGAGGCATCTCGTTCGAAATCAAGAAGGGTGAGATCGTGACCCTCATTGGCGCGAACGGCGCCGGCAAGTCCACCACGCTGAACACCGTGGCGGGCCTTATCAAGCCCGATTCCGGCTCCGTCGAGTTCAAGGGCCAAAACATCGTGGGCGTTAAGGCGCACAAGATCGTGGCCCAGGGCATGGCTCTTTGCCCCGAGGGACGTCGCGTCTTCTCGCAGATGAGCGTGGCCGAGAACCTCGACATGGGCGGCTACACCCGCACCGACGCCGAGAACAAGCAGGCCATCGAGCACGTCTACGAGCGCTTCCCGCGCCTGAAGGAGCGCGTGGCCCAGATGGCGGGCACCCTGTCCGGCGGCGAGCAGCAGATGTTGGCCATGGGCCGCGCCCTCATGAGCAAGCCCGACCTGCTGATGCTCGACGAGCCTTCGATGGGCCTGGCCCCGATCCTGGTCCAGGAGATCTTCGACATCATCAAGGAGCTCAACGAGGCGGGCACGACGATTCTTCTCGTCGAGCAGAACGCCAACATGGCGCTCTCCATCGCCGACCGTGCGTACGTCCTTGAGATCGGCACGATCAAGAAGACCGGCACCGGCGCTGAGCTTCTCGTCGACGACGACGTGAGGAAGGCTTACCTGGGCGGGTAGGCTGCTGCGACAACATGTGTTATGGCAAGGCCCCGGCGGTTTCCATGCGCCGGGGCCTTTTTGCGAAATAGTGTACACAAATATAAGGGACGCACCGAATACCCATCATATCCGGTGCGTCCCTTAAAATTATGTACACTAAATTGGTCGATTACCGAGAAGATCGTGCTAGTGGATGACCTCTACGGTGGTGCCCAGGGAGTTGGCCGAGAGGGTCTGCAGCCAGTAGCCCGGACAGGTGGCCGCAAGGGCGTCGTGGACGCGCGCGGCCGTCTCGTCGCCGTCGGCGATAGCGAGCATCGTGGAACCAGAGCCAGAGATCAGATACGCCGCGGCGCCCGCATCCAGGGCGGCCTTGCGCAGCGGCTCGTAATCCGGGATCAGCTTGGAGCGATAGGGCTCGTGCAGCTTGTCGTGGCTGGCCGCGCCCAGAAGCTCGGCGTCGCCGGTCTCGAGGGCCTTTACAACGGCCACGCAGCGGCCCATCTGCCAGACGGCCGTGGATACCGGCACTTCAGTGGGAAGGACGCGCCGGGCATCCGCCGTGCGCACCTCGTAGGGCGGCGCAATCGCAATGAAGCGCAGGTTATCGGCTATGCTCATGGCCGTTGACGTGGTCTTCTCGCCCTCGATGAACGAGCTCACGAGGCCTCCCATGATGGCCGGCGCCACGTTGTCGGGGTGGCCTTCGATGGCGGTCGCCAGCTCAAGGCACTCCTCGCGAGAATAACCCTCGGCCGACAGCGCCTGCGCCGCGGCCACGCCCGCGATGACGCAGGTCGAGCTCGACCCCAGGCCGCCGGACAGCGGGATTGGGGAGAGGATCGTGATGTGCAGCGGGCGCGCTTCGAGCCCCAGCTTCTCGCAGGCCTTGAGGTAGCTTTGCCACACGAGGTTGTTCTCGTCCTTAAATCGGTCCTCGCAGCCGTCGATCGTGAGCTTGTCGGCGGGCGTCATGAGAAACGTCGCCGTCAAGGTGAGCGCCAGGCCCAGGCAGTCGAAGCCCACGCCCACGTTTGCCGAGGTAGCGGGCACGCGCACGATGACCATGGGGTTGTTCTGGTTGCTGCTGGCCATTAGCAGAACACCTTGGCGCAGGCGCCCTCGACAAAGGCGCCCATGGCCTCGCGGTCGCAGACGTCCTCGTGCAGGACCTCGCCGCAACGAAGCTCGGAGAGCTGCGCGGGAGCCGTGGTCTTGGTGGTGGCCGCCAGCGCGTCCATGCAGGCGAAGTCGTTCATGCCGCAGGTCTCGACGCACAGGGATGCCAGGACGTCGGAAGAGAACTTATAGGGGCTCGCGGTGGACAGGCACACGCGGGCGCTGCCGTCGGCTACCTGGGCGTCGAGCACGCACTTGGCCACGGCGGTGTGGGTGTCGATGACGGTGCCCAGATCCTCCCAGGTCTCGCGGATCTTCTTGCGGGTTGCGTCGTCGTCGGCGCGGCCGCACGAGAAGGTCTCCTGGATCTTGGCCAGGACCTCTGCCGGCACGGTGTAGGAGCCCTTCTCGGCAAGGTCGGCCATAAGGCCCGCCACCAGCTCGCAGTCGCCGCCCGAGACGTAGTAGAGCAGGCGCTCGAGGTTTGACGAGACGAGAATGTCCATCGAGGGGCTGATGGTCTTGTTGAAGGGGCGCACGCGGTTGTACGTGCCGGTCTTGATGAAGTCGCAGAGAACGTCGTTCTCGTTGGAGGCCACGATCAGGCGACGCACGGGAAGGCCAAGCATCTTGGCGAAGTAGCCGGCCAGCACGTCGCCGAAGTTGCCGGTGGGCACGCAGTAGGTGACCTCGTCGCCAAGCTTGATGGCGCCCGCGCGCACGAGCTGGGCATAGGAGTCGAAGTAGTAGGTGACCTGCGGCGCCAGGCGGCCGACGTTGATGGAGTTGGCGCTGGAGAGAACGACGTTCTTCTCGGCGAGACGGGCGGCAAGCTCGTGGTCGGCGAAGATCGACTTGACCTCGGACTGGCAGTCGTCGAAGTTGCCGCGCACGGCGCAGACGGCGACGTTGGCACCCTGCTGCGTCACCATCTGAAGGCGCTGCACGTCAGAGACCTTGCCGTCGGGGTAGAAGACGGTGACGCCGGTGTGGGGCACGTTCGCGAAGCCGTCGAGGGCGGCCTTGCCGGTGTCGCCGGAGGTCGCGGTCACGATCATGATGTCGCGGCCGTCGCCGGCGCGCGCCACGCTCATGAGCTGCGGCAACATCTGCAGGGCGACGTCCTTGAAGGCGCAGGTAGGGCCGTGATAGAGCTCGAGCAGCCAGTCTTTGCCAAGCGGCGTCACGGGGCAGACGGCCTTCGTGTCCCACTGGCTGCCGTAGGCGGCCTCCACGCAGGCGGCGATCTCGTCTTCGGTGAAGTCCGGCAAAAGGGTCCCCAGCACCAGGCGGGCGTTTGCCTGGAAGTCCTGCGAGCAGACGCGGGCCAGGTCGATGGTCTTCTCGCCGATCCAGTCTGCGACGTACAGGCCGCCGTCGGGTGCGATTCCGGTGAGAATTGCTTGCTTACTTGTTACGGATTCGAGAGAGCTGCGCGTGCTGTGGTAGAACAAGTTCACTGCGGACTCCTTGCGTCGGTGTTCGAAAGAGCTTCCGATGCAAATGATACCTGTGGTTTTAAGATTCACCCCATAAGGACACACACTCGAAAGATTGGATGCCCATGAAGATCGCGCTCCTCGGTTACGGGACAGTCGGCCGCGGCGTCGTCAAGATCATTGACGAGAACCTCGACGCGGTTGAGGTCTCCCGGATCCTCGAGCTGCCGGACCGCATCTGCGAGCCGCGCATGACCTCTAACTATGATGAGATCCTCGCCGACCCCTCGATCGAGCTGGTCGTCGAGTGCATGGGCGGCCTTGAGCCCGCGCACACCTACATCATGTCGGCCTTGAACGCCAAGAAGCACGTGGTGACCTCCAACAAGGCGGTCGTGGCCGCGTACTTCGCCGAGTTCGCCCAGACGGCGCTGGCCAACGGCGTGAGCCTGTTCATCGAGGCCTCCGTCGGCGGCGGCATCCCCTGGATCGCCGGTATCGAGAAGGCCCGTCGCGTCGACGCGATCTCCTCTTTCAGCGGCATCATGAACGGCACCACCAACTACATCGTGTACTCGATGTTGAAGGACGGCGCCGAGTTCGCCGACGTCCTGGCAAAGGCCCAGGAGTTGGGCTATGCCGAGCGCGACCCCTCGGCCGACATCGACGGTATCGACGTCAAGAACAAGACCATCATCACGGCCTCCGTCGCCTTCGACGTGGCCTGCACCCACGACCTGCCGGTTTCCGGCATCCGCAACCTCACCAAGGCCGACCTCGACCTCTTTGGCGAGCGTGGCCTCACGGTCAAGCTCCTTGGCCGCGGCGTGGAGAAGGACGGCGCCTATGCCGTGGCCGTCGAGCCGGTGGCCGTGCCCGTCCATTCCCTCGAGGCCAACGTGCCCACCAACTTCAACCTCGTGACCCTGGACGCGGCCACGGTGGGCGAGCTCAAGTTCTACGGCCAGGGCGCCGGCAGCCTGCCCACGGGCAACGCCATCGTCCAGGACGTCCTTGACTGCGCGACCGGCGCTCGCCGCCCGGTCTACGACTTCTCGCGCGGCCTTGCCTACGACCCGACGCTTCTTCGCGCCGACTACGTCTTCCGAACTACCGACGCGCCGGCCGGCGCCGAGGCCTACGCGGACGGCGCCTGGATCGTGCGCGACCTCACGGCGGCAGACGCCCGCGCGCAACTCGACGCTGCGCTTGCCACCGACCCCGGCGCCTTCATGGCCGCCCTTGCCTAAACGACCACGCCCACAAGCCACGAGATTCGGACATCCCCAACATGATCAAGATCGCTAAATTCGGCGGCTCCTCTGTCGCGAGCGCCGAGCAGTTCAAGAAGGTCAAATCCATCGTCGACGCCGACCCTGACCGCCGTTTCGTGGTGGTCTCCGCCTCTGGCAAGCGCTTCAGCGGCGACAACAAGATCACCGACCTGCTCCTTCTCGTCAACGCCCACATCCAGTACGGCGTCGACTGCACGAGCCTTCTGGGCGACATCCAGCAGCGCTACCAGGACATCGTCGACGAGCTGGGCCTCAAGTACCCGCTTGCCGAGAAGTTCGAGTCCTTCATCAAGAACATCAAGAAGCACTCGCCCGAGTACGTGGTGAGCCGCGGCGAGTGGTTCACCGCCAACCTCATGGCCGAGTACCTTGGCATGCCCTTCGTCGACGCGGCCGACGTCGTGGTTTTCCACCACGACGGCACCGTTGACATGGAGCGCACCGCCAGCCGCCTGAAGGACGTCATGGTCCGCAAGGGCTCCTTCGTCCTGCCCGGCTTCTACGGCGCCACGGTCGACGGCCGCATCAAGCTCTTCCAGCGCGGCGGCGGCGACATCACGGGCGCCATCCTGGCCCGCTGCATCGACGCCAACCTCTACGAGAACTGGACCGACGTCTCGGGCTTCCTTTCCGCCGACCCCCGCATCGTCGAGAACCCCCGCTCCATCCGCCGCATCACCTTCGACGAGATGCGCGAGCTGTCTTACATGGGCGCCTCGGTCCTGCAGGAAGAGGCCATCTTCCCGGTGCGCGAGGTCAACATCCCCATCCAGATCAAGAACACCAACCGCCCGGACGACGAGGGCACGATCATCCGCGAGTCCGCCGAGGCCGGCGAGGACGAGCACCTTATCACCGGCATCGCCGGTAAGCGCGACTTCGTATCCGTCCACGTCAAGAAGGCCCACATGTCCGGCGAGGTCGGTCTGGTGAGAAAGACCCTCGCGATCTTCGAGCGCTACGGCATCTCGGTCGAGCACATCCCCACCGGCGTCGACTCCTTCGGCGTGGTGGTCAACGGCGCCGACGTGCGCGACTCCATCTATTCGATCATCTCGGACATCCGCAAGGAGATCCAGCCGGACGACGTCTCGATGGTCGACAAGCTGGCCCTGATCTCGGTCGTGGGCCGCAACATGTCCAAGCGCAGCGGCACCTCGGGCAAAATCTTTGGCGCCTTGGGCGACGCGGGCGTGAACATCCGCATGATCACTCAGTCCTCGCAGGAGATCTCGATCATCATGGGCGTCAACAACGAGGACTTCAACCGCGCGATCCAGGTCATCTACGACCGCTTTGTCCGCGACGAGGTCATCCAGGCCGCCCAGGCACGCGAGCAATAGCCCTGAGCTGCGGCTCATTCATCAAGTACCAATAAAGCGCACGTATAACGCTTAGTTAAGGAGAAACCCATGGCCGGAAAGACCGTAGCCATCCTCGGCGCCACGGGCGTCGTCGGAACCCAGATGCTCCAGTGCCTCGAGGAGCGCGATTTCCCCGTCGAGAAGCTCGTTCCTCTCGCCTCTGCCCGCTCGGTGGGCAAGACCGTGACCTTCAAGGGCGAGGAGGTGTCGGTCGTCTTGGCCGAGCCCGCCGCCTTCGAGGGCGTCGACATCGTCTTGGGCGCCGCCGGCGACGCTACCGCCAAGGAGCTTCTCCCCGAGGCCGCCGCGCGCGGCGCCGTGTGCGTGGACAACTCGCACGCCTTCCGCCTGGACGAGGACGTGCCCCTGGTCGTCCCCGAGATCAACGCCGCGGACATCGCCAACCACCCCCGCAACATCATCTCCAACCCCAACTGCGCCACGATCATCGGCCTGGTTCCCACCTGGCCGTTGCACCAGGTCGCAGGCCTCAAGCGCTTGATCGTCTCCACCTACCAGGCGGCTTCCGGCGCCGGCATGCCGGGCCTTCTCGAGCTCGAGCGCGAGTGCAGCGCCTTGGCCAAGGGCGAGGAGATCGGCGAGACGAGCCCCTTCGCCTACCAGTTGGCCTACAACCTGATTCCTCAGATCGGCGGCTTCAAGGACGAGGCGTACACCTCCGAGGAGCTCAAGATGCAAAACGAGGGCCGCAAGATCATGCACCTGCCCGAGGTCCGCGTGAACTGCACCTGCGTGCGCGTGCCGGTCATGCGCTCCCACTCCGAGTCCATCACCGCTGAGTTCGAGCGTCCCATCACGCCCGACGAGGCCCGCGAGATCCTGGCCTCCGCTCCCGGTGTGAAGGTCGTCGACGACCCTGCCAACCTTGGTTACCCGATGCCGCTCGACACCTCTGACCAGGACCTGGTTTACGTCGGGCGCATCCGCCGCGACCTGTCCGCGCCCGATGGCGTGAACTCGCTCACCTTCTGGTGCTGCGGCGACCAGATCCGCAAGGGCGCTGCCACCAACGCCGTTCAGATCGCGGAGTACCTGGTCTAAGGCGCGCGCTTTGGCGTAATCGCAATCGCTCTTTTGGGAAGCCCTCTTTTCAAGAAGGGGGCTTCCTCTTTTTATGTCCGGGGCGCGCGCTATGATGGTGTGCGTCTGAACCCATATCAAGTTAGGAGCCGATCATGGCGCTTCTCTCGTCTTACTATCTACCCGGCATCTACGTCGAGGACCATGCCGTCGACGTGCCGCTCGATTGGCGCGGCAGCACGCCTGCGCTTCTCGCCACCGGGGAGGACGTGGCGCCTTCTGCGCTGTCCGCCGCCTCGGCCGCGCTCGAGCCGTACCCCGCCTTCGCCGAGAAGAACATCCGCCTTTTCTACCGCACGCTCTGCCTGCCGCAGAACAAGGGCCGTGACCTGCCCGTTATTGTGTATCTGCAGGGTGGTCCCGGCGGGTGCGGCCCGCGTGTCCTTTCCGCCGCGTCCGACGGCTGGATTGAGGAGGCCTTGAAGCACTTCCGCGTGGTCCTGCCCGACCAGCGCGGCACCGGCCGCTCCAACGCGGTCGATGGGCAGCGCATGGAGGCCTTGGCGCAAGAGGCCGCCGAGCTGGGCATCGATGCGGCCGTCTATCAGGCCGAATACCTCAAGCGCTTCTTGGCCGACTCGATCGTGCGCGACTTCGAGTACTTGCGCCTTTCCGAGTTCGAGGGCAAGAAGTGGGTCACCCTGGGCCAGAGCTACGGCGGTTTTCTCACCCTGTGCAACCTCTCGACCTTCCCGGAGGGCGTCGCGGCGTCCTTCACCTGCGGCGGCATCCCGCATGTCCCGGCCAGCGCCGCGGAGGTCTACGCCCACACCTTCCCGCGCATGATCATCAAAACGAAGGCCTGGTACGAGCGTTATCCGGAAGACGAGAAGCGCATGAGCCTGCTTGCCGACGTGGCGCAGGCGCAGGAGATCTTGCTTCCCGACGACAGTCCCCTGAGCGTCCGTCGCCTGCAGCTTCTGGGCGGTGGCCTGGGCATGAAGCCCGCGCCGGAGCGCCTGCACGTGCTTCTCGATACCGCCTTCACCGAGGGCGACGGCACGGCCGAGGCGGCGCTGGCCGCAGCGGGCGGCGACCCGGCTAAGGTCAAGGTCTCCCTGGGATTCCTCTACGACGTCATGAACAAGACCGCCACGCCGGATAACCCCCTGTACTGGACTTTGCAGGAGTTCATCTACGCCGACGGCCGGATGGAGGCCCCCATTCGCTGGGCCGCCCAGGCCGAGGCCGCCAGCCGTCCCGAGTTCTCGTGCGACGCCCGCCCGCTCATGTGCTTCGGCGAGGCTATGTTCGACTGGATGTTCCAGGAGGACCCGGCCTTGAAGCCCTTCTCGGCGGCCATGGACGTCCTTATGGAGGACACCTCGTTCGGCCAGCTCTACGACACCGACCAGCTGGCGAGAAACACCGTGCCCCTGCAGGCCGCGGTCTACTTCGACGACCTCTACGTGGACTCTGGCCTGCAGCTCGACACCTTGAGCCGCGTTGGCAACTCGCACGCCTGGGTCACCAACGAGTTCGAGCACGACGGCCTGCACGGTAGCCAGGTCTTTGTCCATCTCTTCAACGAGGCGTTGAACCGCGGCGACCTCGAGGGCGTCCTTTAGGCGGCGGCGAGAAGGCCTGCAGGCCCTACAAGCTCTACTAACCCTGCATCGAATAAACCCCTGGTAGGACCCCACGGAAGGACGCGCGTGCTCGTCGACCAGATCATCAAGAACCTCAAGGCCGAGGCCGCCCTGTCCTCGACGTTCCAAAAGGGCGTGAAGCTCCAGCGCGACTTCGCCGTCTCCGGCCTGGACCTCTTAAGCGGGTCCATCGGGTCGTGCCTGCACGCGAGCGGCAAGGTGGAAGGCTCGGCGGGCAACTCCTACTCGGCGAGCGTCGACCTTGATATGGGCACTGGCGAGGTCGTTGACTACTCGTGCTCCTGCCCGGCGTCGGCCAACTACCCCGGCATGTGCAAGCACGAGATCGCCCTGGCCTTGAGCTTCGTCCAGGCGTTTATCGGCTACAGCGAGGGACGTCTGGGCGCGGACGACGACGTCCCCGCGGGGATGCCGCGCTACGACAAGCCCTCGAGCAAGGCGATCAGTGAGCTTCTCCAGGACTCCGATGCCCGCCGCCTTGAACGAGGGAGCGCCGCATTGGCGAGAAGGTCCGCTGGTCGCGGCTTCGCCCCTGCCGAGAAGGCGAGCTTCAGCGTGGCCCTCGTGCACCCGCAGCGCGCGGCTTCCTATACCCAGCTCGCGCTCAAGCTCACCGTCATGCAGGGCGGCGCCAAGTACATCGTGAAGAACATCGGCCAGGTCGTCGAGGCCTGGGAGACGCGCTCGGAGTATCGCTACGGCACAAAGATCAGCTTGGTCCATGTGCCGCAGAACTTTGACGAGCGCGCCGTCAAGCTGCTCGACCTTCTCGCCGGCGTGGTCGACACCCAGCGGGCCCTCTACTTTTCCCGCTGGGACTACACGGACAGCGGGCGAGGGACCGAGGTCAAGGAGCTGCCGCTGGGTCCCAGCAACATCTGCGACATCCTTGACCTCATGCAGGGGCAGACCGTCGAGATCGGGCTGGGGGCCTATGACTACCGCAGCAGGGCGGTCTCAAGGCCGCGCCCGTACGCGGTGGGCGAGGGGCAGGCGCGCGTTGCCTGCCGCATCGTCGACGCCCCGGGGAGCGGCTATGATATCGATCTCCCCGATGACCTGCGCGTCTTTTGCGACGGGGGCCGCAGCTACGTCATGTGCGGAGACTCCGTCCTGCGGCAGGACGAGGAGTTCTCCCGTGCCTACGCGCCGCTGCTGCAACGCCTTGCCGAGGCGGGCCACGGCGGCCGGCACGTGAGCGCGGCCGACGCCCCCAGCCTCTGCCGGTCCCTTCTGCCTGCCCTGCGCGCCTGCACGGACCTCGAGGTCGCGCCCTCATTCGCCCAGATCCAGCCGCCCGAGCCGGAGTTCTCCTTCTCGGTGCGCCTGGACGACGGCCTGGTGGCCTGCGTGGCCACGGTCTCTTACGGAGAGTGGGCAGGCCCCGTCGGCGCGCCAGAGGATCCCCGCACACAGCCCGCGCGCGACATGGCGGCCGAGTACCACGTGCTGGGGGTGCTCGAGTTCTACTTCCCCTACGTGGGCGGGCGCTTCTGCTTCGAGGAGGCCGACGAGGAGTACCTTTTCACGCTTCTGGCCGATGGCCTGGTCGACCTTTCCGAGCTGGGAGAGGTCCTTCTGTCCGAGCACCTGCGCTCGATCAACGTGCGGCCTGCGCCCAACCTGAGCGTCCAGGCAACACTCAAAAGCGGCCTTCTCAACCTCGAGCTGGGGGCGTCCGGCCTCACCGAGCGCGAGCTCCACGAGTACCTGGACGGCTTCAAGCGCAAGCAGCGCTTCGTTCGCCTGTCTTCGGGCGACATCGTGCGCATCGGCGAGAACCTGCGCGTGGCGGAAGAGCTGAGCCAAGGCCTCGGCATCGACCCGGATAAGCTTGTCGACGGTACCCTTGGCCTGCCCAGCAGCCAGTCGCTTCTCGTCGACGCCCTGTTGCGCAAGGCCGACGGCGTGCGCTTCTCGCGAAACAACGAGTTCCGCTCGCTCGTGCGCGACCTGGAGACCTTCTCGGACGCTGACATCGATGTGCCGGCCGGCATCTGCGCCCAGCTGCGCACCTACCAGGAGGACGGCTTCAGGTGGATGGCCACGCTCGAGCGCTTTGGCTTTGGCGGCATCCTGGCAGACGACATGGGCCTGGGCAAGACGCTGCAGGTCATCGCCCTGATCGCGCATCAAAAGGAGGCAGCGGGGGAGAGCGGTGCCGCCTCTACCGCCGCGGCCGGGCCAACGCTCGTGGTCTGCCCGGCGTCTCTCGTCTACAACTGGATAAGCGAGATCTCGCGGTTCGCGCCCTCGCTTAATGCGGTTGCCGTCCTGGGCACCAAGGCCAAGCGTACGACCCTGGTGGGCGGCGCGGCGACGCACGACGTACTGGTCACCTCGTACGACCTTCTCAGAAAAGACGTCGAGACCTACACCCACGTCCGCTTCGCGCGCGTGGTCCTGGACGAGGCCCAGTACATCAAGAACCCCAAGGCGCAGGTCACCAAGGCTGTGAAGTGCCTGGACTCGCGTGTGCGTTTTGCCCTGACGGGCACCCCCATCGAGAACCGCCTGCAGGAGCTCTGGAGCATCTTCGACTTCCTTATGCCGGGCTACCTCGGCGGGCGCGAGCAGTTTGCCAAGCACTACGAGAGCCCCGTCGAGGCGGGGGAGCACGACTCTTCTCGCCTGCTGAGAAGCGCCATCGGCCCCTTTGTCCTGCGGCGCTTGAAGAGCGAGGTCCTGGCCGACCTGCCCGAGAAGACCGAGAGCGTGGTCTATGCCCAGATGGAGGCCAAGCAGAAGAAGCTCTACCTGGCCTCCCAGGACCGCCTGGCCCTGCAGATCCAGCATGCCCAGGACAAGGAGTTCAAGAAAGACAAGCTCAAGGTCCTGGCCGAGCTCACGAAGCTTCGCCAGATCTGTTGCGACCCGACGCTGTGCTTCGACGGATACGAGGGCGGCTCGGCCAAGCTCGATACCTGCATGGAGTTGGTGGCCCAGGCCATAGACGCCGGTCACCGCGTCCTTCTCTTCTCGCAGTTCACGAGCATGCTCTCGATCATCGGGGCACGTCTCGACAAGGAAGGCGTGGGCTATTTCACTTTGACGGGCTCCACCAGCAAGGAGGAGCGCGAGCGCCTGGTCAAGCGTTTCCAGGCCGGCGAGAAGGACGTCTTTCTCATCTCGCTCAAGGCGGGTGGCGTGGGCCTCAACCTTACCGCGGCTGACGTCGTGATCCACTACGACCCGTGGTGGAACACCGCGGCCCAGGACCAGGCGACCGACCGCGCCTACCGCATCGGCCAGCGCCGCGACGTGAGCGTCTTCAAGCTCATCGTCGAGGGCACCATCGAGGAGCGCATCGTCAAGATGCAGCAGTCCAAGCGTGACCTCGCGGACAGCGTCTTGTCGGGCGAGGAGGTCAAGAGCGCCCTTCTCACGCGCGAGGACCTGCTGGGTCTTCTTGGCGCCTAGCTGGGGTTTTATGGATCTTGGTGCCGCCGCAGAAAAAATTTTTGCGAATCCGGCAAAAAGTCCTTGCAACTTGGCCGCGGTCTTTGCATAATAGACAAGCTGACTTTGAGGGAAGCAAAAAATGGTGGGTGTAGCTCAGTTGGCAGAGCGACGGACTGTGGCTCCGTAGGTCGAGGGTTCGAGACCCTTCGCCCACCCCATTTAGTTGAATATGGATCGTTAGCTCAGCTGGTAGAGCAGGGGACTCTTAATCCCAAGGTCCAGGGTTCGAACCCCTGACGATCCACCA
>CAVDTK010000029.1:0-19313 GCA_963611755.1 Oscillibacter sp. ER4
TCGACCTCATGTACGAGAGCGGCATCCACTTCATGAACTACTCCATCTCCAACACCGCCGAGTACGGCGAGTACTACGCCGGCCCCAAGGTCATCAACGAGCAGTCCCGCGAGGCCATGAAGGAGATCCTGCGCCGCATCCAGAACGGCGAGTTCGCGCAGGAGTTCGTCGACGACTGCAACAACGACCACAAGTGGCTCCTCGAGCAGCGTGAGGCCATCAACACCCACCCCATCGAGGTCACCGGCGAGAAGATCCGCTCCATGTTCTCTTGGATCAAGAAGTAAGCCAGGTCTTCTCAGTTATTAGCTAAGAAGCGACGAGAAGGGCGTCGACCGCAAGGCCGGCGCCCTTTCTTTGTGCGCGAGAGCCGCCGCCCGGCATCCCAACGCGCACCTTTCGCAAAAACGCGACATCTTGGCCGACTAAACCGCGATCCGGGAGTAACCGGAAAATCAGCGGCTCGTCTACCTGGGCAAACGTGATGTCGCCCCGGCTCTATACTCCTCAAATCCAGTTTAGTCGGCCAAGATGTTGAGTTTTTCATTCCCGGACGGCGCGGGAAAATCGCGCAAGTATGCCATCAAAACCGGGATGAGCAAGTAGCCGGCTAAGCTGAATAAAGAAAACCGCAGGTCAAAGGCTTGTGGTTTTCCTGACTACTGAGCCATTCTGATTTTGATGGCATACTTGTCGACTTATTGTTTTGAATCCCGCCGCGCGTCAGGATTTCGAGCCCGGTCTTAGCCAGCGCACGCTATATTTCAGAAGTCAGAAATGACGAAAGTTGGAGGGTAAATCGGGAATTGCCGGATACACAACATTTCGGAAGATCTCTGACCTGCGGTTTTGTTGGCCTAACATCTCGAGTACTAAGTCGGTTTCAGCATTAGGCTCCAACTTTCGTAAAAAATAGCCTTCAACCTTACGCATAACGACTTTCCGATTCTCGCTGCGCCCGGGAACGAGAAGCGGGGACAGACTGCGCCACAATCGAGTACCCGGGCAACGCCGTCGGGGGACGCACCAGATCGGCCGCATGTCGGTGGATCTTCTCGACGAAAAGGGCTCTGAGCATGCAAAATCCACAGACATGAACGTCTTCTGGTGCGTTTATCGTACTCCGGGCCCCGACATGCGGCAGTTCCGGTGCGTCCCTCGGCGAAATCCACCGACATGCCGCGATTTGGGTGCAGCAGTTATGCCGGAGCCCGTAGAGCGCATTCGCAAAAAAGAGCGCCCCTAGCCCTGCCGCACAAAAATGGCCTGCCTGACGGGAAGGGATCAGGCAGGCCCGGGGGGATATCGGGTTATGTCAGGGTAAGAAGCGCTCCGCCTACTGCTCGCGGTACTTTGCGGGGACCTGGTCGATGGTCTGCCACTCGGCAAGCGCTGCGTCGACGCTCATGCCGTCGGAGATCGCGTCCTTGCGGCAGGCGTTCACGGCCTGGATCTCCTTCATGCGCTCGCCGGTCAAGGTGTAGCCCTTCATGGCGATGAGGGTCAGCACCCAGGCGATCATCGGGATCACGCAGAACAGCACGATGGTCAGCCAGTTCATGCCGGAGACATAGGCGGTCGTGGTGTCGGGCAGCTCGGAGAGGCCCACGGCCAGAAGGGCGATGCCCACGACGGTGGTCGAAAGCGAGCTCACGAGCTTATCGACAAAGGAGAACAGGGTGCCGATGACGCCGGGGGCGTAGTTGCCGGAGCGGTACATCTCGTAGTCGGAGCAGTCGGCGATCATCGGGATGGCCATGTCGGCGGTCGAGTAGTACGCGCCGTAGCCCAGGCCGTAGAGCACGATGAAGATCAAGGTGTAGGCGTTGAGCGTCAGGTGGAAGCCGCCCTCGGTCGAGAAGATCGAGAGGTTCATCGCGGCGTTGGAGGGATCCCACATGGCGAGAAGCACAACGACGCCCAGGTAAAGCGCAAGCGCCAGCGTGGTGAAGGTCACGAGGGTCTTCTTCTGGCCGTGCTTCTGGCTCATCTTGAGGCCACCGATGAAGAACGGCGCCGAGAACACGTAGCCAATGACGTACATCGGCAGGTAGAGGCCGTTGTAGTTACCCATCATGCAGCTGTAGAGAAGGATGCCGACCGAGGTGTTGGTAGCCACGGCGAAGGCGAACTTGGTGCCGGACGCGGCGACCATAAGGCGCTGGAGCTCCTTGTTGGCCTTGAAGATCTGCACGTAGTCCTTGATGGAGAGCTTGTTCTCCTCGGCGTCTTCCTTGCCGCCCAGGCCCCAGTACTCCTTCTTGTCCTTGCCGGCGATGCCCACGACGGCCAGCGCGGTGAGCGCGGCGGACAAGATGATGACCAGCGGGATCAAGAAGTTGAAGAAGGCCTCGGTGCCAAAGCCCACGTTGCCGCCCACGATGGAGGCCACGGCCATGGTGACGCCCATGCCCACCAGGGAAGCGATGGTGTTGAACAGCGTGAAGGTCGGGCGCTGCTTGGGGTCGTTGGTAAGGCAGGTCTGGCCGGAGCGGGTGCAGGAGGTCTGGATCGAGTAGCCCACCATCAGCAGGATGTAGAACACGGTGTAGAGCACGTACTTAAGCGCGGTAGCGTCGGCCGGGATAAGACGCGTACCGTAGAAGAGCAGCAGAGACGAGACGATCATCACGACGTTGCCCAGCACCATGAACGGGCGGAACTTGCCGAACTTGGTCTCGGTGCGGTCGATCATCATGCCCACGATGGGGTCGATGAAGGCGTCGAGCGCGCGGGTGACGGTGACCATGGTGGTCGCGAAGGCGAGCACCAGGCCAAGCACGCCGTTGGCGTAGTAAGCGATGTAGTTCATGAGCAGGACGTAGTACACGTTCGTCGCGCCGTTGTTGAACGGGAACAGGACGAGCTGGTACATCTTTGCGCGGTTGAGCGAGCTTGCGCTCCCCTGCTCGGCCGCAGCCTCGGGCTTATTTGCCATAGGGGTTCCTTTCCTTCGACCTCGCGTTCTGGATTATGTTAGCTAGTATATTAGTTCACGCCGTATCCATCAGGTCCAACGGCATGCCGTACGGCGCCCAAACGGCGGTAAACGGCAGTCGCTGCCGATAAACGCGCAGCTACATAAAGAACCCCGCTTCCGGCAGTAGCTACCGAAAGCGGGGTTCTGGGGAGACGATCATCGTCTAGCTGGGATACCAGATAACGGCATCAGGCAATCCCAAGCGCAGACCTAAGCATGAACCAAGGCGTGGCTCTAAGCGTAAACCTAGGCCTTCTTGGCCACGGGCAGGAAGCACCCGATGACGAGAAGGACGGCGCCGACGACCAGGCAGCCCGCGGACGTGGCGGCGGCGTAGAACATCTGCCAGCCGGTGGTGTCCATGGAGTTCCAGGAGAACAGGCCCGAGATCGCCAGGGCGCGGGAGGCCACGACCTGCACGCCGCAGTAGACCATGAGGAAGATCGCGACGCCCAGGGCGAAGACCGAGATCAGGCCCGCGCCTTTCTTCTCGCCGCCCTCGATAGCCTTGGTGTCGGTGTAGACGGCCGCGATCACAAGCACGACGGCGACGACGGCCAGGCAAAGGGTCATGGCGAGGCCGGAGAACTCGTAGCCCTCGCCCATGTTGCTGCTCACGACCATCGCGACCATGCCGACAATGGCGAGCACGACAGCCACGACGTCGAGGTAAAGACCGACGCCCTTCTTAACGTTAGTGGACGACATAGCGCCTACGCCTCCTTCTTCTCGCTCTTACGCGAGGTCATGACCGCGGATGCGGCGGCGCCGACCGCGACCACGCCGAAGGCGGCAGCCGCCCCCAGGTACGCGCCGCGCCACCAGGTCATCTGCTTCTGCATCTTGGTGGTGCTGTTGTAGCGGTTGATCAGGTTGGACTGGGTCATCGCGTAGAGGACCATGTGCGCGGACTCCTTGACGGCCTTCTGCACGGTGGCGTCCTTGGCGACCTTGGCCGCGCCGATCTTGACGCCGTCGGTCTGGCTGGAGAAGGTCGAGCAGTTCTCGAGCGTAGTGGAGCCGTAGAAGCCGGAGATGCCGCGGGTGTCGAAGCAGGTGGTGCCGGACACCAGGACAGAGGCCCACAGGTCGGTGTCGTCGTAGATGTCGGTGACGGCGTAGCCGCGGAAGCCCCACTCGTTCTTGAGGATGTCGGTCATGAGGCCGGTGGAGCAGGTGCACTCGACAGGGCCGATCTTGGAGAAGGACGTCATGAGGCCCGTCATGTTGGCGTTGTGGGTCTCGGTGTCGTAGTCGGTGGCCTCGAAGGCGATCTGCCAGCCGCGAAGCTCGTTCTCGCGGGCCTGCTGCTCGGTCATGTAGGGGGCCACACCGGCGCGGTTGGTCTCCTGGTCGTTGAAGGCGAAGTGCTTAGGCGCGGCCACCAGGCCGTAAACCAGGGCGCCCATGGAGTACTCCATGGCGGCGTTGCCGCAGACGATGGGGTCCTCGGAGTAGTACTCGCCGTTACGGCCGTTGTACTGGTGACGGTGGACGTTGAGACCCGGGCCCCAGAGCACGGCGATGCCGGTGAAGAGGGACTCCTCGCCCATGAACTCGCCCATCTGGTAGTAGAGCTTGTTGTTGAACGAGGCCGCGGTCAGGGGCGCGTTGCCAAAGACGGCGCCGTTCCAGGCGGCGTTGGTGTCCTTCTCGGAGACGGTCCAAGGCGCCGCGGTGTCCTTGCTGGCACCCAGGGCCACCACGATGCCGTTGCCGGCGTTCTCGGTGAGGTAGTGCTCCTGCAGGCCGATGGAATCGATGCCGGGGATGGAGGGGCCGCCGAAGGTGGCGATGTAGAGGGCCTCCTCGAGGGTGATCTTGTCGAGAAGCTCAGACCACGACGGGTCGTCGTACTCCTTGCCCTTCATGTCCCAGAACATGAGGTCGGACTTGGCGCCCCAGGTGATGCCCGAGACGTCGTCGTCGGTCTTGACGTCGTAGTAGTGGCCGTTGAGCTTATCGATGAGGTCGGAGTCGGTAAGCGTCATGCCGGCGTACTCCTTGGGCCAGGTGCCCTCCCAATCCGCGCGGGACAGGTAGGTGACCTCGCCGGGCTGGAAGTGGTTCCAGTCGGAGTAGTCCAGGTGGTTGGAGACCTGGTAGCCGTTCTTGGAGATCGAGAAGGCCGTCTTAGAGATGACGCTCTCGGTCACGTCGAGGACGTAGACCTGGGTGGCGTCGCCGGTGCCGGTGAGCTTGGAGGCGTCGACGCCCTGGGCGGCCAGGACGTTGTTCACGGCCTCGTGCGCGCCGTTGCCGAGCGCGAAGTAGTACGCGCCGGGCTCCATGACGTAGGTGCCCTTGGTGCCGTCGGAGTTGGCGTAGGAGCTGTCCCAGCTCGCGATGTACTGCAGGTCGCACTTGACCTCGACGGTCTCGGACTCGCCGGACTCGAGAAGACCGGTCTTCTCGAAGTTGACCAGCTGGATGGCGGCCTTCTCGATGCCGCCGGTGGTGTAGGGGGCCTGGCCAAAGACCTCGACGACGGACTTGCCGGCCACGTCGCCGGTGTTGGTGACCTTAACCTTGCAGGTCAGGTAAGCCGTGGTGGCGCCGGACTTGGAGTCCTTCTCGACCTTGAGGGAAGGCGTGCCCACGAACTCCTGCGAGAAGGTGGTGTAGGAAAGGCCGTAGCCAAAGGGATAGACGACCTCGTCGGCGTAGCTCCAGGAGCTGCCCACGGTGGCGCCGGCGGCCGAGGTGGCGTTGCCCTGGCCCATAACGGAGTCGAAGTAGCGGGTCTCGTAGTACTTGTAGCCCACGTAGATGCCCTCGCACTCGATGACGTACTTGGACGCCACGTCGCCGAAGATGCCGGCCGGGCGGGTCAGGATGTCGGCGTTGGCGTAGGAGTAGTCGCCCATGTTCTGCATGGCAGGGGCGGACAGGTTGTGCGTGGCGTAGGTGTCGGTCAGGCGGCCGGAGGGGCTGGACTTGCCCACCAGGACATCGGCGACGCCGAGCATGCCGTAGCAGCCGGGGAAGCCGATCCACAGGATCGCGGAGATCTGGGGGTCGTCGGCCAGCTCGCGGATCTCGACCGCGTTGGCGGTGTTGAGAATGACGACGACGTTCTTGGAGCACTCCTTGGCCAGCTCAATGGCGGCGCGCTCGTTGTCGGTGATCTGGAGGGGCTCCTCGACGCCCAGGCCGTCGGCGACGTCGTGCGGCAGGTAGTCGACGGACTCGGCGGACGGACGCGAGATCACGACGACGGCCGCGTCGCCGTACTCGGCGAAGCTGGAGCGGAAGTCGGCGGCGACGCCCTCGATGTCGGCGACGCTGGGCTCCTTGGGGTCGTAGCCCTTGACGGTCATCTCGCAGCTGGCGTGCTGGAGGGTCTCGTTGAGCTTGGAGTAGGCGGCAGACATCGTGGGGTTGACGTTGAGGCCCGCGCCGTCGAAGTCGAAGTCGTCGCCGCTCCAGCCCGACATCGTGGGGGCCACGGCCAGGGTCTGGCGGTTGACGTTGGTGGTGATGGTGTTGGCGAAGTCCGTGCGGTCCTCGGTCAGGGCCTGGGCCAGGGTGATGGAGGGGCCGTAGAGCTTAAGGCCAAAGCTGGAGCCCAGCATCGGGACCTCGGAGCGAATGCCGAAGAGGGTGACGTTGGAGCCGGCGATAAGCGGCAGGCCGTTGCCCTCGGAGGTCTCGTTCTTCAAAAGGACGCAGCCCTCGGCCGCCTGCTGGCGGTTGAGGTCGATGGCCTTCTGGATGATGGCGTGGGAGTTGCCCGAGCCGTCGGAGTTCAGAAGCTCCTCGGTAGGCATGAAGGACTGGTAGAGGGGCTCGGAGTCGGTGCTCTGGGAGCTCAAGGCCTCGCTCGTGGTGCCGAGGTTGGTGTCGAGCGTGGTCGAGAACTGCTCCATGACGGTGCCGGCGCCGACCGCGGTCGACAGGCCCAGGGCGCCCACGCCCACAAAGCCGCGGCGCGTCAGCATGGACTTAGGCTTGGCGTCTTTGCTCATGACTGCGCTCCCTTCCCGTTCATGCGCACATTCTTGGAATTGCTCATGTCCCTTCCTTTCTTGTTCGGTCCGCGGTCTTCTCGCCGGGTCGGCCCTTTTGCGGGCGGGCGGCGGCGAGACTCTTCCGTTACGGCCGTGGACTGGTATATCAGCAAAACCATAGTGACGGATGTCGCGGATTTACTGATATACCAGTGCGCCAAACGGTGCCGAAAAGTTGGTAAACGGTGGGAAATAAGCCAGAAAGACTCTAAAAACCGGGGAGGAAAACCCAGAAAAGCGGTTGCCGAGAAGGGCCGCGGGTACCGCCTGGGCCTACTAATATACTTGCCTAAGTCAACTAAATTGGTTCTCCCCTGCAGCTTTACCTGCGGATTCTCACGAAGAGGACCGTCCGAGACTCTTGATAACCCGGCCGAGAAGCGCGACAAGCTCCTCGCGCTCCGGCTCCGTAAGGCAGCCGAGCGCCTCGTCCTCCCACTCGGCGGTGACCCGGCGGGCGTACTCGAAGGCCTCGTCGCCCTTGGGGGTGGTGTACAGCAGGCTGCTCCGGCCGTCGGCGGGGTTGGGCCTGCGCTCCATGAGGCCGGCCTCCATGAGCTTGGCCATAGCGCGCGTGCAGTAGCCCACGTCCACGCAAAGCGCGTCGGCCATCTCGCGCTGGGTGCAGCCGGGATTCCTGCTCACGTAGAGAAGGAAGTACATCATCGACGGCGAGATGCCGATCTCCTTGAGCCGCGTCGAACAGACGTCCTGGAAATGGTGGCGCAGGCCGGAGACCCCCACGGCGAACCCGCCCAAAGAGATGGCCTGCTCAAGCACCGCGTCCGAGGGCGTCTTTGCCCTCTCCATAGCCTCTGAGTGGCTGATCTCCATTGCCTTTCGCGCCTCCTTAACGCCCAGACACGCGTTTGGGCGACGTCTCATTGTACAAAAAGCGCCGACCCCGTAAGTCTTTGGGGTCGGCGCCTTATGGGGAGCCTGTTGCTTAGCCTTCGCGTCGGGCGGCCGAGAAACCCGGTCCGTCCTTCTCGCCTAGGCCTACTTCACGGGCTTGGGGTTCGCCTTCTTGAAGCGGCGGTTCTTCACGATGGAGAAGACCAGGCAGAACACGAAGCCGGCGCCCGACAGGTAGAAGCACGCGCTGTCGACGATCACGTAGGCCGGCGTGGCGTAAGAGACGGTGGTGGCGCTGCCGATGCCGTTCATGGCCAGCGAGTTCAGCGTCGCGTAGGCGATGCGGTGGCAGGCGTCGCGCATGGCCGAGACGATCACCGGGTCGTTCTCGTACTTCTTGAGCTGTTTCCACTCGATCTCGCACATGGAGTCGAAGAGGTCCGAGCCCGCCAGCACGCCGTCGGTGCCATGCATGTAGGTGTTGCTCAACGCGGAGTTGTCCGAGATGATGGCGCCGTTGCAGCCCCACTCGCCGCGCAGCACGCCGGAGATCATGCCGTCGTCGGCGCCGTTCCAGTGGCAGCCCACGCGGCTGTAGGAGGTCATCACGCCGTTGGCCGAGCCCTCGGTGAAGGCGTACTCGAAGCAACGCAGGTACACCTCACGGATGGACTGCTCGTTTGCCCAGGTAGAGACGCCGCAGCGGTTGGTCTCCTGGTCGTTTAGGGCAAAGTGCTTGACAAGCACGTGGGCGCCCTTGGACTCGATGCCGTCGCACTCGGAGAGCAGCAGCTGGCCGGACAGGTAGGAGTCCTCGGAGAAGTACTCGAAGTTGCGGCCGCAGTAGGCGTTGCGGTGGATGTTGGCACCCGGGCCGTAGAGGTAGCTCGTCTTGGCGGCGATGCAGTCGTTGCCGATCACGCGGCCCACGTCGGAAAGAAGCTCGCGGTTGAAGGTCGCGCCCATGACGTCCTCGGAGGGCAGGCCCATGGTCTTGACGTCGGACTTGGCGCCGAAGAGCGTGGTGGTGAGGCCGGTGGGGCCGTTCTCGTCGCGCGTGCCCGGCAGTTGGATGGACTCGATGGGCTGGGTGTAGTGGAAGGCCGAGCCGATGAGGTAGCTCATGTCGGAGGGCATGAGCTGGTCGAGAAGGTCGTCCCACTTGGGGTCGTCGTAGTCAAGGCCGAGAAGGTCGATCAGCTTGAGGCCGTTCTTGGCGCCGGTCGTGGGCATGGTGGCGCCGCTATAGCTGCCCTGGTAGAGGCCCTCGTCGTAGCGGGAGTCGGCAAGCTGGGAGACCATGGCGTCCGTGGCGGTAAGCTCGGGCGCCGCGGTGGGCAGGGTGCCCTCCCAGTCGGAGCGGGACAGATAGGTAACCTGCTGGTCGCCCGTGAAGTCCGCGCGGTTGAGGTCGGCGTCGTCGAAGCGGTTCTCGATCTTCTCGCCGGTGGCGGAGGTCGCGTAGGTCGTGGTGTCCAGGGAGGCGCAGGTCCAGGTGGCGACGGCCGTTGCGTCGCCGGCCGCGTCCATCACGCCGGAGGTCGACTGGGGCGTGTAGCCCTTGTGCGCCAGGAAGTTGTTCACCGCGGTGTGCGCGCCGTCGGCCACGGTCAGCAGGTAGTCGCCCGCATCGAGGATGTAGGTCCCGGCGCCGTCGGCGTCATAGGAGGCCAGGTCGCGGCGGCTCACCTCGACGGTCACGGCCTGGGACTCGCCGGGCTCGAGCTGCTTGGTCTTGGTGAAGCCCACAAGCTGCGCCGCGGCCTTCTCGATGCCGTGGGCGCGGTCGTAGTCGGTGTAGGGGGACTGCGCGTAGACCTGGACGGACTTCGAGCCGGCGACCTTGCCCGTGTTGGTCACGGTCGCGGTGACGGTGAACTTGTCGGTCGAGGCGTTGTAGGAGGCCGCGACGCCGCCGGTCTCGAAGGTGGTGTACGAGAGGCCAGAGCCAAAGGCGAACGCCACGTCATCGGAGTAGTTGTAGTCGCCCACGCCCGCGGTGCCCATGACGGCGTCCTCGTAGCGGGTCTCGTAGTAACGGTAGCCGACGTAGATGCCCTCCTGGTAGACCATGTACTTGCTGTTGTACTTGGTAAGGCCGGCCTCCTCGGCGTTGGAGTAGGTGTAGTCGCCGGCGTTGGCCAGGGAGGGGGCGCTCAGGTTGTCGTAGAGGAAGGTGTCGGAAAGCGAGCCGGAGGGGTTCACGTCGCCCGCAAGGATCTTGCCCACGGCGTTGATGCCCTGCGCGCCCACGCCGCCGACCCACAGGACGGCATCGACGTCGTAGTCGGCGTCTTTCAGGAAGTCGAGCTGGATCGGGTTGGACGAGTTGAGAAGCACGACGACCTTCTTGACGGTGCCCGCCTTCTTCATGGCCTTGAGGTTGGCGAGAAGATCGCGCTCCTCGGTGGTGAGGCCCAGGTAGCCGCCCGAGACCGCGTTCTCATCGGTGGTGTTGAGGTCGTAGCCCTCGCCGCCCACGCGCGAGATGGTCACGATGGCCGCGTCGCCGTAGTCGGCCACGGAGTCGAGGGTGGCCTGGTCATAGACGCTCCAGGGAACCTCGTTCACCTGGTTGGCGCTCACCGAGGAGCTTCCGGTGAGGCTCACGGTCTTGCGCGTGTACTGCTCGCCGGAGCCCGCGCCCGTGGTGTAGAAGTCCCACATGGCCTGGTTGACCTCGAAGCCCGCGCCCTCCATGGCGTCTTTCAAGTTGGGGACCTCGGAGGTGTCGAGGCCGGCCGAGCCCGTGCCGCCGTAGACGAAGTCGACGGAGGAGTGGCTAAAGAGGGTCACCTTGGAGCCCTTGGCCAGCGGCAGCGCGTCGCCCGTGTTCTGAAGCAGCGTCGCGCCCTCGGCCTCGACCTTCTCGGACAAGGCCTTGCCGTACGCCACGCGCTCCTCGTCGCTGGAGAAGTCGCTGGTAAAGTACTGCGCCGAGGAGTCCTCGTTGGTCAGCTTGTTGCGGCTGGAGCCGGTGACGAGGTCAAAGGTCATCGGGAACCAGTTGAAGAAGTACAGCGCGATGCCCGTCGCGATGAACATGACGGGCAGGATGAAGCAGAGGATCTTGGCAGGGCGAGCCACGCGGCGTTTTGCCTTCTTCCACGCCTTCTTGCGTGACTTGTAGTCCGTCGGGTCGAGATTTCTTGCCATCTTTCCTTCCTTTCTTATCCGCTTGGTTTGGGGCCGCGGCGCATAGTGCCGCGGTAGAGCCTTCACTGGTATATCAGCTTAGGGTGATTGCGCGTGTTAGTTGACCAAGTCAGGTAGTTTTAAAGCGAGCGGTAGAAGGAAAACGGTAAGTGGTAGCAGGAGATATAAAAACGAGAAGTAATTTCAAGGCGGTTCTTGTGGGCATTAACTGGTATCCCATTTCCGACCCCAATTCAGCGCCGAGAAGCCCCGCGAGACGCCCGACGCGTGGCCGCGCTACAAAACAGCGGAGTGGGCGCATAGAGAAGCCCTTCTCGCTGCAAAATCACAGGATGGGCGCTGTAAAAAGCGCGCCCATGGCTTGATTTTGTAGCAAAAGGCTCAATACCCAGCGCCCACCCCCGTGTTTTTGTAGCGAGAACCCCCTCAACCAGCGCCCACCCCGCAGTTTTGTAGCGAGCCAGGACCCGAGCCTCGGCCCTCAGTAAAAATCGCGCAAGTATGCCATCAAAACCGGAACGGGCAAGTAGCCAACCCAGTCACAAAGATAAAACCGCAGGCCAGAGGCGTGCGGTTTTCTCGGCTACCAGACCACCACGAGTTTGATGGCATACTTGTCGACTTTTTCTTTTCGAACCCCGCCGCCCAGGGTCCCCAGAGCCCAACCAGCCGAAAATCGCCACACTTGCGGACCTGTTAGCGCGGCAACGAGGGCGGCCCAGGGGATTTGCATGCCAGCGATTTCTGAGCCGCGAAGCGGCGAAGCTGAGCTGGCGTGCAATTCCCCGGGGCCGCCCCCCACGTTACCGGTCTAACCCGCAACTACTCGTTGTCGGCCCAGTTGCTCTTCTGCTGGCCCTTCTTCTTGACCAGCTTATACGCCGGGTTGGGCGTGCCCACGCGGCGCCACGTGGCCTCGTCTCGGCACTCCCCCGCCACAGCCTCGACGTGCGTCTCGCCCTCGGAAAGCGGGATGAACAGGCGAAACACGTGCGGGTCCCTGGGGTTCTCGGCCACGGTCTCCACGCGCTCGCCGTTGACGTAGAAGGTCACCGACTTCTGGTTGGAGTAGGCCTTCACGGTAATGGAGTCGGCGCAGCGGTCCTCGAAACGCTTGGAGCACACGTGCACGAACGGCTCGTCGCTCCACCAGGCCTTATAGATGTAGAACGAGTCCTTCTTGGTCTTGCGGTCGAAAGTCACCAGGCCCTTGTGGTTCATGCCGGGCTCGCCGCCCTGGTCGCGCGCGTCGGCCGCGAAGTCGAACATGTTCCACACGTGCGTGGCCCAGAAGTACGGGCGCGCGGCGAAGAACTTGAGCATGTACTCGTGATACACGCACTGGTACTCCTCGGTGTGGTCGTTGCGGCGCGGCTTCTCGGAGTGCAGGTTGGGCATGGCCTCGCAGCCGTACTCGCTCATGCCGATGGCGCGGTTCTTGTGCACCAGGCGCCAGAAGCCAAACCACGCCTTGTTGAGCCACAAACCGGGCACGTACCAGCCCAGATACAGGTTCCAGGCCACCACGTCGGAGACGAACGCGCTCTTGTTGAAGGGCCCGCACATGGCGTAGCAGGCAAGGGTCGTCGGGCGCGAGGGGTCCATCTTGTGCACCAGATCGTTAAGCACGTGGTGGTTGTCCAGCATGTCGGCCTTGTCCTTGGTCGAGATGGTGATCTCGTTGGAGAGGCCCCACACGCAGATGCTCGCGTGGTTGTAGTTCTGGACGATAAGCTCGTGCATCTGGTCGATCGTGTTCTGACGGCCGTTGTTCATGTGCTCGGAGATGTAGGGGATCTCGGCCCAGACCACGAAGCCGGCCTCGTCGCAGGCGTCATAAAAGACCTGGTTGTGCTGGTAGTGGGCCAGGCGCACGGTGTTGGCGCCGATCTCCTTGATAAGGGCGATGTCCTCCAGGTGCTGCGCAGGCGTAAGCGCGTTGCCGATGCCCTTGCGGTCCTGGTGGCGAGACACGCCGCGCAGCGGGTAGGCGCGGCCGTTCAGGAAGAAGCCCTTGTCGGCGTCGATGTGGAAGCTGCGCACACCAAAGCGGGCCGATACCTCGTCGAGCGCGGAGCCGTCGGCGGCAAGAAGCACCAGCTTGGCGGTGTAGAGATACGGGTCGACCACGCCGTCCCAGCGGTGTACGCCCTCGATGGCCAGCGTGACGTCGGTGCCGGTGCCCGCGGCGACCTCGTTGCCGGCGGCGTCGACCAGGCTCACCTGGACGGTCGTCTCGGCAGCGGCCGGGCCCTCGACCCAGGACTCGACCTTGACCTGCGCGTCCTTCTCGCCGTCAGCGATCTTAGGCGTGACCGCGAGGCCCGGGGTGCCGTAGTAGTCCAGCGCAAAGTGCGTGGCCGAGACCACCACGAGCTTCACGTCGCGGTAGATGCCGCCGTAGAAGGTGAAGTCGGCCTTCTGGGGGTAGACGCGGTCGTTCTTGGAGTTGTCGACGGCCACCTTGAGCGTGTTCTTGGCCCCGGCGCCCGCGGCGAGAAGCCCGGTCACGTTCACGCGGAAGGTCGAGTAGCCGCCGTCGTGGTGGCAGGCCGCCGTGCCGTTGACCTCGACGTCGGCCGTGGCGTTAACGCCCTCGAACTCCAGGTAGACGACCTGCTTGGCCGCATCGAACTCCGGCGTGGCGAAGACGCGCTCGTAGGCGCAGGTGCCGCGCCAGTAGTCGTTGCCGCCGTCCTGGCCGTCGATGGCGTTCCAGGTGTGGGGCACGTCCACGGACTCGACGGCGCCGGTGGGGCCGGTGAAGCTCCAGCCCTGGTTCAAGTTGATGTAGGTGCGCATAGCCCGCATCCCCCTCTATTCGAAGAACCCAAAGTAGTCGTGTGCGTTGTTGTAGCAGATATCCTCGACAATGCCGCCCAGGTAGTCCTCGTCCTCCGGCAAGCGGCCGAGCTCGACCCACTCACCCAGCGTGTGGCACAGCACGCGGCGGAAGTACTCGTGCCGCGGGTAGGAAAGAAAGCTCCGCGAGTCGGTGAGCATGCCGGTGAAGTTGCCGAGAAGCCCCTGCTCAGCCAGGGTGGTGAGCTGCTTCTTCATGCCGCTGAACGTGTCGTTGAACCACCAGGCGCAGCCCAGCTGGATCTTGGGCGCGAAGGGCGCGGCCTGGAAGGCGCCGGCGAGCGAGGCGAGGCCCATCCAATCGGCGTCGTTTAGGCTGTAGAGGATGCACTTGGGAAGCGCACCCGCGCCCTCGGCGGCGTCGAGCAGGCATTTGACCTGGTAGACCATGTCGGGCTGGTCACCCACGGTGTCGAAGCCGGCGTCTGCGCCCAGCGCGGCGAAGTTCTTGCTCGAGTCGTTGCGGAAGCAGTTCATATGCATCTGCAGCGTCCAGCCGTGCTTCTCGTACTCCCCCATCAAGAACAGCGTGAGCGCGCTCTGGTAGGCCGCGGCCTCGGCGGCCGAGCAACCCTCGTCGTTGAGGGCGCGGCAGACGATCTCGTCCACCACGTCGTCCGCCGCAGGGCAAAAGACGAAGGAGTTCATGCCGTGGTCGGCCAGGCGCCCTCCCGCCTCGTAGAAGAACTCGATGCGCTGAGCTGCGGCGCGTTTGAGCGTCTCCCAATCGACGACGTCCACGCCGGAGGCCTCGGAGAGCTTATCGGCATACGCGGAGAAGCCCGCGGCCTCGATGGCCATAAGGCCGTCGGGGCGGAAGGTCGGCAGGACCTTGAAGCCACACTCGGCCTCCTCGGCGGCCAGCAGCTTGTGGTAGGCAAGGTCGCTCACAGGGTCGTCGGTCGTGCAGACGCAGGCCACGTTCATGCGCTGGATCAGGCGGCGGGCCCGGAAGTCCTCGGTGGCGAGAAGGGCGTTCGCGCGATCCCAGATCTCCTGGGCGTTCTTGCGGCAGATCGTGAGGTCGATGCCGAAGAAGCGGCGAAGCTCCAGGTGGCTCCACTCGTAGATCGGGTTGCCCACGGCACGCTCCACGGCGTCAACGAAGGCCAGGTACTTGGCGTAATCGTCGTCCCCACGGATCACGGACTCGGGGGTGCCGTTGGCGCGCATAAGGCGCCACTTGTAGTGGTCGCCAAAGCCGTTATCGTAGAGCCACACGCGCGCCAGGTTCTCGTAGCCCTTGTTCTGGTAGATCTCGGCGGGCACCAGGTGGCAGTGGTAGTCGATGATGGGCATCTCTTGCGCATGGCCGTGGTAGAGCCTGCGCGCCCACTCGCTCGACAGGAGGAAGTCGTCGTTGAGGAGCATGGTCTACTCGCCCTGGGCTACGCTGGCGTCGGCGCCGGCGGCCTTGTCGAGGGTCTCCCACACGCCGTTGATGTAGGCGATGCCCAGCGCGCGGTCGTAGAGGCCGTAGCCCGGACGGCCCGTCTCGCCCCAGATCATGCGGCCGTGGTCGGGGCGCATGTAGCCCTCGAAGCCGTTCTTGTGCAGGACGCTCATCATGCGCACCAGGTCAAGCGAGCCGTAGGCGCTGGGGTGCGGGGCCTCGTAGAAGTCCTTGTTGCCGGGGACCTCGGGGCTGATGTACTTGATGTTGCGCATGTGGACGAAGTGGATGCGGCCGCGGGCCGAGAACTCGTCCAGGATGTCGTAGACGTTGTTGGCCGGGTCCTCCGCGATGGAGCCGCAGCACAGGGTGATGCCGTTGTAGGGGGTGTCGACGGCGTTGCACAACCAGTCCAGGTCCTCGCGGTTCTTGATGATACGGGGCAGGCCAAAGAGGGAGTACGGGGGATCGTCGGGGTGGATGGCCATCTTGACGTCGCACTTCTCGCAGGTGGGCATGATGGCCTCAAGGAAGTACACGAGGTTCTCGCGGAGCTTGTCCTCGTCGACGTCCTTGTAGGCGTCGAGAAGGGCGCGGACCTGCGACAGGCGCTCCGGCTCCCAGCCGGGAAGGGTAAGGTCGCCGGAGCCGGAGGCCACGCGGTCGATGATCTCCTGGGGGTCGTCGGGGATGTTGGCCTTGACGAAGGCGAGGGTCTTGGAGCCGTCGGGCAAGGTGTAGTCGAGGTCGGACTTCACCCAGTCGAAGACCGGCATGAAGTTGTAGCAGATGCACTTCACGCCCTCGGCGGCCAGGTTCTCGATGGTCTCTTTGTAGGCCTCGATGTGGGCGTCGCGGGTGGGCAGGCCGATCTTGATGTCGTCCGAGACGTTGACCGACTCGATGCACTCGAGCTTGAGGCCGGCCGCCTCGACCTGCTCGCGCAGGGCATGGATGCGCTCGCGCGGCCAGACCTCGCCCGCGGGGATGTCGAACAGGGTGCCTACGATGCCCTTGCAGCCCGGGATCTGGGCGATCTGCTCAAGGGTGATCTTCTCGGACTCAGGTCCGTACCAGCGGAAAGACAGCTGCATGGTGGGGTTTCCTTTTCTCGTTGAGAGGGATTCGGCAAGAAGCGTTGAGCCTTACAGGTACTTGTGGATCGTCGCGGCCACGGCGCCGGGGCCGGCGAGCATCTCGATGAGGTAGCCCTCGATCTTCTCGCCGAGGCCCGCCGCGTAGAGGTCGAGCGTGAAGATCTCGGTGTTGGAGAGGATGGGCTCGGCGGCCGCGTGGACGGCGGCGGGATCGGGGTTGCCCAGGGTGAGGCCCGCGACGTGGGCCTGGAGCTCGTCGAGCAGCGGGTCGGGGCTGCACTCGAACTTCTCGCCGTCGTCGCCCACGCCCATGAGGTAGCGGAGCCAGCCGGCGATGGTCAGCGGGATGTAGGTGAGGGTGCTCACGTCCTTGTCGGCGGCCAGGTAGGCGTGCAGGGTGTGGCCGTAGCGGATGGCGACCTTCTGCGAGGTGTCGGTCGCGATGCGCTGCGGGGCGTCGGGCAGGGACTTGTTGACCAGGCGCTCGCCGGTGAGCTCGTCGATGAAGGACTGCGGGTCGATGACCTTGGGGTCCACGACCACGGGCAGGTCCTCGTCGTAGCCCAGGTGGTGGACCAGGCTCGCGAGGTCGGGGTTCTCCATCTCTTTCCAGATGCGGTCGTAGCCCAGAAGGCAGCCGAAGACGGCCAGGCAGGTGTGAAGCGGGTTCAGGCAGGCGGTGACCTTCATGGTATCGGCGCGCTCGGCGGTCTCGCGGTCGCAGAGAATGACGCCGCCCTCCTCCAGGGCGGGTCGGCCGTTGGGGAAGGAGTCCTCGATCACCAGGTAGTGGCAGGCCTCGGTGTTGGCGAAGCCGGCGAAGGTCGGGCCGGAGGTCTTGATGAGGTCGAGGTCGCACCAGCCCTGCTCCTTGAGGGCCGCCTCGGTCTCGGGCGAGGGGTTGGGGGTGATGCGGTCGATCATGGACCAGGGGAAGCTCACGCGGGTCTCGTCGCTCACATAGTCAACGAAGGCCTGGTCAACGTGGCCGTTCTCAAGCCAGCCGCGGGCAACGGTGAGAATGGCCTCGCGGAAGCGGGCGCCGTTTTGCGAGAAGTTGTCGGTCGAGACCATGGCGATGGGGGTGGCGCCGGCGTTGAAGCGGGCGAGAAGGAGCGAGGCCACGATGCCCATGGTGCTCGCGGCGGCTGCGGGACCGGCCTCGAGCTCGGCCTTGACGTAAGGCATGAGCTCGCCCGCGGCGTCGCGCAGGCCGTAGCCCTTCTCGGTGATGGTGAAGGTCGCGAGCTGCAGGTCGGCGGAGGCGAAGTAGCGCTTGGCGCGCTCGAGGTCTTCGGGGCGCTGCGAGTTGGCGAAGACGCCGCCCGCAGTGGCCGCGATGAGGTTCTCGTCCAGGGTGCCGTCGGAGTTCATGACGACCTGCAGGATGTCGAAGTTATAGGGGGAATAGACCTCGTCCAGGGTGAAGGGACGGAAGGTCTCGGCCACCACGACACCGCGGGTGAGCAGGCCCTTGTTTGCCAGGGCCTCGGCGATCTGCGCGTGGAAGGCGCGGTAGAGGTTGCCGCCGCCGAAGTGCATCCACACGGGCTGCTCGACGCCCGCCGCCTTGACGGCATCCACGTCATAGGTGGGAACTGAAACGCCAGCGGCGACCAGGTCCTCCTTGCAGTCCTTCCAGTTCTTGAGCGAGAGCGTTGCCATGGGCTGTCCCTTCTGTGTGTGGGCCGAATATAAGAGGCGCGGGGCCACTTAGAGCTTTTGATGTCCAAACTGGTATATCACTTTGACGTAATCTGTCTTAGCGCTTGGGTCGCGGACGGTCAAGTTATATCGGTGAGCGTATCTAAATTCGGTTGAAATGCACCGTTAAGCGGCTGAAAGTAACTTATGAGCAATCGATGGGCCACGATACCTGACCGTCTGACTGATATATTGCCTGGGTCGTCCGCCCGCGGAAGGCGGCAGGGCGGGGCTTCTCGCAAAGTGACCTCGCGCAGAGGGCGCGCTCAGAAGCACTTTGCCAAGAAGCCCCGCCCTGCCGCCTTCCGCGGGCTACTCATCTGTTCAAATCGCGGGATTAGTGTACATAATTATAACTTGCCACTCAGAATAAGGCCGTTATTGGCGAGTCTATTGTATTTATGTACACTATTTTTTATAGGGCATGATATTACTTCATGCCTCACCACCTCGTGCAGAACTGTCGCACCGGAACCGGCGTGCATCTGTGGTTTTCGGCGGAAGCCGCACCGGATCGGCCGCATGTCGGTGACGATGGGGCGCGAAACGCACCAGGAGGGGGCCATGTCTGTGGATTTCCCCAGCGTTTAGAGCTTGAGGAGGCCTATTTCCACAGACTTGCCCGCTTTCCGGTGCGGCGTTGCCCAGAATCCACCGACATGCCCCAGATCTGGTGCGCCGTACAGAGGGCCGCTCCCCAATAAACGAAACTCGCGTTTGTGTGGCATTTAATTTGGTCGGGGCAAGTAGCCCCGTACTTCCTCCCAGCGTTTACGCAGGTAGACGAGTCGGAGAATTTCCAGCTACCCGACGAGTTCGATTTAAATGCCACACAAACGCGACTTTGCGTCCGGCGACGCGGTGCCGATCCCGTCGGCGAGCAACGATTGCGCTATGCAAGTTGTTGTGGGCCACGTTGTTCAAATCACGTGATTAGTGTGCATAATTATAACGAGACTCCAAAGATAAGTCCCTGTTAGATGCTCTTATTGTATTTATGTACACTATTTGGCCTACAAGCCACCACACAGCGCCCGGGAGGGGCCGGGGCCCTGGGGTTTCCCGGCAAAGTGCTTCCGAGCGCGTCCTTTGCGCGAGGTCACTTTGCGAGAAGCCCCAGGGCCCCGGCCCTCCCGGGCGCCCGTTTCCAACGTAAACGCAAATTATAGATTTTGGCCCACGACTTCGTGCATAATGTCACCCCTCCCATGGCGGCATCCCGGCCTCGCCCCTGAGCCGGTTGACCAGTTCACGGT
>CAVDTK010000030.1:0-19120 GCA_963611755.1 Oscillibacter sp. ER4
TTGAGATGAGCGGCTACGAGCAGGTCCCGCACGACATCCAGCAGAAGCTCGCGGCTGAGTACGCCGCGCGCCGCGCAGCTGGCGAGAAGTAAGAGCCGCTGGTAGGGGCGCTGTCGCTGCCGTCCTCAAGCGAGAAGTTCGTCTTTGCAGGCCCGGCCGGGGAACTTGAAGCCCCGGCCGGGCTTTTCGTGTGGACGCCGCGGGGCTGCCCGGCGCAGGGGCCACGCGCCCCTGTGGATCTTCTCGCGTACCCAGCCCTGACGCGGTTGCAACGGCTATGAAACAAGGTATGGGGTATAACCTGCTAGAATCTTATCTTTAAGCCGCGGGGACCCAACGTCTAGCCCGGCGGCCGCAACTGACCATCGACCCAAGGAGGTCGCGCAAAAGCGCATGGACGTAGCCATTAGTATCGTCGTCACGTTCGTTCTCACCCTGGTAAACGGTTTCTTCTCGGCATCCGAGATGGCGGTGACCACCGCAAAGCGGGCCCTTTTGGAGCCCGAGGCCGAGGAAGGCGACAAGCGCGCGAAGAACGCCCTTGACCTGTCGTCCGATTCCGACCAGTTCCTCGCAACCATCCAAGTAGCCATCACCCTTGTGGGCTTCGCGTCCTCGGCCTTCGCCGCCACCAGCCTTTCCGACCCGCTGGCGACCTGGCTCGTGAGCCTTGGCATGGCCGAGGGCATCGCCGGCACCGTGGCCGTCGTGGCCATCACCTTGATCGTCGCCTACGTCTCCACCGTGATCGGCGAGCTTGTCCCCAAGCGCCTGGCCTTGGCAAACGCCGAGTCCGTGGCCAAGACCGTGGCTGGGCCCATCCGCGGCTTCATGAAGATCGCGACCCCGCTGGTCTGGCTCACCTCCAAGTCCGCCGCGGGCCTCTCCGCAGCCCTTGGCATCAAGAGCGCCGATGACCGTCAGGACGTCTCGGAAGAGGAGCTCAAGTACATGGTCACCGACTCCGACGACCTGTCGGACGAGGAGAAGTCCATGATCCACGAGGTCATCGACCTGGGCGACACCATCGCGCGCGAGGTCATGATCCCGCGCGTGGACATGACGTCGATGGAGGACACTTCGACCCTGCTCGAGGTCCTGCACGTCATGCGCAAGACCGGGTATTCCCGCATCCCCATCTACCACGACTCCGTTGACCGCATCATCGGCATCGCGCACATCAAGGACATCATCGAGCCGGTGCTTGAGCAGGAGAAGGGCGAAGCGCCCGTCTCATCCTTCGTGCGCAACGCCGACTTCGTGCCCGACACCAAAGATATCATCCCGCTGCTCTCCGAGATGCAGACCAGCCACGACCAGATGGTCATCGTGGTCGATGAGTACGGCGGAACGGCCGGCGTCATCACCATCGAGGACATCGTCGAGGAGGTCGTGGGCGAGATCGAGGACGAGTTCGACCCCGACAACAAGTACCTGACCAAACTCTCCGACAAGGAGTGGCTGGTGGACGGCCGTTTTCCCATCGACGATGCCATCGACCTGGGCTGGCCCCTGGAGGACAGCGAGGAATACGAGACCATCGCCGGTTTTGTCTTCGAGCTTGCCGATAAGGTCCCGCATCCCGGTGATGTGGTGACCAAAGATGGGTATCAATTCCGGGTGCAGTCGATGCGCGGCCGCCGGATCTCGATGATCCGCATCGTCGCGCCCGAGGAGCCCCAGGAGCAAGACGAGGCGGATGCCGCTGACGGCGAGAAGGACGTCGCTTCCGCAAAGGAGTAGGACCAAAGGCGTTCCATTAATTACAATGGGATGATATTTGGTTCGTGATCGACCGGGCCCGCCGCGGGCCGCAGAGCAAGAGGAGTCGCCCCATGGCGCAGTTGTTTGATATCAAAAAGGTGGTCGTGGGCCCGCGCCTGCTGACCGCGACCGTGGTCGTGGCCCCCAGCGCGCCGCTGCGCACCGCCGAGAACCTTGAGGCGACCACCCTTGTCTGGAAGCTCATGCCGCAGCTTCGCGACCACGTGTGCCTGGGCGACTCTGCGCCGAGCTTCGGCGACGTCATGGGCGACACCGAGATCGCGCACCTGCTTGAGCACGTGACGGTCGAGCTTCTCGCCCGCACCAACATCGCCGGCGACATCACCAGCGGCCAGACCGCCGAGGTGGGCGAGCGCACCTACGAGATCGCCTTCACCTGTACCGACGACGTGCTGGTTTGCGGCGCGCTTTCCAGCGCGGCCTGGATCATGCAGTGGGCCTTCGCGGGCGGCGGGGAGCCTGAGCCCGACGTGGACGCCATCGCCGCCGGCCTGGTCGAGCTGGTGGGCAGCCTGCCTGTGGTCGAGGAGCCTGAGGCCGAGGCCGCGGTTGCGCCCGAGGTCGGGGCCGAGGAGCCCGCGGTTGACGGTGAGCAGGTCGCCGAGGCCGGCGTGCCCGCTGACCAGGCGGTTGTTGACGGTGCCGAGGGCGAGATGCCCGTCGAGCCGCAGGAGTACGCCGAGGAGGGCGTTGCTGCCGAGGCTCCCGTCTACGATGCGCCCGTCGAGGGCGTCGTTGCCGATGAGCCGCAGGTAGACGGGTTCGTCTCGCCTGAGGCTGCGGCCGAGCCCCTGCCCTTTGACGAGGAGGCTGCCACCCCGGCCCCGGTTTACGAGTTCGACCCGCAGCAGGTAGAGGCCCCTGTGGCGCCCGTCGCCCCCGTGGCCGAGGAGCCCGCCGCCCAGCCCGCGCCGGTCTACTCGCCCGACCCGGTGTACGTCTCGCCTGCAGACTACGCGCCCGACCCGACCCCGGACTATGTTGTCCCGCAGGTCGACCAGCAGGCCCAATCCAGCAAGTTCGGCGACTGGGGCATGGAGAACATCCCGCGCCCCCGTCCCGTTCGATAAGCAAGCAAGTTGCACGGCACATCCATTCAACAGGAGGATCCCATGAGCAAGAAAGTACTTCCCTTTGTTTTAGGTAGCTTCGTCGGCGCCGCTGCCGGTGCCGTCGCCGGCATGATGCTTGCTCCCCGCTCCGGCGCCGAGAGCCGCGCCATGGCCGCCGACGCCATGAACGACGCTTGGGACAGCGCCGTCGACACCTACGAGCACGGTGCCGAGGTCGTCAACGAGAAGTTCAACGGCGTGCGCCCCTCCGTCGATGCCAAGACCGACGAGCTTCGCGCCAAGGTCGACCTTGCCCGTGAGCGCATGGACCAGCTGCGCGACTCCCTCTCCGACGTGGTCGAGAACACCTCTGTCCAGGTCCAGGAGGCCGTGACCAACGTCGCCGACAAGGTCGCCGACGCCGTGGCCGCCACCGAGGAGGCCTCCTGCGCCCCCGCCGAGGCCGTCCACGTCGAGGTCGTCGAGGAGACCGCCGACGAGCCCGAGGCCGAGGAGGCTGCCGAGGACGAGGCTGCCGAGGAGTAACCTCACGTGTTCAAGTTTAGCCAGCTCATAGGCACAAAGATCTACACCGAGAAGCAGGCACGTCGTCCTAAGCAGAACGAGGTGCCTGCTCCTAAGCTGTCGAAGATCGGCAAGGTTCACCTGGCGGTCTTCTCGCCTGATGGCCACGACCTCGTGGGCCTGCTCGTACACCGCCCCGACGTCGTGGGCATGGTCAAGCGAGAGGACGCTTTTGTGGCCTGGGACTCGTTTGCCCCGTACGAGAAGGGCCTCAAGGTCACCCGCCCCGAGGACGGCCTGGACGACGCCGCGCGCAAGCGCCTGGGCGTCGACTGGGACTCCTGCATCATGTGGACGGGCATGGACGCCAAGACCGTATCCGGCAAGAAGCTCGGCTACGTCAACGACGTCGAGTTTGACGAGAAGACCGGCAAGGTCTCCAAGTTCTTTGTGGGCGACGGCGGGGTCTCGCGCGCGATCGTGGGGTCGTTCGAGATCACTCCCGCCCTGGTCAAGGGCTATTCCAACGGCTACATGATCCTGGCCGACGAGGCCGCGAGCCTCGAGCTCGACGGCGGCGTGGCCGCCAAGGCGGGCGAGTTCTCCGCCGCGGCCAAGGTCAAGGGCGCCGAGGTCAACAAGAAGGCGACGGCCGCCACGGTCGACGCCATCGACAAGGGGTCGTTTGCCTTGGGGAAAGTCTTGGGCAAGGCCAAGCGAGCCATCGACGAGGCGACTCGCCCCGAGGACGAGATGCCCAATCCGCCCCAGGTAGAGGCCGCAAACGTCACGGTTTCCGAGCCGGTGGCGACGATCGCCGCCCCTGCGGATGGCGACGGCGCGGCCCCGCAGAGCTTCTCGGCAAAGGACCCGGAGAAGGCCACGGCTGATGTGCCGGTTAAGAAGCCGGCTGCGGCCGCCAAGAAGCCCACCGCGGCCAAGGCCAAGCAGTCCGATGCAAGCGCCAAGGCCGCAAAGGCCGTCGGCCGCCAGATCGGCGCGATGGGCAAGATGTTCTCCTCGTTTAAGGAAGAGTTCGACAAAGCGAGCAAGTAACGTGCGTATCAAGGGCCTCAAAAAAGTTAAGAGCGAAGGTCAAAGGCGCGGCGGGGACGGTAAGGCGAGTTCCCGCCGCGTTCTTAAGATCGTCGGCCGTGTGGCCGGGGGTCTGCTCGTCGTGGCCCTTATCGGCGTCAACGTGGCCCTTCTTGTCATGGGCGACACCATCGAGTCCTACCTGGGCACCGAGACGATCGACATCACCGAGGAGCAGAAGGCCTCCCTGATGGCTGACGGCGAGGCCCTGTGCCAGCAGATCGAGGGCGAGGGCCTGATCCTGGCGCAGAACAACGACCAGGTACTGCCCCTGTCGGCAGACACCAACAAGGTCAACGTCTTTGGCTGGAGCGCCACGCAGTGGGTGGTCTCCGGATCAGGGTCGGGCCAGATCAGCGGCACCTACACGACCCTTTTGGATTCGCTGGACACCTCGGGTATCGAGTACAACGCCGAGCTGACCAAGATGTACAGCGACTTCTGCAGCGAGCGGCCCTACTGCAAGAAGTCCGGCAACGCCATCGGCTCCCAGGCCGCGGGGTCGCTTAACACCTACTCAAAGGACTTCAGCCGCCTCTACGAGCCCAGCATTTACGACCGCAACTACTACACGCAGGATCTTCTCGACAACGCGAAGGAGTTCTCGGACACGGCCATCGTCGTGATCTCGCGCATCACGGGCGAGAGCAACGACTGCCCGCAGGTCCAGTACAAGGTCACGCAGAAGAACGGCACCGTCCAGACCGACGCTACCCGCACCTACCTGGAACTTTCCTCCGAGGAAGAGGCGCTGCTGCGCTACGTAGCCCTGAATTACGACAAAGTCGTGGTGCTGGTCAACTCGACCAACGCCATGGAGCTGGGCGAGATCGAGACCATCCCCGGCGTGGACGCCTGCATGCTGGTGGGGACCACTGGCGAGTACGGCTCGCAGGCCGTGGTCGACGCCCTGTGGGGCAAGATCAACCCCTCGGGCCGCACGACCGATACTTATGCCTACGACTTCCGCACGGCCGCTGCCTGGGCAAACTCCGCCGAGATGGGGGAGGGCGTCTATACCAACAGCGCCGGCCTCTATCCTGCCGACGGGACCACCAACCCCAACGTGGGCACGACCGAGAAGTACTCCGCCGCGCGCTTTGTCGATTACGTCGAGGGCATCTACGTTGGCTATCGCTGGTACGAGACGGCCGACGCCGAGGGCTACTGGAACAACGTGAGCAACGCGCACGGTACCGGCTACCAGGGCGTTGTTCAATATCCGTTTGGCTACGGGCTGTCGTACACGACCTTCTCGTGGGAGGTCGTCGAGCAGTCGATGGAGGAAAACGAGCGCGTCTGGCGACAGTCGAGCTTCTCGCAGACGGTGCGCGTGACCAACACCGGCAACGTGGCCGGTAAAGAGGTCGTGCAGATGTACTGCACGACTCCGTACACGCCCGGCGGCATCGAGAAGGCCTCGACGGTTCTGGTGGCCTATGCCAAGACGGGGCTGCTCCAGCCCGGCGAGAGCCAGGACGTGACCCTGGGTTTCTCGATGGACGACGTGGCCTCGTACGATTACTCGGACGCCAACGGCAACGGCTATGCCGGGTACGAGCTTGAGAAGGGCACTTATACCGTCGAGCTTAAGCACGACTCGCACACCGTGGCCGATATCGACGGCGCCCGCACCAACCTGCGCGTCATGTACGAGGACATTCTTTGTGAGCGCGACCTGTCCAGCGGCTCGGTGGTGACCAACCAGTTCACCGGCGACGCCGCCGAGGACGGCGTGTCCATCGACGGCACGAACTCCGGCGCCAACATCACGTACCTCACGCGCGCCGACTTTGCGGGGACCTTCCCGCACAAGGCCGACGCCGACCGTGAGATGAGCGACAACGTCGCGGCGCTTAACCTTTACAACAAAGAGCAGCTTGAAGAGGACGAGTCCTACTACGAGGGGTCTCCGATCACCTTGCCGCCCAGCCGCAGCAAGTCCGCCGGCAAGCGCCTTTCGGAAGACGGCTACCTGACCGACTTCGGTAAGCAGCTGGGCCTCGACTACGGCGATCCCGAGTGGGAAAGCGTGATCAACAACCTCTCGATCGGCGACATGGAGAGCCTGGTACTGCACGGGTATCTCTCCACGACCTCGATCGACCTTATCGGCAAGCCGCGCACCAAAGAGGTCGACGGGCCTGCTCAGGTGGGGTCGTTCAACCAGCTGAGCTATGGTGTGGGCTATCCCAACCCCACGGTCCTGGCGCAGACGTTCAACGATCAGCTGGCTGTCGAGTACGGCAAGCAGGTGGGCCAGGAGTGCGCGGCCATCGGCGTCGACGGCTGGTACGCGCCCAGCATCAACATCCACCGCACGCCGCTGGGCGGTCGCAACTACGAGTACTTTGCCGAGGACCCGCTGCTCTCCGGCAGCATGGGCGCGGGCGTGGTGTCCGGCTCTTCCGCCGCAGGTACGTACTGCTACATCAAGCACCTGGCCTGCAACAACCAGGACACCTACCGCGACTCCCTCTATACCTGGCTGACCGAGCAGACTCTGCGCGAGATCTACCTGCGGCCTTTCTCGATCGCCGTCAAGGAGGGCGGGGCTTCCGGCATGATGACCGCCTATAACCGCCTGGGCGCGACGTGGGCCGGCGGCAGCCGCGCGCTTCTCGTCAACGTGCTTCGCATGGAGTGGGGCTTCGAAGGCTCGGTCGTGACCGACTACGCCGACCACCACCAGTACATGAACGCCGACCAGGAGCTGCGCAACGGCGGCAGTCTCTTTATGGACGGCGTCTTTAGGAACGGCAGTTTTAGCTACTCCTATACCAGGTCGCAGATGGAGAAGGCCATCGAGGCTGGCGGCTCGGAGCTCAACGGCGCCACATGCTACCTCTATAACCTGAGGCGTGCCTCGAAGGACGTGCTGTACATCTGGCTTCACGCCCGCGCGACCAACCTTGTGTACAACGAGAACGCGCAGGCCATGGGCTATGAGCCCATCAAGCGTCCCGCCAAGGTCCCGTCCATGAGCGTGGGCGACATCGTGACCGGCGTTGACGCGGTGGTCGTGGTGATCGCCGGCGCGATGGTGGTCCTGCACGTCAGGCACCGCCGCCGCGAGCGCCGCCAGAAAGCCTAAAGGCAGCCGTTCCGGACCAAACTTCCGCCAACGTGTCCCACGACCTCCGGCATAACCGCCGCGCGTCCGTGGATTTCGCCGGGGGCGCACCGGATCCGGGGCATGTCTGTGCCTGCAGGACGAGAAACGCACCGAAACCGGGTCATGTCTGTGGCGTTTGGGGCTTGAGGGTCCCCATTTCCACAGACATGCCCGCTCCCCGGTGCGTCCGAGGCCTTCTCGCCACCGACATGCGGCGATCCTGGTGCAGCGTTTCCCAAAATCCACCGACATGCCCCGGATCCGGTGCGTTCCCGCCGAGGGCCCGGCCCGCCATCGGGTTGCGCATGAGTTATGCAAGAGGTCGTGGGGTACGTCCGCCAATTTACTTCTTGTTGCGAACCTCTTGGGTATCAAGGGGTTGGTGACTTGCGTTTGCCCAGTTGAAAGGCTTGCGACATTTGGCGCTACTAGGCCATCTTGAATTAAGAGGCAAATTGGCGGAAGTTTATCCGAGCAGGGCCCTTGCGAAAGCCTGCCGACGGCATAGAAAAGGGGCACCGACTTGTGTCGGCGCCCCTTTTGCGTGCGTTATGTTGCCTTGCGGCCTAGAACTTGACTTGCGGGGCCTGGCGGACAGCCGCGTCGTCAACGGTGAAGCCGGTGCGGGGCGCGCGGCCGCCGGCGATGAGGCTGCCGGGGAAGGTCTGGATCGCGTTGTTGTAGTCCATGACCACGTCGTTGTAGCTCATGCGGGCGTAAGAGATGCGATCCTCGGTGTCCTTGAGCTGCTGCTGCAGGTCAAGGAAGTTGGTGTTTGCCTTGAGCTCGGGGTAGGCCTCGGCCACGGCGAACAGGCCGCGAAGCGCGGAGCTCAGCTGGTTGGAGGCCTCCATCTTGGCCTCGGGGGTCTTGGCGGCGGCAACGGCGGCGCGCGCGGAGGTCACGGCGTCCAGGGTCTTGGACTCGTGCGCGGCGTAGCCCTTGACGCTCTCGACCACGTTGGGGATAAGGTCGTTCCTGCGCTGGAGCTGGGCGTCGATGGTCTGCCAGGCGGCGTCGCACTTGTTGTCCGCGCGAACGATCCCGTTGTTGATGTTCATCCAAACAAAGAACAGCGCGACCAGCAAAACGATGACAACGATGAGAACGGTAAGCATGACATAGCCTTTCTGTTGGGGTTGGCCATGAATAAAGGCACGAATGGCGGAGGAGGAGGGATTCGAACCCTCGGTACGGGATTACCGCACGACGGTTTTCAAGACCGCTGCATTCAACCACTCTGCCACTCCTCCGAGCGTGCAAGCTATACTATCGTACCCCATAAGCGCCAAAAATTAAGCGAGGAGAAGACCGTGGAGCAAGACGAAGCCTTTATGCGCCTGGCGCTTGCCCAGGCAGACCTCGCCGCGCAGGAGGGTGAGGTGCCCATCGGCGCCGTCGTGGTATACGAAGGCCAGGTCATCGCCGCCGCGCACAACCGGCGCGAGATCGACCGCGACCCGTCTGCCCACGCGGAGTTCTCGGCCATGCTCGAGGCCTCGCGCAAGCTCGACCGCTGGCGCCTTACCGGCTGCACGGTCTATGTGACGCTGGAGCCGTGCCTCATGTGCGCGGGCCTTATGGTGAACGCCCGCGTTGACCGCTGCGTTTTTGGCGCGCCCGATCCCAAGGGCGGCGCCCTGGGCACGCTCTACGACCTAAGCCGCGACGAACGTCTCAACCATGAGTTCGAGGTCGTGCCCGGCGTCCTCCAAGACGAGGCCGCCGCACAGCTCAAGGCCTTCTTTAAGCGCCGCCGAGAAGAGAACAAGCGCGCCCGTGCTGCCCAGGCCGCGGCCCAGACGGCCACCCAAGCCGCCGCTCAAAACGCTGTCTAAGCCCCGGTAAATGACGTTAACCCTGGTGATTGTGACCACTTAAACTAAATACGACATCTGTTGCATAGAAAACCGCATCAGTGTTGCATAATGGACACCATTCCAACCTACAGATGGGTTTCACTCGGGAGGCATGATGTCAAAGGGCGGGCGTGCGAGCGTTGCGGATATGCGCCGTGTCGAGCTGGCGATTCTTCTTAGGGTGATGAGGGACCAACAAGCCACGGGCGAGCCGTCCGTTCTGTCTCGCCGCGAGCTGGCCGAGGCCGTGGGCGTGAGCGAGTTCAGGATCCGCACCGCCCTGTGCCGCCTGCGCGACGGGGAGTGCGTCAAGACCGTTGCGCGTTATGCCGAGACGGGCGCTCAGCTCTCAAACGCCTTGGAGATCACCGCTAAGGGGATCCAGCGCCTGGAAGACGAGCTTTAGGACTGGCTGGCGAGAAGACCAACGCAAGGTAAAAGAAAAGGCCGCGGGCCCTCGATCGAGGAACCCGCGGCCTGTTTCATGCGAATCCGGTTTTGCGGTGCGGCGGCACCGCCGCGCCTAAGCGGCGATGAACTTGGCGCCAACAAAGACCAGGATAGCCATGCAGATCGCGAAGCCAAACGCGTACTTGGCGATCTTGCCCATGATCTCGCCGTCCTTGCCCACCAGGCCGCACGCGGCGCAGCCGATGGCGATGTTCTGCGGTGAGAGCATCTTGCCTGCCGAGGTGCCCAGCGAGTTGGCGGCAACCAGCCAGGTGGAGTTGGCTCCGATGGAGCTGGCGGCCTGGAGCTGCACGTTGCCAAAGAGGACCTCGCTGGAGGTGCCGGAGCCGGTAACGAAGGTGCCCAGCGCGCCCAGCAGCGGCGCGACCACCGGGTAGGCCCCGCCGAGGGTACCCACGAAGAAGGCTGCGATGCTGGCGATCATGCCGGAGTAACCCATGATCTTTGCGCAGGCCAGAACGCCCAGCATGGTCACGATGGTCTTGGACATCTGCTTGCAGGTGTCGGCCAGGACGCCGGCCATCTCCTTGGCGGAGCAGCCCTGGATAAGGCCGCCCACGATGCCGCAGATGAAGATTAAGACGCCGGGGGTGTTGATCCAGGTGAAGGTGAGGGTCGCGGTCGGGTCGCCGGCGTAGATGTTAACGGTGCTGGCGATGGAGGACAGCGGGGTGTTGATGAAGGGGAAGAGCTTACTGGTAAGCAGCAACACCACAAAGATCAGGATGAAGGGGGACCAGGCGCGGACGTCGTCTGCCACGGACTCGGTCGCGGCGGCGTCGGCCTTCTCGCCAGCGCCATCGCCGTCAGAGGCGCCGCCCAGGCGGTACTCGGCGGGAACCTCCTTGCCCTTCTGGGACAGGGCAAAGGCGAAGGTCAGGACCAGGGAGGCCACGGCGGCCACGACGTCGGTCAGCGCGGGGCCGATGAAGCGCGCGGCGAGAAGCTCGGGGATGGCGAAGGAAAGGCCGGCGACCAGGGTCACGGGCAGGGCGCTCTTCAGGGCCTTGGGGCCGCCGCCCACGAGCATGACCATGAGGATGGGGCAGGCAACGACAAAGGGAAAGACCTGGATAGCCTGGGTGCTGGCCAGCTCGATGGCGTCGATGCCGGTGATGGAGGCCAGGGTCGTGGTGGGGATGCCGATGGAGCCGAACATGGTGGGCACGCCGTTGGCGATAAGGCAGGCGAGAATCGCGGTGATGGGGTTTAAGCCCAGCGCCACCAGCATGGAGGCGGGGATGGCAACGGCGGTGCCGAAGCCGGCCATGCCCTCGAGGAAGCCGCCGAAGCACCAGCCGATGAGCAGAGTGAGCACACGCATGTCGCTGGAGACGCCGCACAGCATGTGCTTGATCGTCTCCATGGCGCCCGTGTGGACCGTGAGGTTGTAGGTGAAGACGGCCGCGATGATGACGATAACGATGGGCCAGATGGCCATCGCGAAGCCCTCGAGGGCCGCGGTCGCGACGTTGACGGCGGACATCTGCCAGCCGAGAATCGCGGCGACGATGGCGACCACAAGGGCGCCAATGCTGGCCTTGTAGGCCTCCATGTGCATGCCGCACAGGGCCACTACCAGCCAAATGATCGGCGTCAAAGCGAGAAGGAACATTCCGAACAGCTCTAGCATGACATCTCCCGGTTAGGTTATGAGCACTTGCCGCTCTGTTATAGACAGCCGTTCACCGATGATATCACGCCGTTCACCCGGCAAATCCCTAAACAACCTGATAGATAAAAAAGTCGAGGTAGTGGCTCTCGGGGACGCCCCACAAAATGGGGTGGTCGGGTGCTTGCTGGCGCTCCTCGACCTGCTTGAGCTGCACGTTTGCCTGGTGGGCCGCGTCGGCGATGGCCTCGGCGAGAAGGTCGCGGGTCATGAAGTGGCTGCAGCTGCACGTGGCGAGGTAGCCGCCGCGCGGCAGCAGGCGCATGGCCTGGTAGTTGATGTCGCGGTACCCTTTGCTGGCGTGACCCACGGTGCCGCGGCTCTTAGTGAAGGCCGGCGGGTCTAGGACGATAAGGTCGAAGGGGCCGCCCTCCTCCTTAAGGCGCTTCTTGTCGCGCGCGAGCTCGGGCAGGTACTCAAGGACATTCGCGCAGGTGAAGTCCATCGTCTGGTCCAGGCCGTTCAAGTGAGCGTTGGCCGCGGCAAGGTCGATGGCGGTCTGGCTCACGTCGACGCAGCGCACAAAGTCGGCCCCGCCCGCCGCGGCGTTAAGGCCAAAGGGGCCCACGTGGCAGAAGCAGTCCAGCACGCGGCGCCCGGCCGCGATCTGGCGGACGGCGCGGCGGTTGTACTTCTGGTCCAGGAAGAAGCCGGTCTTCTGGCTGTTCTCGATGTCGAGGTCGAACTTGAGGCCGTTCTCGACGACCTCGATGCGGGCGGACTCCGGCGTGCTCGCGCCCAGGCCTTCCCACCAGCCCTTCGTTTGCGGCAGGCCCTCCTTGGCGCGCGCCGGCGAGTCGTTTCTCTCGTAGATCGCGCGCACGTCCTGGCCGTCGTCGACCAGGGTCTTGAGCAGCAGCGGGTAGATCACGGGGCGCAGAAGCTCCATGCCCACGGTGCCCACCTGGCAGACCAGCACAGACTCGTAGCGGTCGACGATAAGGCCCGGCATGCCGTCGGCCTCGGAGAAGATCACGCGGCAGCAGTTGGTGTCCGGCTCGCAGCCCGGCAGCGCGCGGCTGCCCATGCAGACCTTGCGGTGGGCCCACGACCAGGCGATCTTTCGCGCCCAGAAGGCCTCGTCCACGCGGTCGTTGGCGTTTCTCGTCACCAGGCGCACACGGATCTTACTCTGCTCCGAGATTAGGCCGGCCCCTTGCCAGGTGCCGTTCTCCTCAAAGACGTCGACCACGCAGCCGTTGGTCACGGGCGTGCCGTCAGCGGCGGCCACGGTGCGCAGGACCTCGCCCTCAAAGACCCAGGGATGCCCGGCCTTGAGCGCGCGGGCCGCCTTGCGCGTGACGATGACCTGCGGATACGGACGTGCTTGCTTCATCTGGGGATCTCCTTAGTAGTGCCTGCCGTAGCGGCTGGCCGAAGGGCCGCGCCCGCGGCCGCGCGAGCCGGCGAACATCGTGCGCACCGGCTTCTTGGTGCTGCGGCCTTCCTGCGGGATGATGCGGCCGTCGTCGTAGCTAAAGCCGGGAAGATCCCAGGTGGGGACCAGTTTCTTGGTGAAGTACTCGATCTCGCGCAGGGGAGAGATCTCGTCGGGGGCCACAAAGGTGAAGGCCTGGCCCGCGGCGCCCGCGCGGCCGGTGCGGCCAATGCGGTGCACGTAGTCCTCGGGGTCCATGGGCACGTCGAAGTTCACGACGGCGTCGATGCCCGAGACGTCGATGCCGCGGCTCATGACGTCGGTGGCGACAAGAACCTGGATCTTGCCCTCGCGGAACTTCTCCAGCGCGCGCTCACGGGCTTTCTGCGGGCGGTCGGCGTGCATGACGTCCACCTTGAACTCGGCGTTCTTGAGCATCTTGCACAGGTCGTCCACGCGGTGCTTGGTGCGGCAGAAGACCAGAACGCGCTCGGGCTTCTCGCCGTTCGCGCCGGGCATGGCGAGAAGCGCGCGCAAAAGCTCGGGCTTCTGAGCCTGGGTCACGGGGCACAGGTGCTCCTCGACGGTGTCGGCCGTCTCGCCCGTGCGGGCGATCTGGACCGTCACAGGGTCGCTGAGCAGGGCGTCGATGGTTCCCTTGATGGAAGGCGGAAGCGTCGCCGAGAAGAGCAGCGTCTGGTGCTCCTTGGGCAGCTGCCCCATGATGCGGCGGACGCTCGGCCAGAAGCCCATGTCGAGCATGCGGTCGGCCTCGTCCAGGACCAGGACCTTCACGGCGCCCAGGCTCACGTGGCCGTGCTCGACCAGGTCGAGCAGGCGGCCGGGGGTGGCCACCAGCAGGTCGCAGCCGCGCTCGAGCTGCTTGATCTGCTTCTCGAAGCGGGCGCCGCCCATCACGATGACGGCCCGCTGGCCGGTCTTCTCGCAAACCACCTTGACGACCTTGTCGATCTGGGCCGCCAGCTCGCGGGTGGGGGTGACGATAAGGGCGTGGGGGCCTGCGCCCTCGGCATCCTGAATGCGCTGCAGGCAGGGCAGGGCGAACGCGGCCGTCTTGCCGGTGCCGGTCTGTGCGCAGGCCACGACATCGCGGCCCTCGAGCACATGCGGGATGGCCTCGGCCTGGACCGGCGTGGGCTCGGTGAAACCGATGGAATTGATACCTTCGAGGATTTGCTCGTTTAGCCCGAGCTCGGCGAATGTAGTAGTCATACCAGCCAGTATCCAACATATGCAGGCATCTTGCACGCGAGAAGCCCTGCGTTCACGGCTTTTGCGCGGCCGTTTGCCAATGCGCCGCTATACTGAGAGGGCTAAAAAGACTCGCCGACGGCAGACCGTTCGGCTCAAAGGGCGGCGCGCGGTTTCATTCGCCGGGCCCCAGCCCCATGAAAGGTACTTCTCGCAATGCCCATCAACATCCCCGACGGCCTTCCCGCCAAAGACATCCTGCACCAGGAGCGCATCTTTGCCCTTGAGGAGGAAGTGGCCAACAACCAGCAGATTCGTCCGCTGCGCGTGGTGATCTTGAACCTCATGCCCACCAAGGTCGAGACCGAGACGCAGATCCTTCGCCTGATCTCCAAGTCGCCTTTGCAGGTGAGCCTGGACTTCATGCGCGTGGAGAGCCACGAGGCCACGCACGTCTCGACCGATCACCTGGTCAAGTTCTACGACACCTTTGACGCCCTGAAGGACAACTACTACGACGGGTTCATCGTGACGGGCGCGCCGATCGAGCACCTTGAGTTCGAGGACGTCGACTACTGGGACGAGTTCTGCAAGATCATCGACTGGTCGCAGACGCACGTGCTGTCCACGATGTTTCTGTGCTGGGGCGCGTTGGGCGCGCTGTGGCACCTGTACCAGATCCCCAAGAAGTCGCTGGGGGCAAAGCTCTTTGGCGTCTTCCCGCAGAAGCTCTGCGACGAGTACAACTTCTTGACCAACGGCTTTGACGAGGTGCACAACATGCCGCACTCCCGTCACGCCGCGATCGACACGGCGGCGCTGGCCGAGCACCCTGAGCTGCAGGTTCTTTCCGAGGGCTTCGACTCTGGCCCGGCTCTTCTCGCCACGCGCGACTTCCACGAGGTCTACGTGACCGGCCACTTCGAGTACGGCCGCGACACCTTGGCCAACGAGTTCTGGCGGGACTTCAACAAGGGCCTGCCCATTCGCGTGCCGGTCAACTACTTCCCCGATGACGACCCCGAGAAGCAGCCGCTGTTCACGTGGCGCGCGCACGCCAACCTGCTGTACCGCAACTGGCTCAACTGGGTGTACCAGATGACGTCGTATGAGCTGGACCGCATCCCCGAGGTCATCGAGCAGCTCCGCAGCGGCGGCGACATCATGACGGACAAGTTCTAGGCGCGCGCCGGCGGGCCGGTTGTCGTTTTTCGGGCTTGTCGGAATTCTCAGCATCAAAATTTGTCGTTTTGTGGACTTGTCGGAAGTGTTTGGACCCCCAGACCTTCCGACAAGTCCGTTTCACGACAACCCGACTTCCGACAAGTCCCCATATCGTTCGTGCCGGGGCTAGACGGCAACGGCGACGGCCTCGGATTGCCGCAGGGCGGCGAGAAGGGCCTCGAGCTGCCCCGCGCACCTGCTGCCCACGCTGCTTGAGCAATCGCTGCTGGCGCCTTGCCTGATCCCGGCATCCAGAACGGCCTTCTGCTTGCGGCAGTCGCCGCTTGCCATCATGCGGAACACCTCGGCGGTGATCAGCGCGTCGTCCAGGGCGCGGTGCGCATGGAGGCTGTCGCTGGGGATCCCGCACCAGTCTGCGGCCTCCACCAAGTTGACCTGGCGGCGCCCCCGCATCCCAATGAGGCGCGGGTAGATGCGCTGGATATCCATCCATCTGCGCGGAAGCGGCCCCATGTCGATCCCCTTGGCCAGGCATTCGCTGCGGATCTGTCCCAGGTCGCTCTCGCTCCAGGTGACGATGCGCGTGCGCCCCTCGCCGATCCATTCGACAAAATCGCCGAGAACGACCTCGAGGCGCCGAGCCTGCACAAGCTCCTCGCCCCTGATGCCCGTGAGGCTCCGCACCGTGCGGGAGACTCGGTTGGTCTCATACGGTTTGACCATGCGAGAAAAACGGTCGATCTCCTGGCCGTTCTCGTCCAGCTTCACCGCGCCGAACTCGATGATCTCGTGCGCGAGACCAAGCGTGCGCAGCCGCGGCGGGACAGAAGTGAACTCAAGGTCAATCACGATGTTTTGCTCGTACGATGCGCTCATCACAGCTCCTTTGGACAACCGATACAACGCGCGAATCAAAGATAGAGGCGCGACCGGACATAAATTCGCCGCCCCGGGCGGTATACAATCTGGTCACTGAGCAGACATGGATGGGGGAGACCATGGTCAACAACATTTCTCGCAGGGCGTTCGCCGCCGGGGTGGCCTCGGTTGCCCTGGGGCTCGCCGCGTGCTCCAAAAACGACGCCGCGGAGCAAAAACAAGCAGACGAGAAGCCCGCCGAAACCGACCAGTCTTCGAACGAAGCCCAGGTCAACGACACCGCCGCCGCGGCGTCCGACGACCGCCCGCGCCCCTCGAAGAACGGCCGCCTGCACGTGGACGGCGCCCGCCTCGTCGACGAGAAGGGCAATGCGGTCCAGCTCAAGGGCTTCTCGACGCACGGTCTTGCCTGGTACGGCCAGTACGTCAACAGGGAGTGCTTCGCCGAGCTTGCCGGTTGGGGGTCGAACCTGGCCCGCCTTGCCCTCTACACGCACGAGAGCGACGGCTGGTGCACCGACGGCAACCAGGACAAGCTGCGCGTTCTTCTCGACAACGGCGTGGAATACGCGACCGCCGCAGACATGTACGTCATCATCGACTGGCACGTCTTGCGCGAGTGCAACCCGCTGGTCTACCTGGACCAGGCCAAGGAGTTCTGGTACGAGGCCTCGCGCGCCTACAGCGACCAGGCCAACGTGATCTACGAGATCTGCAACGAGCCCAACGGCGACACTACCTGGGACGATGTGCGCGCCTACGCCGAGCAGGTCATCCCTATCATCCGCTCCAACGACGCGCGGGCGCCCATCATCGTGGGCACGACCACCTGGGCGCAAGACGTCGACAAGGCCGCCGCGGCGCCCCTCTCGTTCGACAACGTGCTGTACGCGCTGCACTTCTACGCGGGCACGCACAAGGACGACCTGCGTAACCGCCTGCGCACGGCGGTCGAGGGCGGGCTGCCCGTCTTTGTGAGCGAGTACGGCGTCAGCGACTCCGACGCGGACGACGGGACCGACCTGGACTCGGCCAACGTGTGGATCGCCCTTCTCGACGAGCTGGGCCTAAGCTGCGCCTGCTGGAGCCTGTGCAACAACGGCGAGGCCGCCGCGATGATAGCCTCTACCTGCGAGAAGACCTCCGGGTTCGAGGACGGCGACCTGTCGATATGCGGCGCCTGGTACAAGGCGATGCTGTCGGGCAAGGCAGAAACCGCGGTCGAGGCGGCTGCCGACGGCCGTACCAGCGGCAGCGCGAGCGGGTCTTCCGCGGCGGCCGACGGCGTCGCGTCCGTCACGGCCAGCGACGGCCTGGCCTGCGCGCTGAGCGTGCGCCAGACCTGGGAAGACGGCGGCAAGAAGGTCAACCTCTACGACGTGGCCGTCACCAACCCGGCCGGGTCTTCTCAGGTAAACGGCTGGTCCGTTGACCTGGCCTTCAATGCCTCGGCCATCACCCTCACGGACAGCTGGAACGCCACGGTCACCCAGTCCGGCACAAAGCTGCACCTGGAGCCCGCCACCAACAACGCGACCATCGCGGCCGGCGCCACGGCTAGCGACATCGGCATCATCGTCAAGTTCGGCTAACCGGGCGACCCGCCACCCAGCAAAGCCCACCGCCCAGCAAAGGGGAGAACAACCCATGAAACTCATCATCGCGTCCGACATCCACGGCGCCGCCGACTGGTGCGCCCGCCTCATGTCCGCCGTCGAGCAGGCAAACCCGGACCGTGTGGTCCTTCTCGGCGACGTCCTTTACCACGGCCCGCGCAACGATCTGCCCGCCGGCTACGCCCCCAAGCGCGTGATCGAGATGCTCAACTCCATTGCCGAGAAGATCATCTGCGTGCGCGGCAACTGCGAGGCCGAGGTCGACCAGATGGTCCTGGGCTTCCCCTGCATGGCCGACCATGACATCCTGATCGACCCCGCGGCCGGCAACAAGACCCTGTTCTTCACGCACGGCCACGTCTATGGCCCGGGCCTGCACAACAGCGTGGACAAGTGGCCCGCGCTTCCGAGCAACTCCGCGCTGGTCTACGGCCACACCCACAAGAAGGTCCTGGAAGAGCCGCCGGACCACCCTGGCGTCACGGTCTTCAACCCGGGCTCGGTGGGCATCCCCAAGGACGGGACCCACAGCTTTGGCGTCTACGAGGACGGCGCCTTCTCGCACGTCATCATGGACGAGACAAACAATTAGCAGGTAGATGCCGGTGAAGCGCCTGCGCGTCCACGGCCGCGCCACGCGCACAACCGTTCGCCAAAAAGATGGCGCCCCTTGCGGATTGTTGGTGAAGGTGAACGTTCACCCACACGCCCGCGGGGTACACTCGTCAGAATGAATGTGAAGGCGGCGCGCTCTGCGCAAAACGGCTCTGGCCGCGCGCGTTTCTCGCCGCTTGATCGTTGAACGTCCTGGCGCCATGGGGGTGGCCAGGGAGTTTGAAGGAGAGGATACATGGCACGCAAGTTCAAGTCCATGGACGGCAACGAGGCGGCCGCGCACGTATCGTACGCGTTCACCGAGGTCGCGGGTATTTACCCCATCACGCCGTCCAGCCCCATGGCCGACCACGTCGACCAGTGGGCCGCCCAGGGCCGCAAGAACATCTTTGGCACGCCCGTCAACGTCGTTGAGATGGAGTCCGAGGCCGGCGCCTCCGGTACCGTCCACGGCTCTCTTGGCGCCGGTGCCCTTACCACCACCTACACGGCTTCTCAGGGCCTGCTCCTGATGATCCCCAACATGTACAAGATCGCGGGCGAGGGCCTGCCGGGCGTCTTCCACGTCTCGGCCCGTACCGTGGCCACCCACGCCCTCAACATCTTTGGCGACCACTCCGACGTCATGGCCTGCCGCCAGACCGGCTTCGCCATGCTCGCC
>CAVDTK010000031.1:0-9262 GCA_963611755.1 Oscillibacter sp. ER4
GGGCTTCTCCTCCGCACAGGCATCAAGGTCACGTTTGGCGTGCGTGCGTCCCCACCACAGTACAGCCGCGATAGATACCACGTAGACCACCGTGCAGAGAAGCGAACCCTCGACGCCAAAGGCTGTATCGTAGGCAAAGCCGCTGGACAAGCTGCCCGTCGGCGCAAAGATCGCGTAGGCAGAGGGCGTCCCGCTGTTGGGCAGGCCAAAGAGGATGTTCTGCGTGAAGTTCCAGGCGGTGTGGGCACCCATAGCGATCCAGATGCTGTCGAAGTAGCGCACGAAGAGGGCGTACAGAACACCTACCAGGACAAGGTTGAGAAGGGCGACCGGCGCCAGGCCGTCGTTGGCAAGGTGGGCCGCCATAAAGAGCACCGACGAGGCCGCGATCGCCACCGTGGGGTTATAGGTACGCTTGATGCGCTGGTAGGCGAAGCCGCGGCAGGCGAACTCCTCGGCAGAGGACTGGATAAAGATGAAGACGAGAAAGACAATGGCGCCCACGAGCGAGAACTGCTTGAACTCAAGGGTGAAGCAGCCCGTGAGAGCCGCGACCAGGACGCACAGGCCGTTCTGCGCAAAGCCGACGAGAAGCCCCAGGAGAAGCATCGAGGGACGATTGCCCGAGGCGGCAGGTCCCAGCGCCTTGAGGAAAGGACGCCACGGCTTTACCAGGAACATGAAGAGCGGGATGACGACAAAGCTCCCGATGAAGATCGAGTAGTTGCTCAAGAAGCTGAGGGCCGCCGAGCCAAGCTCAGAGCCAAACCAGGCTTTGTTGAGCGCATCGATATGCAGGTTGGCGATAAAACCCAAGGCGCCGCCCAGGCATAGGTCGAGGATAACGATCAGGATGCCGGTCGAGACAATGCCTTCCAACAGGTACTTCTTGAAGCCTTGCCTAGGCTCCTTCGCAATTGACTCTTGCTCCATCTTGCACTCCCCTATTCTCCGGAACACAAAAAGGCCCCGGGACTCACATCCCGGGGCCTGACATTTCATGGTGGAGATAAGGGGGTTCGAACCCCTGACCTCGTGACTGCCAGTCACGCGCTCTCCCAACTGAGCTATATCCCCAAAAATCTGGTGGGCGATGCTGGATTCGAACCAGCGACCCCTTCCGTGTGAAGGAAGTGCTCTACCCCTGAGCCAATCGCCCGCGCGGTTTTCTACTTTACCAAAAGAGTCGCGGTTTGGGAACCGTGAATTTGAGAAATTTTAGAAAGCCGTTGTGAGCGCAGGTCAGACGGGGTGTCGCGCCCTCCCCTAGTACTTGGCGAGAAGCCCGGCAAGAATGTCGATACCCTCGTCGATCTGCTCGTTGGTGATGGACAGCGGGGGCAGGAAGCGCAGGATGGAGTCGCCGATGTGGTTGAGAACGATGCCGGCGGCAAGACCCTCGTCCACAAGCTCGTTCGCCACGGGGACGTCGAGCTGGGCGCCGCGCATAAGGCCGTGGCCGCGGACCTCGGTCACGTGCGGCAGGGCCTCAAGGCGGTGGCGCAGGTGCTTGCCGGCGGCGATCACGTGCTCGCCGGTGTTCTCGTCCGCGAAGGCCTTGAGGGTGGCGCGGCAGGCAGCCGCGGCAAGCGCGTTGCCGCCGAAGGTCGAGCCGTGGTCACCGGGGTGGAGAAGGTCTGCCACCTCGGCGCGGGCGGCGACGGCCGCGGCCGGGAAGCCGCCGGCGATGCCCTTGGCCATGCTCACCACGTCAGGCTCGATGCCGGAGCGCTGGTAGGCGAAGGGAGAACCGCAGCGGTAGAAGCCGGTCTGGACCTCGTCGATAAGCAGCAGCACGTTGTTCTTGGAGCACAGCTCGCGGACCTCGCGCAGGTAGTCGTAGGTGGCAGGCCACACGCCGCCCTCGCCCTGGATGCACTCGAGCATGACGGCGCATACGGCGCCGGTAGCAGGATCGGGGTTCTCGACGGCCGCGGTCAGGGCGTCGATGTCGTTCAGCGGCACCGAAACGAAGCCGGCGGGCATGGGGTTGAAGCTGGCGTGGAACTTGTCCTGGCCGGTAGCCGCCAGGGTGGCGAGGGTACGGCCGTGGAAGCTCTGACGCGCCGAGACGATCGTGGAGGCGCCGCCCAGCTTGACCTCGCCCCAACGACGCACGCACTTGATGGCGCCCTCGTTGGCCTCGGCGCCGGAGTTGGCGAAGAAGGTGCGCCAGGTGGTGCCGGTCGAGCCCACCACGTGGCCAGACTCGTCGGTCACGGTGGAGAGAAGCTCGCAAATGCCCTCGGCGGCCTCGTTGCGGTTCTCGATATAGAAGTAGTTGCCCACCTGCCAGAGCTTATCGGCCTGGTCCTTGATGGCGGCGATCACGGCCGGGTGGCAGTGGCCCAAAGACGCACAGCCGATGCCGCCCAGAAAGTCGATGTAGGTCTTGCCGTAGCTGTCGGTCACCGTGGCGCCCTTGGCGCTCACGAGCTCGACCGGCAGGCGGCCGTAGGTGTGCATGAGGTAAGTCTCGTCGCCGCTCTTGACGTCGGCCGGAACGGGCTGGAATTCAGTCATCTGAGGTGTCCCTTCAAGGTGAGAGTAGGTGCGCTGCGGGCGCGCGCCGAGCGTTTCTCGACACGTGCATGGCCGCAATCTTAGGCTATCGCGGCCGCGCGCCGCGATGATTTAATCTTGCGTAAAGAGGGTGCCGCAGCCGGCGTCGGTGAAGATCTCGAGCAGCAGCGAGTGCGGGTACTTGCCGTTGAGGATGACCACCTGCGAGACGCCGGAGTCCAGGGCCTCGGCCACCGAGCGGATCTTGGGGATCATGCCGCCGTCGAGGGCGCCGGAGTTCAGAAGCTCGTGGGTCTCGCTCAAGGTCATCTGGGCGATCAGGCTGTCGGGGTCGTTCACGTCCTCGAGCAGGCCGTCGACGTCGGTGAGGTAGATGAGCTTGTCGGCGCCCATGGCCTCGGCGATCTTTCCGGCGGCGACATCGGCGTTGATGTTGAAGAAGCCGTCCGGGCCGCAGCCGATGGAGGCGATCACGGGGATGTAGCCGTCGTCCAAGATGGTGTCGATGAGGCTCGTGTCGACCTCGCGGATGCGGCCCACGCGGCCAAGCTCGGGGTCGATGACCTCGGCCTTCAGGGTCTTGCCGTCCGCGCCCGAGATGCCCACGGCGTTGTGGCCGTACTCGTTGAGCTCCCAGACCAGCTCCTGGTTAACCTTGCCTACCAGGACCTCGCGCACAGCCTCCATGGTGTCGTCGTCGGTGACGCGCAGGCCGTCCTTGAACTTCACGGGCACGTTCAGGCGCTTGAGCATGGCGTTGATGGCCTTGCCGCCGCCGTGGACGAGCACGATGCGGACGCCCATGAGCTTCATGAGCTCGATGTCGGCGACCACCTGGGCGCAGAGCTCCTTGTCCTCCATGGCGCTGCCGCCGTACTTGATGACAAAGGTCTTGCCGTTCATCTGGTTGATCCAGGGCAGGGCCTCGATGAGGGTCTCGGCCTTGATAGCGGCGGCATCGCGCTGCTGACGATCACGTTTCTTCATAAGGGCATGCGCCTTTCTGGTGTGCACCGGGTGCGTGTCATAGGGGATGCGGCGAGAAACCCGCAGGTCTTCTCGCCGCCTATCTGCTGTTAAGGGGATGGGCCGAGAAACGCGGCCGCTCTCCCCTAGGTTCGGTAGTCCCCGTTGATGGTCACGTAGTCGTGCGTGAGGTCGCAGGTCCAGATGCGGCAGGCGGCGTCGCCGTCGTGGAGATCGACCACGATGTCGATCTCGGGCGCCTCGAAGCGGCGCAGCATGTCGTCCTCGTCCATGGGCACGGTAAGGCCGCCGCGGCAGACGGGCACGCCCATGAAGTCGATGTCGACGCGGGTCTGGTCGAAGGGCACGCCGCACTTGCCGGCGGCCGCGGCCACGCGGCCCCAGTTGGCGTCGTGGCCAAAGATGGCGGTCTTGACCAGGGGCGAGTTGGCGATGGCGCGGGCCACGGTATCGGCCGCGGCGTCATCGGCGGCGCCCAGGACGTTCACGGTCACGAGCTTGGTCGAGCCCTCGCCGTCGGCCGCGATCTTGCGCGCCAGCTCGCCGCACACGGCCTTGATGCCGGCGGCGATGGCGGGGTACTCGGCGGAGTCGACGTCGATCACGTGGCCCGCGGGCGCGGCCTCGCCGGTGGCGAGAAGGATCGCCGTGTCGTTGGTCGAGGTGTCGGAGTCGACGGTCACCTTGTTGAAGGTGGTCTTGACCGCGGCGAGAAGGGCCTGGTGGGCGGCCTTAGGCGTAAGGGCCGCGTCGCAGGACATGACGCAGAGCATCGTGGCCATGTTGGGCTGGATCATGCCGGAGCCCTTGACGAAGCCGCCCAGGTGAACCGTGTACTTCTCGCCAGAATCGGTGGTGAGCTCGCCCTCGAAGGAAGCCTCTTTGGGCACCGTGTCGGTGGTCATGACGGCGCAGGCCGCGTGGTGGGCGGCCTCGGCGTTTGCGCCAAGCTGGTCGATGGCCGCGGGCACGCCCTCCTCGAAGGGGGCGAAGTCGAGCTGCTGGCCGATGACGCCGGTGGAGGCCACCAGCACGTCGTTGGCGTCGCAGCCCAGGGCGGCCGCGACGTGGGCCGCGGTCTTCTCGGCCACAGCCAAGCCCGGCTCGCCGGTGGCGGCGTTGGCGTTTCCGGAGTTCAGGATCACCGCACGGGCGCAGCCGTCTGCCACGTGGGCGCGGGAGACGGTGACGGGGGCGGCGCAGAAGCGGTTGGTGGTGAAGGTCGCGGCGGCCACGGCGGGCTTATCGGCCACGACCAGGGCCATGTCAAGGCGGTTGGGGTCCTTCCTAAAGCCGGCGTGGACACCGGCGGCCTTGATGCCCTTGGCGGCGCAGACGCCGCCTTCGCAGGGCGTGAAGCCAAAGGCCTGGGGCGTGTCGTTGGGGACGGGTACCACCAGAGGCGAGATATCGTTCATGTTAGAAATCCTTTATGTTGGACATGACAGTCTACCTGCCATTACGCGAGCAGTTACGGACGTCTTGTCCTGCGCGGCCTAGACCAGCGGGGCGGGGTTGGCGATGCCTTGGGTCTCGGGCAGGCCCAACACGATGTTGGCGCACTGCATGGCCTGGGCGGCGGCACCCTTACCGAGGTTGTCGATGGCGCAAGACGCGATGATCGTGGAACGTCGTCGCGCGTCCAAGGCCACGCCCACCTGGGCGCGGGCCGTGCCAAAGACCGAGGCGGTCGCGGGCATGGAGCCGGCGGGCAGCGCGGTGACCAGGGCCTCGTTGGCATAGGCCTTCTCATAGGCCTTCTGGACCTGCTCGGCCGTGACGCCGGGGGCGGCCTCAAGGTAGACCGTGGCGAGAAGACCGCGGGTCAAGGGGGCCAGGTGCGGGGTGAAGACCACGTTCATCTGGCGGCCGGCGACCTCGGAGAGGGTCTGCTCGATCTCGGGGGTATGGCGGTGCTTGGCCACGCCGTAGGCCTCGACGGACTCGTTGGCGTGGCAGTAGTGGGTGCGGGCGTTGCAGCCGCGACCAGCACCAGAGACGCCGGAGATGGCGTCGGAGATGACAAGGTCACCGGTAACAAGGCCTGCGGCCAGGGCGGGGCTTGCGGCCAGGGCGGTCGCCGTGGGGTAGCAGCCGGGGACGGCCACCAGGACGGCCTCGCCCGCGGCGCGGCGCTCGGCCAGCCCCTGGATGCCCGCGCGGTTGAGCTCGGGCAGGCCGTAGACGGTCTGGCTCAAGAGCTCAGGGCTGGTGTGGGGCGTGTTGTACCACTCGGCGTAGACGTCGGCGTCGTGCAGGCGGTAGTCGGCCGAGAGGTCGAAGACGGTCACGCCCGCCTCGAGAAGGGCCGGGGTGATGGCCAAAGAGGCCGTGTGGGGCACGGCCAGGAAGGCGACGTCTGCCACCTTGGCGATCTCGGCCGGATCGGGATAGACCAGCTCGAGGTCGCAGGTACCTGCCAGGTTAGGATAGATGGAGTCCAGGCGCGTGCCCGCCTCTTTGCGGTCCGTGACCATCACGAGCTCCATATCCGGGTGCCCGATGACCAGGCGGCAAACCTCGATCCCGGCATACCCGGTGGCGCCGACAACACAGACCTTTATACAAGACATTAGCCAAAACTCCTTGTTTTATTGCATAATCAGGATTGTTTATGCATTCCTATAGCGGATTTATACGGTGAAGATAAGCATTCACGCATAACGTGTCAACCAAGGAGCAGTTTTGGTCACCTGGTCGACACACTTTGCGCGTGCGCCCAGGGCGGTTTGGCGACCGGGCATGTCCTGGCCGTCTCCCGCTGGGCGCGCGACCTTCTCCCCTCTTGCCTAGTCGAGAAGAACCAGGCCGTCGCGGACCTTGTCTGCCGCGGCCTGGCCCAGGTAGTGCTCGACGATGGCCAGGGCGAAGTCGCAGGCAGTGGCCATGCCCTGGCTCGTGATGACGTTGCCGTCCTCGACCGTGCGGGTGTGCGCGAGCACGGTGGCGCCGTTTTGCGCGAGCACGTCCTGGAAGTGGGGGTTGCCCGTGGCCTCGCGGCCCTTCAGGATCCCTAGCTTTGCCAGGATCGAGGGAGATGCGCAGATGGCGGCCACGTCCTTGCCGGCCTCGTTGAAGGAAACGAGCGCCTGGCAAAGGGGCTCGCAGGCCTCGAGGTTAGGCATACCGGGGATGCCGCCGGGAAGGACGAGCATATCGTAGGCGTCGAAGTCGAAGTCGGGGTCGGCGAGGCGGCGGTCGGCCACGACGGTGACGTTGCGCGACGAGGTGACCTGGGCGTCATCGGTCACGGACACCATGTCGCAGCGGATGCCCGCGCGGAAGGCCACGTCGACCACCGAGATGGCCTCGACCTCCTCAAAACCGGGGGCCAAAAAGACGGCGATCTTGACGTCAGAGGCTTGCTTGAAGGTAGACATGTGCTGCTCCTTTTTATTCGGCAAGGCCCCGCAGCACGAGCGTCTGCGGGGCCAAAGGTTCAAAGCTTTATGGGCACGCGGCCGTTACTCGGCGTCGATGCCCTCGTTGATGCGGTCGGCAATGGCCTGGGCATCGTTGCTCTCGCGCATGAAGGACTTGAAGTCCTCGTTCATGAGAAGCACCGCGGTCTTGGAGAGAAGCTTGATGTGGGTGGTGCCAGCCTCTCCGTCGGGGACGAGAAGGGCCAGCGAGATGTCGACCGGGTTCTTGTCGAAGGACGGCCACTCGAGGGCCTCGTCGTTCTTGTAGACGATGACGGCGGCGTTCTTGATGGCGGCGCTCTTTGCGTGCGGCACGGCGAAGCCGTCGGTCATACCCGTCTCGCCCATCTCTTCGCGGGCAAGGAAGGCCTGGTAGACGGCATCGGCGTCATCGGTCACGCCAAGCTCGGCGGCGTGGCCGGCGATGGCGCGCAGGACCTCCTCGCGCGAGGCGGCGTGCTGGTTGACAAAGACGTTTTCTGCCTTAACGAAATCGCTCACGTGGTTCTCCCCCTAGATAGCGGCGCGCTTGCCACGCGCCTACGGACAGCTCTTTATGGTAACCCCTAATGCAAAGAAATACAGGGAGATCCGGCCCAACGGGCGAATACGTTTCGCGAGCGCCGAGACGGGCGCACGGGACCGTGAGGCAAACGGGCCGCAACCATCGCGCGAGGCGGCGAGAAGATCAAATAAACCGCAGCTAGAGCATATTCCTCTCGGCAAACTCGGCCTGGACGGTGGCGAGCATGAGCTCCACGTCGTCCAAGCCCTGGTGGACCTCGGACTCGTCGGCCTTCAGGGTGCCGCGGCGCTTGGCCCAGCTCTCAAGGGCGGCCGGGCGCATCTCGTGCGGCAGCGTGCGGACCTCGGGGTCCAGGCGGCGGCAGATGTCGCGGCTGTCGATGGGCAGGATCTGCCCGGCTTTTCTCGCCTCGGCATAGCCGTCGATGTTGAGCATGAACCAGGAGTCCTCGAAGGCCGCGTTGTGCGCCATGTAGGGGCAGTACTTCATGGCCCCAAGGATGGCCGCCTGCATCTTCTTGTTGTCGCGGAAGCTCTGGCAGCCGCCCACGTCTTCCCAGGTGATGTGGTGGATGAACGAGAGGGGCACGCCCTTCTCCTCATACATCGCGGGGATCCCGCAGAAGGCCGAGAAGGGGTCGTGGGGCTTGGTGCCCTCCCCTATCGTCATGAACTCGAGGCCGACGTTCACGATATAGCCGCGGGCCGGGTCCTTGTCGGTGGTCTCGATGTCGATGCCCATGACCAGGCCCGAGACCTTCTCCTGCACATAGGCGATGTTGAGGTCGGCGACCTCGGGGCCGGCCACGCGCGCGACCTCGGAGCTATCGCGATGCTGGAGCACAGCGACAGCCTTTACCAGGTCTTCGTTTGAAAGCTTGCGGGCCAAACACGACGGCGAGGCGTTCTCGAGCTTCTCCGCGCCGTAGCGGTCGCAGATGTCACGGTTGCGGTCGGCCAAAGAAAGGACCAGGTCGAACGAGAAGGGCTCCTTGCCCTGCGGGGCCTGCTTCCAGGCGGCCAGAAGCGTGCTCAGGGCGTCCTCGTTCTTGGCGCGCTCGGCTGAAAGCGAGGCGTCGTCCGTGAGGAAGCCCGGCAGGAAAAAGGCGCTCGCGGTCTCGATTGCTTGGGAGAGTTCCATGTGATCTTCTCGTTAGTCCTGGTCGTTTAGGTGCGAAGGGCAAGCGACGGGGTTGGCGCGCCTACTCGGCGACAAAGACGCGGCCGTCGTGGATCTTGGCGGGAGCGGGCTTCTCGTCTGCGCGGTAGCCCACGACGCAGTGGCCGATGCCCTCGTAGTCGCCCTCGATGCCCAGCTTGGCCAGGATCTCCTTGCCCTCGGGCGAGTCGAAGACCTCCTTGGCGCGGTGGATCCAGCAAGAGCCGTAGCCCAGGGCGTCGGCCGCGAGCATGAGGTTGCCCATAGTGAGCGAGCCGTCGTAGACGTGGGTGGGCGTCTCTTTCTTGGCCAGGACCACAAGCACGGCGGGCGCGCCGTAGAAGGGGTCGATGGTGGTACCCATGACCTGGGCGTTAAGCTGGGACAGGCGGTCGCGCAGCTCTTTGTTGGTGACCTTCACGACGATGGAGGCCTGCGCCCCATGGCCGGAGGCGGCGCGAAGGCCCGCCTCGACGATGGCGTCGAGGTCGGCCGCGGCGGGCATCTCGTCCGTGTACTTGCGGCAGCTCCTGCGCGCGGCGATGGCGTCGAGAACAGCTTTTGCGGTGTCAGACATGGTATGTCCCCTCTCATGAAGCCTGCCCCTGCGAATTCGCGGGGCCTTGCCCATTCTACCCGCCCGGCG
>CAVDTK010000031.1:9332-19031 GCA_963611755.1 Oscillibacter sp. ER4
AAGCCCGCGCGCGCAAAAAGCGGCCGACCCGCGAATGGGGCCGGCCGCAAGGGGGTCGTTCACGTCACCGGTGTTGCCGGCTCAGATCTTCTCGCCTAGTTCTCGGGCTTGGTGAGCGGCGCCACGCTGTACTGCTTGACGCGGCTGTCGTTGATGACGCCGGACCAGTTGAGGCCGAAGGCGAAGTCGTAGGTGTTGCCGTCGACGTCGACATAGCAGTCCAGGTCGCGCGGGGCGTCCTCTTTCTGGGTCTCGACGGCGACCATGTCCTTGGGCATCTGCATGGGAAGCAGGCCAGTGGGCTCGTCCTTGCCGGCGATGATGTCGAAGGCGGCCTCGGGGCACTTGGACATGGAGACCAGGATCGCGTCGACCTGATCCTCGAACTCGTGGACGCAGATGGGGTTCTGGATGTCCAGGACCACGATGCAGGGCTTGCCGATCTCCTTGGCAAGGGCGGCCGCGGAGAGGATCTGGTCAAGCTGGCCCTCGTTGGTGACCATGGCGGAGCGGCCGTAGTAGCTGCGGTTCTCGATCTCGACGCCCTTGGCGCCCTCGGGGTGCTCGGCCCACTTGGTGCCGTCGGCCGGGTCGCCGGCGAGGGAGACCTTGCGCACGGCGTCGCTGTCGGCGGTGTAGGGGCGGTACTGGATGGACAGCGGGATGAAGTTGCCGTCCTTGTCCTTGCCGCGGCGGCTGTTGGCGTTGGTGGGGGCGGCGGCCACGACCACGACGTAGTCGACGTCGGCGATCTCGGCGGCGGTGGCGCGGGTGAGGTCGGCCTCGGCCGGGGTGGCGGCGTTGGTCTTGGCGTCGGCGGGGCCGGTCAGGGTGTCGGCCAGCTTATCGGTCACGACGTCGAAGTACTTCTCGGCCACGGCGGAGGAGACGGGCAGCTCGCAGGTGGCGCTGCTGGTGGACCAAGAGATGTGGCCCATGCCGGAGCAGGACTCGGCGGCGGCGGTGTAGCGCATGGGGAGGTAGACCTTGGGCTTGGAGGAGCCGTCGGCCTTCTTGATCACGTTGCCGTGGTTCTTGAGCATGACGATGCCCTTGACCTGGGCCTCGAAGGCAGCGGCCTTGGCGTCCTCGTCGCCCTTGTCCAGGTCCTTCTTGGCGGTGTCGGGGTCGACGTAGGGATCCTCGAACAGGCCGCAGTTGAAGTATCCCAGAAGCAGGCGCTTGGCGACCTCGCGGAAGTTGGCCTCGGCCTTCTCCTCGCCCAGGGACTCCTTCATGGCCGCGTAGGCGTCCTTCAGGACCTGGGTGTCGTTGCAGCCGCCCATCTGGTCGACGCCGACCTCGACGGCCTTGGCCGCGCGCTTGGCGGGGTTCCAGATGTCGTTGTTCTCAAGGCCCCAGCAGGTCCACGCAAAGACGTCGGGGTCCTCGTTGTTCTCAAGGACAGCCCAGTCGGTGCAGGCAGAGCCCTTAAAGCCGCACTTCTCGCGCAGGAGCTCCTGGACCTTGTACTTGGAGAAGCCCGAGCCCACCAGCTCGCCGTACTCGCCGTCCTCGGACCAGGCGATGGTGTAGGAGGTCATGATGGAGGCCGCGCACTCGGTCTTGCCGTTGAGCTTGAAGGCGCCGTCGACGAAGGGGATGGTCAGCGCGGCGAAGTTGTCGCCGGGATAGACCGCGAACTTGCCGCCGTCGGTGTGGCCCTCGCGGCCGCCCTCGCCCGGGCCCTCGGCCGGCCAGTGCTTGACCATGGACAGAAGCGAGCCGGTGCCCCAGCCCTGGTCCTCGCCGTTGTCGTCGAGCGTGGACTGCAGGCCGTCGATGTGGGCGCGGACCATGTCGCGGGACAGCGCCGGGTCGACGCCGAAGGTGCTGGAGAAACGAGCCCAGCGCGGGTCGGAGGCGATGTCGGTCTGGGGGCCGAGGTACATGGTGATGCCCATCTCGCGCATGTCGCGGGCGATGCCGGCGCCGGCGGCCTTGGAGACCTCGGGGTCGAAGGAGGCAGCCAGGCCCAGGTTATCGGGCCAGTTGGTGCAGTTCTTGCCCTGGCGCGGGTCGGACGAGAAGTTGATGGGGATCTTGTTGGAGGAAGCCTCGGCGTAGGCCTGCATGTTGTTGGCCCAGGTGGCCTGCTTGAAGGCCGCGAAGCCGGAGGAGGCGTTCAAGACCGCGCGCACGCCGCCGTCCAGGAACTCCTTCTGGGTGTCGGTGACGGAGCAGTCGTCCTCGATCTTGGCCTGGTGGCCGGAGAAGCACATGAGGCCGGCGATCTGGTCGATGGTGACGCGGCTGGCCAGGTCCTCGGCGCGCTCCTCGGCGGAAAGGCGCCAGTCCTCGTAAGGCACGAGCTCGCCGGTGCCCTCGAAGTCCTTGAAGGCGTAGCCGTCGACCTCGATGAGCTTGAGGCCGGACTCGGTGGAGTAGGACAGCTGCTTGCCGTCGCCGTTGTTGACGACCATGTAGCCGTTACCGGAGTCCGTCTCGGAGTAGCCGGAGCCCTTGGTGGTCTCCTCCTCCTTCTTGGAGTTGTTGCAGCCCGCGAGCGTCAGAAGGCCGGCGGAAAGCGCGCCGGACGCAACGAAGCCCCTACGAGTGACATTCATGCTCTTCCCTGTCATGAGTGCCCCTTTCCTTTGTGGTTTACAAACACGCAACAAAGCCATAGTGGCAGGCCGGGGCGCGCGGGCCAAAGGAAAAACGGTCGGCGGGCAGTTGCGGCAAAAGTGTGGTCAGAAGCACCATTTGTGCCGCGATTTATACAAGTTGTGACTGAGCCGCAGGTGGGACGTGGTGTTTTGGGACGCGGGGCCGCGACGGCGAGAGGGGCTTCTCGGCGGGCGCTGGCCCCAAAAGGCGTCGATGTTTGTAGGTGGCTTCTCAGTTTGGGCCGATGTTTGTGGGTTTAGGGCCCCGAATTCTCAAAAGTCGCCGAGCTTTGTACAAACATCGGCGACTTTTGAGGGGCGAGAAGCGCGGGCGAGAAGATCGCGCGGCTGTGGAGAGAAGCCCGCGGGACCTGCGGCCGGTTGGGGAAGAGCAAACCAGCCGCAGGTCGCAGGCCTCCCCTTACGCCAGCTTGGTCAAAGGAGCAACGTTGTACTGCTTGGTGCGGTCGTCGCTGATAGCGCCGGACCAGTTGAGGCCGAAGGCGAAATCGTAGGTGTTGCCGTCGGCGTCGACGTAGCAGTCCATGTCGCGCGACGCGTCCTCAAGCTGGGTCTCGACGGCCACCATGTCTTTGGGCATCTGCATGGGCAGAAGCGCCGAGGGCTCGTCCTGGCCGGCGACGATGCGGCAGGCCGCCTCGGTGGAGCCGGACATGGAGATGAGGATCGCGTCCACCTCGGACTCGAACTCGTGCACGCACATGGGCTGCGTGATGTCGAGAATGACGATGCAGGGCTTGCCGGCCTCCTTGGCCAAGGCCGCGGCGGAAAGGATCTGGTCGAGCTGGCCCTCGTTGGTGATCTGCGAGGTCTTGCCATAGTAGCTGCGGTTCTCGATGGCGACGCCCTTGGCACTGTCGTGCTCGGCCCACTTGGAGCCGTCGGCCGGGTCGCCTGCCAGGGAAACCTTGCGCACCACGTCGGCGTCGGCGGTGTAGGGGCGGTACTGCACGGAAAGGGGCACGAACTCGCCGGCCTCGGTCTTGGCGGCGCGGGAAGACGCGTTGTTGGGGCCGGCCGCGCACACCAGGACGGCGTCCACGTCGGCGATGTCAGCGGCGGTCAGGCGCGCGAGGTCGGCCTCGGCGGGGGCCGCCACGCCCTTCTCGTCAACCGGGCCGGTCAGGGTGTCGGCCAGCTTATCGGTCACGACCTCGAAGTACTTCTGCAGCGTGCCCTCGGAAAGCGGCAGGGCGCAGGTCGCGGCCGTGTCCTTCCAAGGTGCGGTGTCCATGGTCCCGGAGGTGCGGTAGGCCGCGGTGTAGCGCATGGGCACGTAGACCTTGGGCTTATCAGAGCCTGCGGCCTTCTTGATGACGTTGCCGTGGTTCTTGAGCATGACGATGCACTTGACCTGGGCGTCCAGCGCGGCGCTCTTGGTCTCGTCGTTGCCCTTGTCGATGTCGGTCTTGGCCTTGGCGGGGTCGACGTAGGGGTCCTCGAAGATGCCGGTGTTGAAGTAGCCAAGAAGCAGGCGCTTGGCGGACTCCTTGAAGTTCTCCTTGGCCTTCTCCTCCCCCAGGTCGGCCTTCATGTCCTCATAGGCCGAGACGAGCAGGGTCGGGTCGTTGCAGCCGCCCATCTGGTCGACGCCCACCGAGACCGCCTTGGACGCGCGCTTGGCCGGCGTCCAGTGCGCGCCGTCCTCGACGCCCCAGCAGCGGTAGGACTTGGCGCCGTCGGGCTGGACGTCGTTCAAGACGCTCCAGTCGGTGCAGGCCGCGCCCGCGAAGCCGAACTTGTCGCGGAGAAGCTCCTGGACCTTGTACTTGGAGAAGCCCGAGCCCACCAGCTCGCCGTAGGCCATGTCCTCGTCGTAGGCGATGGTGTAGGAGGTCATGATGGCGCCGGCGCTTCCGGTCTTGCCGTCGAGCTTGAAGGCGCCGTCGACGAAGGGGATCATGCAGGCCTCGAAGCCGTCCGAGGGATAGACGGCGTACTTGCCGCCGTCGGTGTGGGCCTCGCGGCCGCCCTCGCCGGGGCCTTCCGCCGGCCAGTGCTTGACCATCGCGACCAGCGATCCGTTGCCCCAGCCCTGGTCGTTGCCGTCGGCGTCGACCGTGGACTGCAGGCCGTCGATGAGCGCGCGGCACATGTCGCGCGACAGCGCCGGGTCCTCGCCGAAGGTGCCGGAGAAGCGCTGCCAGCGCGGGTCGGTGGCCACGTCGGTCTGGGGGCCAAGGAACGTGGTGATGCCCATCTCGCGCATCTCCTTGGCCATGCCGGCACCCGCCTGCTTTGCCATGGCGGGGTCGAAGGAGGCGGCCAGCGCCAGGTTCTGCGGCCAGTCGGTCGAGTTCTTGCCGTTGCGCGGGTCGGACGAGAAGTTCACGGGGATCTTGTTGTCGGAGGCCTCGACGTAGGCCTGGAGATTGTTTGCCCAGGTAGCCTGCTTGTAGGCGGCGTAGCCGGAGGCAGCGTTGAGGACGGCTCGCACGTTGCCGTCGAGGAAGGTCTTCTGGGTATCGGTAATGGAGAGGTCATCCTCGAGCGAGTTCACGTGCGCGGAGAAGCACATGAGGCCCGCGATCTGCTCGACCGAGAGGCGGCCGGCCAGGTCTTCCGCGCGCTCCTCGGAGGACAAGCGCCAGTCCTCGTAGGGGACGAGCTCGCCCGTGCCCTCGAAGTCCTTGAAGGCGTAGCCGTCGACCTCGATGAGCTTGAGCCCCGAATCCGGGGAATAGCTCAGCTGCTTGCCGTCGCCGTTGTCAACGACCATGTAGCCGTTGCCGGAGTCCGTCTCGGTGTAGCGGGAGCCCTTGGTGGTCTCCTCCTTCTTGGAGCTGTCGCAGCCCGCGAGCGCCAGGAGGCCTGCACCCACCGCTCCTGCCGAGACAAAGCCCCTACGGGTGACGTTCATGCTCTTCCCAGTCATGACTTACCCCTTTCAACATGGGTTTTATTGGATACCATGTCTTGAATCGTAGGCGGCGGCGCGCGGCTGGGCCAGAGGCGTTGCGTAGATTGCGGGGTTGGTTTCGCAGTTTGCATGGTTGCGATTTTGATGCTTGCGCTCGCCGGGGTTTTCTCGCCGCTCGCCGCACGGGAGCGCAGGAGGCCTCGCGACGGAACGGCGGACAGGCCCCGCCCGGCCAAGCCTAGCGCTCGGCGGAATCCGCAACCGGCAGAAGGATCCGCAGCGAGAAACGCCCCTCGCCCGGCGTGATAGACAGGTGCCCGCCGTAGGACTCGGCGATCGCACGCACGCTCTTCAGGCCGTAGCCGTGGTACTCCGCGTCGCCCTTTGAGGTCGGCGGCAGGCCGTCTACCAGGCACACGTTGCCATTGCAGGAGTTCTCCACGTCGACGCAGGCAAAGCCGCCCTGGCGCCAGACCTTAAGCGACACCACGCGCGCCGCGCCCGCCGGGACCTTCTCGGCAGCCTCGATGGCGTTATCCAGGGCGTTTCCCAGAAGGGCGTACTGGTCGACGACGCTTAAGCCAGACAGGCAGGCGCCGTCGCAGATGCAGGTGAACGTGATGTCCTTGGCCCAGCAGCGCATGCTCCTCTCGGTGAGGATCGCGTCGAGGGCGGGGTTTCCGGTGTTGACCGAGGCGTCGTAGGCGCGGATCGAGTGCTCGAGCTGGGCCAGCGAACGCTCCTTCTCGGGCCCGCCCTCCATCTGGCGCAGGGCCGCGATCTGGTGCTTGAGGTCGTGGAACTTGATGTTGACGACCTCCATGCTCTCTTGGTTTTCTCTCTGCTGGCGCTCGCGCACGCGAAACAGGCGCCGCATGAGGTCGCGCTCGTTTTCCAGGCTCGACGTCTTGAAGATGTCGAACTGCAGGATCAGCAGCAGCGCGCAGCAAAAGGCGCTACAGACGGCGTACGGCGCGCTTTGGGCGCTGTCGATTCTCACCCAGGTGCTCAAGAGGTTGGTCACGAACAGGGTGAAGCAAATAAAGAGCAGCATAGGCATGCTGTGGACCTCGCAGACCTTTTGCCGCGGGCTTCTGCGCACCAAGAGAAGCCAGACAAGGGCGAGCACCGCCGCACAGCCCAGGAACTTGGCGGCCGTGCCCGCGACCACGCCGATATCCGGCAGCTGCGGGAAGTACGAGTGGGCGTTCCTGATGAGGAACAAGATGCCCTCGACCGACTGGCCCGCCGCGGCGTTGAAGACCGCGTACGAGAACCTGACGTCGAATACGAACCAGATGAGCAGGGCCGATCCCAAAAAGATATAGGCCGCCGCCAGCGCCACGAGCCACGTGCCGACGACGGGCGCCACCAGGTAATGCGAGTTGCACAGCAGGACATAGGCCGGGATGCCCGCCAGCGCGCGGCAGACCCAGTGGGGCCGGCGCGGCAGGCTGGGTACGCAGAACACGGCCTCGGCGGCGAGAAGCACGGTGCTGTAGCAGACGCAGGTGGCCCACAGCTCCGAGGTGAGCAGGGCCTCGAGGCCGCTCATGCGCCGCCGCCCATCGAGCGGGTGAGCGCGTCGACGAAGGCGCGCGACTTGCCGCGGCTCATCTTGAGGCGCGTCTCGCCAAGGCGGACGTACTCCCCCTCGAGCGCCGTGACCTTCTCAAGGTTGACCAGGTAGCATGCGTTGCAAAAGGCAAATCCGCGCGGCTCCAGCGTCTGCGCCGCGCCTTTGATGGTGCCCCACAGCTCGATGTCGCCGGTTGTGGTGTGATAGATGAGTTTATGGCCCTTGACCTCGACGTATATGAGGTCGGCGGTCTTGAAGCGAGAAAAGCCGTCCTTGGTTTCCAGGACCACGAAGCTGTCCTGGCGGCGGCCGGCGGCCTCGCAGACGCGGGCGAACTTGAAGGCGAAAGTCGGGTAATCGACGGGTTTCACGATGAAGTCCAGCGCTGCGACCTCGTAGCCCTTGATGGCATACTGGGCCATGTTGGTGACAAAGACGATCTGGCCCGCGTAGCCGGCGTCGCGAAGGGTGTGGGCCGCCTGCATGCCGTCCATGCCCGGCATCTCGATGTCGAGAAGGACGATGTCGAGGTCGGCCGTCTGCGCGGCGCCGAGCAGCGACGCGGCATCGGCGCAGGTCAGGGCCTCGAGCGGGAGGTGGTTCTCGGCGCCATAGCGGGCCACCATCTGCGACAGGTCGTCGCGGACGCACTTCTCGTCATCGACTATGGCGACACGGATCATGGCTTCTCCGCATGGGGTCACGCACGGGGACAGGTTTTCCCGTAGTGTATCCGGTTTGCGGGGTTCCAAAAAGCGTCGATACAGCGAGAAGGGCGCGGGGCGGGCGGGCTTCTCGGCGGGCGCTGGCCCCAAAAGGTGCCGATCTTTGTAGGTCGCTTCTCAGTTTGAGCCGATGTTTGTGGGTTTAGGGCCCCGTTTTCTCAAAAGTCGCCGAGCTTTGTACAAACATCGGTGACTTTTGAGGGGCGAGAAACGCGTCGCAGCTAGATGCCCAGTTCCTCATCGGTAAGGCCGTCGGCTTCGGTGAGCTGGCGGATGACCTTGCAGGGATTGCCCGCGGCCACACAGCTCGCCGGCACGTCGCGCGTGACCACCGAGCCCGCACCGATGATCGACCCGTCGCCGATGCTCACGCCCGGCAAGACCACGACGTTTCCGCCAAACCAGACGTCGTCGCCAACGGTGATGGGCCTCGCGATCTCGAACCCGAGGTTGCGGTCGCGCGGCAGCTTGGCGTGGCAGGCCGTGTAGAAGCCGCACGAGGGGCCGATGTAGCAGTGCGAGCCGATGGTGATTCTCGCCCCGTCCATGAGATAGACCCCGTGGTTAATGAAAGTCCCCTCCCCTATGTGGCAGTTTGGGCCGTAATCGACCTGCAGGGGAGCTAGGATCTCGGCGTCGGGCGCGGCGTTGGGAAGGATCTTCGCCAAAAGCTCGGCCGCACGTGCGGTGTCCGAGGGCCTCGTGGAGTTGAGCTCAAAGCAGAGGTCCTTGGCGCGCAGGCGCTCTTCAAGCAGCTCAGGGTCGTTGTTCGCGTCGTACCACAGCCCGGCGTCCATGCGATCGCGAGCCGTCATCGGCATCTTCTCGCCGTTGGTCATCAGAGGTTCCTTTCCAGGTGATCGAGGGCGGTTTGGTACATGCCGAGAAGGTAGTAGCGCTCGAAGCTTTGCTCAAAGCGGAAGGCGGGCAGGAACTCGGCGGGGATCGTACGGAGGCATTCCTCGCGCAGCCACTGCGTGCAGGTGGCGTCGAGAAGCCCGCCCGAGAGCACCATGACGTCGGGGTCGAGCGCGGCGCAAAGGGACGCCACGCCTTTGGCGATGTAGGGCTTGGCTGTCGCGGGCGCAAGGAGCTCTACCAGGCGGTCGCGGGTTATGGGGCGGCCCGCCTCCTCGTACGGCAGAAAGCCGACCATGCCGGCCAGGCCGTGCGCGCCGCGGATCGGCTCGCCGGCGTGGACCGTCGCCGTGCCGGGCAGGATACGCGGCGGGAAGTAGGCCAGCGTGGCCACCTCGTCGCGGGCGCACATCTGGTGGCTGTAGCCGCGGGCCTTGAGGTGCATGTCGTTCTCGGCGTGGATCGGGATGTTTGGGCAGGCCGTGGCGACCGCGGACGCGACGTCGGTGCCGTTGAGCTCGCCAATGTCGCAGTGGCCGATGACGCCGGCCTGCGCGGTACCGGGAACCCCAAGGACGATCTGGCGCACGTTGTCGCGCAGGTCACAGGCCTGGGCGAGAAGATCGACGAGCTTCTCGCCGTCAAGACGGGCGAGCCGGACCTCAAGGGATTGCAGCTCACGGCCGGTGAGAGTGAGGAGGCTCGCGCGAAAGACGCGCTCTTCTCCGCATGGCTCGACCTGGGCGGCAACGATGCTCGCGCGGTTCTCGGACGCGCGGTAGCACAGGCCCGCGCGGCCCGCGGCGCTGCCGGTGTGGCGCGGCTCGGCCACGACCTCGCCTGCGGCTGCCATCTCGTTGAGCAGCGTGTTGCAGGTGGCCACGCTTAAGTCCAGCTTGGAGGCTATGTCTTTCTTGCTGAGAAGGTCGCCCGCCCACAAAAGGCGCCGGATCGAGGCGACGTTGCGCCGCCTGACCTCGCTCGTCGTGGCCATTCGGACCTCCCAGTCCGATTATTACAATACTTGTAATAATCGGACTATAGCAC
>CAVDTK010000032.1:0-18875 GCA_963611755.1 Oscillibacter sp. ER4
GTTGCCCGCCTCACTCATAAAGGCCAGGCCGTGGGTCCCAAAGAGATCGATCTTCATCGGGATCACCGCGGTCTCAAGCTTTCGGACAAGGACATCAAGGAGTTCACGCATCTTTTGGAGAAGGACTTCTCGTTTATCGCACAGCGCTATTACGTGAACTTGTCGCAAGACCCCAAGGTTCGCGTGGGCCATGGCAAAATCACCGTTACCTTTGAGCTCAACGACCCCGATTAGCTCCTTTTCCTTTCAATTAACGCTTGATATTCGTACAATCTTTTACATCGCAAAATCGTAGGATCAAAACATCTTATCTGAGCCACATCCAGGAGTCTCAATGGATTACCTCAAAGTCTCAAGCAAGTCGTCTCCCGCGTCGGTCGCGGGTGCCATCGCGGGCATGGTCAAAGACTCGACGCCGGTCAACATTCAGTGCGTGGGCGCCGGCGCCGTCAACCAGGCGATCAAGGCCATCGCGATCGCGCGCGGATTCTTGATCCCCACGGGCCTCGACATCTCTTGCGCCCCGACTTTTTCCGACATCTCGATCGGCGGCGAGATGCGCACCGCCATCCGCATCGCCGTATATGTCCATCGCATTAGCGCTCCCACCGCAAATGCCCAGGTAGAATCTTTGGTTTCTTAATATGACTTCATCTTCTGTGCTCGTCGGCAAGACCTATTTCGTCCGTACCTTCGGCTGCCAGATGAACCTGCACGACTCTGAGCGCGTGAGCGGCCTTTTGGAGTCGTGCGGTTGCATCAACGTGGCGGAACCTGAGGAAGCCGACATCGTCATCTTCATGACCTGCTGTGTGAGGGAAAACGCCGACCAGCGCCTTTATGGTCAGGCTTCTGCTATGGTGAGCGCCCCTAAACCGCCTTCTGGTAAGCGTGTGGTCGCCATCGGCGGCTGCATCGCCCAGCGTGACGGCGAGAAGATCAAGAAGCAAATCCCTGTGGCCGATGTCGTCTTTGGCACGAGCGCCCTGGCCTCGCTGCCCGAGCTTCTCGCCCAGGCCTTCGCGGATGACGAGAAGGCCATCGAGGTCGACACCGTCGAAGATGGCCGCGGTTTCTCCACCGACCTGCCGAGCCGCCGCGAGCAGAGCTTCCACGCCTGGGTGCCCATCATGACCGGCTGCAACAATTTCTGCACGTACTGCATCGTGCCGTATGTCCGTGGTCGCGAGAAAAGCCGCACGATCGAGACGATCGTCGCCGAGTGCGAGCACCTGGTGGCCGACGGCGTGCGCGAGATCACCCTTTTGGGCCAAAATGTCAACTCTTATGGCCGCAACATCTACGGCGAGCCTCGTTTTGCTCAACTTCTGCGCGAGGTCGGCAAGACGGGCATCGAGCGTGTGCGCTTTACCTCGTCCAACCCTCACGACCTTGTGCAGGAAACCATCGACGCCATGGCCGAGACCCCCTGTGTCATGCCGCAGCTGCACCTGGCGGTCCAGAGCGGATCTTCTCGCATCCTCAAGGCGATGAACCGTAAGTACACGCGCGAGCAGTACCTTGAGCTTTGCGGCCGTCTGCGTCAGGCAATGCCCGATATCGCGTTGTCGACCGACATCATCGTGGGCTTCCCTGGCGAGACCGAGGAAGACTTCCTTGATACGCTGAGCCTGGTTGAGGAGGCGCGTTTTGCCTCGGCCTACACCTTCATCTACTCTCCGCGCCCGGGGACTCCCGCTGCCAAGATCCCCGACGATACGCCGCATGAGGTCATCCAAGAGCGCTTCGACCGACTGGCTGATCTTGTGGCTAAGCAGTCCCGTGCCGTGAACGAGCTCGAGGTCGGAAAGGTTGAGCGCGTCTTGGTGGAGGGCACCTCCAAGCGCGACGATACCATCATGGTCGGTCACTCCGAGAAGAACCGTACGGTGCACTTCGCGTGCCCCGAGGGTATGGTCCCGCAAGACCTTGTGGGCAAGATCGCCGATATCAAGGTCGACAGCGCGATGACCTGGTATCTCAAGGGCACGCTCGAGGGACAGCCTCGATAATGCTCCCTGGACCGGTCATTTCCATCGTAGGGCCCACGGCGTCTGGCAAGAGCTCTTTGGCCGACGCCGTGGCTTTGCGGCTGGGTACATCCGTGGTCTCGATGGACTCCATGCAGGTCTATCGTGGCATGGACATCGGTACCGCAAAGACTCCGGTGGGGGAGAGACTTGTCCCGCTTCTGATGGTGGACGTCGCCGACATCGATCAGGATTACTCGGTTCAGCTTTTCCAGACCGACGCCCGTACCTGCATCGATGGTATTCTCGCCAACGGAAAGCCGGCGGTTCTCTGCGGAGGCACCGGTTTCTACCTCAATGCCGTGGTGAACGACATGGATTTCGTCCACGGTGAGAAGGGAAGTGCCACCCGCGAGCGCTATGAGAGCGTTTTGGCCGAGAAGGGCCCTGCCGTTCTTTACGAGCTTTTGCTTGAGCGTGACGAGAAGAGCGCGGTACTGATCCACCCCAACAACTCGCGCCGCGTTATCCGCGCGCTTGAGATGCTTGACGAGGGCAGTTGTTATAGCGAGCAGAACGCCGAGCTTCATAACAAGCAGCCGTATTACGATGTCAGGATCTGGGGCCTCACTATGGATCGCGAACGCCTTTACGAGCGAATCAATAAACGCGTCGACATCATGCTTGAGCAGGGATTGGTTGAAGAAGTGAAGGGCCTTGCTGCTCGAGGCCTCAACCCTCAGTCCACTGCTGGTCAGGCCATCGGCTACAAAGAGATTCTGGAAGCTTTGGATGGCGCGTGTACGCTGGACCAGGCAATTGAGAACATCAAGCAGCGCTCACGGCGCTACGCCAAGCGTCAACTTTCCTGGTTCAGGCACGACAAGCGCGTTCGCTGGATCAACCTCGATCAGGTGAGTCAAGACGATGCGACCGAGCTCATTTTGTCCGCGCTTATAGACTCGAGCATGCAGGATTGCCATGGCGACATCTAGGTTTAAACCGTTCTCAACCGCACCGGTGCCTGAGAAGGCGATTCTTGTGGGCGTTGACCTGGGGTCTTCGCGTTGGTCGTGCGACGATTCCCTGGCAGAGCTCGAGCGTCTTGCCACAACGGATGGCGCCGAGGTCGTTTGTGTTGTGAAGCAGCGCCTCGATGCCCCTGTTCCCAAGACCTTTATCGGCAAGGGTAAGGTCGAGGAGGTCTGTGCGCTCATCCATAACACAGGGGCCGACGTCGTCATTTTCGACGAGGAGCTGAGCCCTTCTCAGCAGGCGAATCTTGAGAAGGCCTTTGGCAACCCTATAAAGGTGATCGACAGGACCGCCCTTATCCTCGACATCTTTGGTGTCCACGCCAAGACGCACGAAGGTAAGCTGCAGGTTCAGCTGGCGCAGCTCCAGTATGTGTTGCCGAGGCTTCGCGGCATGTGGTCCCACCTCGTGGGCGAGCAGACCCGCGGCGGCATCGGCAGCCGTTTTGGCCAAGGTGAAAGCCAGCTCGAGGTTGACCGCCGCCTGATCAGGGACCGCATCTCCACCTTGAAGCATGAGCTGGCGAACCTCGAGAAGCGCCGTGAAGTTCAGAGCAAGGCTCGCTGGGATTCCGGCGTTTACCGCGTCTCTTTGGTGGGCTACACCAATGCCGGTAAGTCGAGCCTGCTTAACCGCCTGTGCGGTGCCGACGTCTACGCAAAAGACGAGCTTTTCGCGACGCTTGACCCGACTACCAGGTCGTTAGTGCTTGAAGAGGGGCGCAAGATCACCCTTACCGATACGGTCGGCTTTATCCAAAAGCTTCCGACCACCCTCGTCGAGTCGTTTAAGTCGACGCTTGCCGAGGCGCGCGCAGCCGACCTCTTGTTGCTCGTGGCGGATGTTGGCGATCCTCACTTCGCAGACCAGCTCCATGAGGTCAAAGAGATCCTTTCCGAGATCGATGCCGATAAGATCAAGACGGTCACGGTCTTCAACAAGTGCGATCTTCTGGATTCCCAAGACCTCAAGGACCTGCAGCTCACCTACCCTAAGGCTGTCTTTGTTTCGGCCTTGGAGGGCACGGGCATCCGTGCTCTCCTCTACCGCATCGCCGAGGAGGCCTCTGAAGGCGAGAAGACCATGACGGTCCTGATTCCCTATGAGAAGGGCCTGCTCCTTAAGATGGCTCACGAGCGTTGCCAGGTCATGCGCGAGCAGTATCAGGAAGGCGGCCTCTTGGTGACCCTGAGGGCTTCTGAGCGCATGAGAGCAACGCTTGCCCCTTATGAGGTTCTCTAAGCCGCCACAAGGTTTGCGACAAGCATCGATACACCGAGAAGCACCGGTTGGTGCAGCACGTAGATGAGCAGCGGATGCCTGCCGCATAGATTGAGCAGGGGAATCCTCAGGCGGCAAAACCAACCCGGATATCCCTTGTCTTTGAAGACGGCTCCAAGACAGGCTCCGGGCAGGAACAGCAGAGAATAGGGGAGAGGCGGATAGTAATCCCCCGAGGCAAAGTGCGGCCCGGGAAATCCAAGCCAAGACAGGTATTCCGTCTTGAACAATCCCTGCGGCAGCGTGATCCTAAACTCCCCTACGCCTAACGTTCCGGTTTGCGCATGAAGCGTCAAGACAAAGCAGGCGAACAAAACTCCCGCTGCAAGATAACCTCTAGGTCTTGCTCTCAGCTTTTCTATCAGCGCATATACAAGCGTCGAGAACCCCATGCAGTAGATGATCCCAAACGATATGGGAGTGTCGATCTTTGTCACAAACGTGACAAGAAAGATCGCCAAGGCTAACGCAAGATACTCCAAAGCCCGTTTGAGGTTATTCCTCGAGTGGTTGCACATGCAGCCCGCGATAAGCAAAAAGCACCATGAGATAGACGCTCTCCAGATGTCCTCAAACGGCGGCTTAAACCATGATAGAGACACCCCGGAAAGCTCAGTCAGGTCATAGCAAAAATGAAACAGCACCATCGAGAGTACCGAGAAACCCCTGAGGGCATCAAACCCCAGGATCCTTCCCGTGGGCTGTTCGCTTTTTTCGGCAAGAGCCTGCATGATGCGCCTGAGCCTGCCTTAAGACATAGACCTGATAAGGGCTGTGACCTTGCCCAGGATTACCGGGTTCTTGGCGTAGATAGGGCTCATCGAGTCGTTCTCGGGCTGAAGGCGAATCCTATCGTCTTCGCGATAGAACGTCTTGACCGTGGCCGAATCATCGATAAGCGCCACAACGATCTCTCCGTCATGGGCGTTCGACTGTTCTTTGACCGCGATATAGTCGCCGTCGAAAATGCCAGCGTTGATCATGGACTCTCCGCGAACGCGCAGGATGAAAGAGCTCGCGTCCCCAACGATGCTCGTGGGAAGTGTCAGGCTTTCCTCGACGTTCTGCTCGGCCAAGATAGGTACCCCGGCGGCTACGCGACCAACCAGCGGCAACGTGATCACGTTCTCGTTGACGTTTTGCTTAACGGTCGCCATGGGAACACTCGGGTCATCCTCGCCCTTTTTGCCCATGACCTCAATGGTGCGGGGCTTCTTTGAGTCTCTCTTGATAAGGCCGTGCTCCTCTAGCGACTTCAGGTGCATATGCACGGTGGAGGGGGAGGCAAGGCCAACAGCCTGGCCGATCTCCCTCACCGAGGGAGGATAGCCGTGTTCAGCGGAGTAAGCGCAGATGTAGTCATAGATGGCCTGCTGTCTTTTGCCGAGTTTGTCCTTGCTCATGGCCCCTCCAATAACGAAACCGATAGATTGGCCGCCTCTCAATAGATTAGAACAAATGTGCGTAAATCTATTGACACGAACGACTGTACGTTCATAATAACGTACAAGCGTTTGGTTTGCTAGTCCTATTTTTTGTCCGGTCCGACTTTTATAAAGAGACCGTCAATCAACAGGAGAAGGGTCACGAAGATGGTTTCCAGAGATCAAAACGCGCCGTATCTGTGCGATGGCACTTCTGCTTTAGCGGTCAAGTATCCCCAGCTCACTCTTATTGAGGGAGGCAAGGGACGCGCCTGTGCTCCGGTCAAGTCAAATGATCAGCAGCATTCGCTGAGCCTTTTCAAGACAGTCCTTGTCTTCTCGGTAATCCTCGCGGCAACGCTTGCCCTCGTCATGTTGCGCGATGCTTCCATATCCTCAAGTATCGATTCAGTCCTTGACCAGGCTCAGACCCAAACGATCAAGGTCGTTTCCGGAGATACTCTTTGGGGTTTGGCCGAGGCCCATCCAGTGAAGGGCGTCTCGACTAAAGACGTTGTTTCTTGGCTTAAAGAGATGAATCATCTTGAGGGCTCGAGCTTAAATCCCGGCCAGGTCTTGGTGGTTGCCGCGGGCGCTGCAGCGTGACCTTTGAAAGCGATTCATGGTATTGTTCCTAGAGAGCATAACGAGCTTTCTAGGAGGTCATATGCGCTGCCCTAAGTGTGGCTGTGAGGAATCAAAGGTCGTCGACTCTCGTTCGTCCGAGAGCAACGATGCCATCAGAAGGCGCCGCGAGTGCACGAGCTGTGGTTTTCGTTATACAACCTATGAGCGCTGCGAAGAGATGCCGCTCCTTGTCGTGAAGAAAGATGGGAGAAAAGAAACCTTCGATCGTCAAAAGCTCATGAGGGGCCTCATCACGGCCACGGTTAAGCGCAACGTCCCGGTTTCTTCGCTCAACGATCTGATCACCGCCATTGAGTCCGAGCTTAGGGACGGCGGCGTGACCGAGATCTCTTCTCAGGATCTTGGCAGCATGGTCTTAAAGCGCCTTATGGAGCTCGACAAGGTGGCTTATATTCGGTTCGCATCGGTTTACCGCGATTTCAAGGACGTTGACGAGTTCAGTGAAGAGCTGAGGAGCCTTTCTCATGAGTGATGATTCGCTGATTCTGCCCATTAAACGCCTGGATAAGAGCGTTGAGCTGCCGAGCTACGCTTACGCGGGCGACGCCGGTCTTGACCTTAGGTCCGCAGAGACCGTCGATCTGGCGCCTTTTGAGCGCAGGCTTGTGAGCACGGGCCTTGCTATCGCCATTCCAGACGGCTACGCGGGCTTTGTGCAGCCTAGGAGCGGCCTTGCCCTCAAGAAGGGCCTCTCGATGGCTAATACCCCCGGCCTTATCGACGCTCATTATCGCGGCGAGCTCAAGGTGTGCGCCATCAACCTCGATCCTAAGGAAACCATTCATATCGAGAAGGGCGAGCGCATCGCCCAGCTTGTGATTCAGAAGGTCCCGGTGGTTACGTTGCAAGAGGTCGACGAGCTTTCGGAAACCGATCGAGGAGACGGTGGTTTTGGATCAAGCGGAGTCCAGTAGCGTCGTCTATGACGTTGTGATCATTGGGGCGGGCCCTGCGGGGCTCGCCTCTGCCATATATGCCCGCAGAGGGCTTCTCAGCACGCTGGTTATCGAGCGAGAGACCCATGGCGGGCAGATGATGCTCACCAACCAGATAGATAACTATCCCGGCATCCCAAACGTTGCCGGTTATGAGTTGGCGGATGCCATGCGTGACCAGGCACAAGATCTGGGTGCTCAATTCTTGAGCGCAAGTGTTGCTGCCGTCACAAAACGAGCTGACGGTTTATTTGAGACCGTTTCCGAAAACGGGTCTTGGCTATCTAAAACGCTTATCTACTGTGCCGGAGCTCGAGCAAAAGAAGCGGGATTTTTAGGCGAGAAGGAATTTCTCGGCAAAGGTGTTTCTTATTGCGCAACATGCGATGGGATGTTCTATAGAAACAAACAAGTGTTCGTAATTGGGGGAGGGAATTCAGCTGCAGAAGAGGCCCTGTATCTCTCTAAAATTGCTGAGAAAGTAACGATTGTAGTAAGAAAAGACCAGCTCAGGGCTTCAAAGAGCCTTGTGAAAGCCCTTGAGTCTAACGAGAAGATTGAGATTGCCTTCAACAAGAGAATCGCGGCTGTTGAAGGTCCTGGCTACATAAACCACGCTGTACTGACGGATACAAAAACTGGCGAGACCAGGTCAGTCGAATCATCCGATAAGAACATCGGAGTCTTTGTCAGCGTCGGCAGAACGCCTAATACGGCTGTCATTCGAAATCTTGTGAGTCTGGATGAATCGGGCTACGTGATTACAAGTGCGGATATGGCAACAGAAACGCCGGGGTTATTCGTGGCCGGGGATTGTAGGCAGAAAGAGCTCCGTCAAATCGTGACGGCCGCTGCGGATGGAGCCATTGCAGCTAACAGCGCGATTTCCTATCTCTCCCAGATAAAACACTGATAATATATCTTATGTAAAGTAGCGAGATAGTAAATAATGGGAGCCTGGTTGATCCCACTCGCCAGGCTCCTGTCGTTACTCCCCCGAGAATCTCTGCGTCTCGATTTTTGCCGCGCTCATGAACGAGAGTTTGAGCTGAGCGTCGCCCTCGCTGTCGGTTCCCATGATCATCGTGAGGGCATCCAGCGCTTCAAGGCGTGTATCTCCGTTAGGAACAATCTCCACGCCCGCGCGCTCGATCATGACGATGCGCACTTGATCGGGCCACGGCACCTCTCGTACGAGCTTTCCCTCAAGAAGACTGCCGCTGCCCACGTAGATGGTATGGATGATCTTCTCGCCAGGTTCCCCGTTGATTGAAGGGTCATCCAGCGTGATGTGCAGAAGATCTGCCAGCAGATGCTCGTAGAACGGGTCGACCTTAAGAAGATTGGCCACAACATACGCAAGGATCGCCACGATCGAGACGGACAGCAGCGCATCCAATGATCCGGTAAGCTCGAAGACCAAAACCACAGCCGTGACGGGCGCGCGAACCACGGACGCAAAGAGTCCGGCGATGCCCAATGCGATGAAATTGGGATAAAACGAGACGGGTACGTTGAAAACAGCCCCTACCGCCAGGGCGTACAGCGCGCCGATGGCAGAACCCATCACAACCAGCGGGAACAAAGTTCCGCCAGGCGCGCCGGAGCCAAAGCTAATTGCCGTGAAGCAGTACTTGCCAAGCAAAAGCGCAGCTACGACGCCTATCGTGAGCGTCTTATCGTAGAGCAGGCGCTCGATGATCGCGTCCCCGCCGCACATAAGCTCGGGCGCCGTGAAGGCGACGACCCCAGCCAAGGCAAAGGGAATGGCAAGGCGAAGATAGGGCACTCCCCTATCGATCTTCTTGTACAAAGCCTGCAGGCCAAACATGCCTAGATTGTGCAAGGCGCCCAATAAGCCGCAGGTCAGACCAAGAAAAACGACAAAGGCATAGTCGATTCTGGGAAGGTCGGCCACAAAGGTCAGGCTCAAGACAGGCTCGATCCCTAAAACCTGGCTCACCAGAAAGTCAGAGACGATCGTCGACGTCATGACCGAGATGATCAAGGGCGCCGTGAACTCCTTGTGGATCTCCTCGATGGCAAACAAAACGCCGGTCAAGGGCGCATGGAAGGCTGCGGACATGCCGGCGGCGGCGCCGCAGGTCACAAGAAGGCGTTCCTCCCCCCTCTTGCGTCCCAGGGCCTTAGAGACCGCCTTGGCAGACATGCCGCCCAGCTGGACGCTGGGGCCTTCTCGTCCTAAAGAAAGGCCAGCTAGGGCGCACAATGATCCCTCGCAGAACTTAGCGAGAAGAACCCGGTGCCAGGGCATGTCGAGCCTTCCCGCGACTTCGGCGTCGACCTGCGGGATACCGGACCCCGAAGTCGCAGGCTCCCAGCAGATGAGCTTGGAAACCACAACGAGAATCACAGCGAGAAACGCGAACCAGGCTGCCATGAGCAGCGGCTTGCCGTAGATGTAGGACGTGATGGTGCGCAGGGTCTTCTCGGCACCGGATAAAGACAGGCGGTATAACGTGATGACCGCGCCTGCGGCCAGACCGACAAGGGCACCCTCCCCTACGAGGTTTACCTGAAACCTGCGGGAAAGGTGCCTTGAAACAACGTTCTTGGATTGATCGGAATCGGACATCGGGATTAGTAGGGGCCTCCGCAATAGAAGTTGAAGATGTTGCTGACGCAGATGCCGTACCTGGGGTTGGCAGCATGGACCATCTGGCCGTTGCCGATGTAGATGCCCACGTGGCCGCAGTCGTTGTAGTCGCCGTTCATGAAGACCAGGTCGCCGTACTCGAGTTCGTCGATGCTGTACTTGGCGACGCCACGGTCGACGACGCCTCGGCACATGCGCGTGGCGCTGTGGCCGTACTTCCAGCCAAAGGAGTAGCAGACCAGGCCGGAGCAGTCGAAGGAGTCCGGGCCAGCACCGCCATATACGTAGGGCTTGCCGACCTGCGCCAGGGCGATCGCCACGCTTTCCTGAACAGAGCTGCTGGCGCCGCCGGAGCCGCTGCTGCCGGAATCGGACGAGCCGCTGTTGCCGGAGTCGCTCGACCCGCTGTTGCCGGAATCGGTGTTGCTGCCGGAGTTGTCGCTGTTGCCGGAATCGGAGTTTCCGTTGTTGTTGCCAGAATCAGTGCTGCTAGACCCGCTGTTATCGGTGCTATTGCTGGTGCTGCTCGAATTGGCCTGCGCCTCAGCGGCGGCGTTTTGCCTGTTCTGGTTGTCCTCGACGTTGGCGATGGCGGTCTGGACGTTGGCGCTCTCCTGTGCCGCGAGCTGGGCCTTGACCTCCTCGTCCAGCGCGTTGTAGGTGGCGGTAGCCTCGGCGACCTTGCTCTGGTACTCGCTCACCTGGCTCGAAAGGTCGTTGACCTGCTCCTGCTGCTGGGCCTGGCTCGACTCGAGCTGGGCCTTATCGGACTCAAGCTGGGCCTCCAGGGTCTTGACCTCGGAGATCGTGGCCGCCTTCTGCTCGGAAACCTTGTCCAGATAGTAGATGCGGCTGATGAAATCCTCGGCGCTCGTGGAACCAAGGATATAGTCGAGGATCGTCATCGAGCCCTGCTTGTAGTTGGAGCGCATGTCAGAGGCAAGCTGCGCGCGCTTCTCCGCAAGCTGCTCGTTGGCCGCGTCGATCTCGATCTGCTTGCTGTCGATGTCAGCCGCGGTCTGCTCGATGGACTCGGTAGCGGTCTCGAGGCTCGACTCAAGTGAAGAAAGGCTCGCGCCCAGGGTCTCCAGCTGGGCCGCGGCTGCCGCAAGATCGGACTGCGGGTCGGCTACGGCAGTCGAGGTAAAGCTAAAGAGCGTGAGAGAGGTGGCCAAGGCAAGGCTCAGGCCGGCACAAACAACTGATTTGGCGTAACTGTTGATACGCATAGGTTTTATGTCCTCCTTAACGCAGGGAACCGCGCGCGGCGATCCTTAGCGCAGATAAACAAATCCACCTTACCAAATTAGCAAGGTGGATTGCTCAAAGGCCATTCAACTCGTATAAAAGTTCAACCGTTAGTCCACTTTTACCAGGCTAAACACATCGACGTCTCCATAATCCTTAGCGATCTCCTCGCGGGGGTTCAGAAAGGCTAGCTCAAGGATGAACGAGAAGCCAGCGACCTTGGCGCCGGTCTGCTCAACGAGCTTTGCCGTGGCCACTGCGGTGCCTGCCGTGGCCACCAGGTCGTCGACCACCAAAACGACGTCGCCGGGCTCCAGGGCATCCTTGTGGATCTGCAGCTCATCGGTGCCGTATTCAAGAGAATAGCTCTGGCTGTAGACCTCGCGGGGAAGCTTGCCGGGCTTGCGCGCCGGGATAAAGCCGACGCCCAGTTTGTAGGCCACAGGAGCGCCGACGAGAAAACCGCGGGCCTCGGAGCCGATGACCTTGGAGATGCCCTTGCCGGCGAAGTGGTCGGCGATCTCGTCGACGAGTGCCGCCAAGGCCTCGCCGTCGGCGAAAAGCGGCGTGATGTCCTTGAAGATGACGCCCTTCTCGGGGTAGTCGGGGATGCTCACGATGCGGGACTCATAGTCGAAGTTGCTCATACAGGTCTTCTCTCCTTGTGTTTTGCGGTGCGCGCGCTAGCCCTCGGCCTTGTTGTGCCGCAGACGTCGCGCAATAAGCTCATCCCGCACGCTGTTGGTAAGTCCTAGCATGCGAGAAAGTGCCTGGTTATAGCGGGCATCATCGGGATCCGGATCATCTTCGCCGTTGAGGGAGGGTTTTCTTGAGTAGACGACGAGCGCCTGTTCGAACATGGCGGACTCCCTGTTGGCGGCAATGACGTACTGGCGCAGGTTCTTGGCCCCGATGCCAAAGTGACGCAGCTCGTCGCAGATGCGGATCAGGCCAAAATCCTGGCCATCGACCAGGTCGCGGCCGTGCGGGCTGCGCTTGAGCTCGATGACGCCGGCCTCGGAAAGCTGGCGCACGAATGAGACCTGGACGCCGATAAGCTCGGGAATGCGGTCGATGGGGTGAAGCTTTCCCAAGGTCTCCTCGTCGTCGACCGGCAAGACGATGCTTTGCGCGGGCTCCCCGTCAAGGCTCACGGATTGGCCGCTGTCGAGCTTCTCGAGTTCCTCCTTGATGACCTGCAACGGCAAGAAGCGGTTTTTTTGCAGGTAAAGGATGGTCTCAAGGCGACGGACGTCTTTCTGCGAGTACAAACGGTAGCCGCCAGGGGTGCGAGACGGGTTGAGAAGCCCCTCGTCTTGCAGGTAGCGGACTTTGGAAACGGAAAGGTCGGGGTACTGCGCCTGCAGACGCTTAACGACCTTTCCGATGGTTAAATACCCGGCGTCAGCCATGGCGTGGCCTTAAGCGCCCGTGTTGATGCGGCCAAGGGCGGTGTTGGTGTGGAACACCATGCGGAACGTGCCGATCTGCAGGCTAGAGCCGTCGCGCAGCTGAGCCTTGCTCACGATGGCGCCGTCGACCCAGGTGCCGTTGAGCGAGCCCAGGTCCTCGATGGTGGCATAGCCCAGCGCCAAGGTCGACAGGTCGAGGTTGGCGTGGTGTCTGGAAACGGTCATATCGTTGAGAAAAACGCTGTTCTTGGGGTCGCGGCCCAGCGTGATCTGGGGCGTGTCAAGCTCAAAGGTTGTGCCGATCTGCGGCCCCTTGAGGATGGTCAGCGTGGGGTTCTGGGGCCTGGCGGCGCCCATGAGGTCAGGGACCGTGGCGTCTGCCGCGGGCATCCTAAAGATTTCAGTGGAGTCGGTGTTAGCCATCGTCTTCTCCCCTCGGAAAGGTCAGTCGAATAAATCATATACCTGGCGATCGAATTTGTGAGTCGCCGTGAGCGTTAAAACCTTACGATTGCGCGGCCTCGAGCGCGCGCTGTCCCACGTAGCCGCCGTCTTCGCGGAGAAGCCCATAGCCCTTGAGCTGCGCGGACGTGACGCGAACCTTGTCGTTCTCCTCGCAAAGGGATCCCCAGTCGCATGCAGAGAGAAGGGCTGCGGACGCGGTTTTAAGGCCGTGGGGCGAGACCTCCTCAAACGACAGGAAGCTGCGCCAGAGGATGCGGGCCTTGGTGGGCGGGACAAAGAGGAAGTACGCCTTGATGCCCGCGTGCGAGAGCGGTGCCGCGGCCACGACGGCGTTGATCGAGTCAAGGGCAAGAGATGCCACCTGGCCCGGACGCGGCAAGGGCGCCCCGTGCAGGTAGTCCTCAAGCACGTGGTCCGCCTTGGCGCCCATGAGCAGAAGCGGGCAGAGCATGGGCGTGGCGTCCTCTATGGAAGAGTTGCCGAAGGGACGGACGCCCTGCTCCTCGGCCGTGGTGAGAAAAGAAAGCCAGGCCAGGGCCACGGGACCGCGCTGGCTCATGTCGATGACCACGTGCTCGGTGTCTCCGCAGCGCACGACCAAGGGGATCGACATGAGGCCGGCGTCTCCGCCCAGGGCGGGCTCGAAGGCGCACTCCCCCACGGCCAGGCGCTTGGCGCAGAAGGCCGCCTGGGCAAGCGCCGGCGCGTCGCCGCCGCTCAACAGCTGGTAGACCGAGCCGGTGAGGTCGCACAGCACGCATCCTGCGGCCATCGCGTCTGCCGCGCTGCCCTCGTTGGCATAGGCGGCAACGACCTGGTAGTTCTCGTCCAGCGAAGGCTCGAAGGAGGCGCCGAGAAGGGCGTGCTCCTGGTACAGGGTTCCCATCTTGGGGTTTGACATGGTTAGAGCGCTTTCTCGTGCGGGTCTTGGTGGTTCTTGATGCGGACGCCCTTGACGGTGTAGACCAGGGCGGTCGCGGCCGAGAAGATCACGCCGGCATAGACAAAGAGGATGCCCAGGGCGCTCCCCTGGCTGTTGAGGCCGGGCAGCCACGAGGCCGTGGTGAGGCCCAGGCCATCGATGGCGGGCAGTCCCAAAAGCAGGTCGCAGAAGCCGAACATCAAAAGCGCGGTCGCGATCTTGCCGATAAAGACCACGTCGACCGGGCGCGTGCGGTAATGCTGGAGAAGCGCCGCGCCGATCGTCAGGTAAAGGTCGCGCCCGATGACGAAGATGGGGACCCATAAGGGCAGCTCACCCACAATGAGCAGGCCGATCACGCCGGTGAAGAGCAGGACACGGTCCATGATGGGGTCCATGATCTTGCCGAGCCAGCTGACGGTCTGGGTCCTTCTCGCCACCTGGCCGTCCAGGAAGTCCGTCACGGCCGCCGTGGCGTAGCACGCGAGCGCGACGGTGCGGTTACCGCCCGTGGCAAAGATGATCAAAAACGCAATCGTTAAGCCAAATCGGCAAAAGGTGATGACGTTGGCGGCGGTAAGAATCTGCTGAGAAGGATTTTGGGCGCTGCCCACGGGGGCGTCTTCGATCCCCTTGGCCTGGCGCACGGCCGCGTCGGAATCCGCGACCTGCTTGATGGCGTATTTAAGTTCGTCTAATTTTGCGGACACGTGATCCTCAGTCTGTTAAAGCCGATACACAAACTCTTATCGTACCCAACTTGGGCGAGATATTCATGGCTAATCGACTAGAGGCAGGTTGACTCCAGGAAACGGATAAGGACGCGGATACCCTGGGCGTAGCAGCGCTTTGAGATGCGCTCGTTGACGCCGTGGACGCCACGCGCCTCCTCTGATGGCGCGGGCCTAAAGGGGCAGATGCGCATGATGGAGTCGCAGATTCCCTCGTAGCGCACCGAGTCGGTGCCGCCGCAGACGAAGGACGGCACAAAGGTGACGCCCGGGTGGAAGTGCTCGAGGGCGGCCTTGAGCTCGGCGTAACCGGCGCCTTCCGGGGTGTCCTGGCGGCCGGCGGGGGTCGAGTGAAGGATCTCGACGGTGGCGCCAAAGGGCTCGACGATCTCGGTGACCTTCTCCGCGACCTCTTGGGCAGCAACACCTGGCAGCAGGCGGAAGTTCACGACGGCGTAGACATCCGCCGGCATGACGTTTGCGGCCGGAGCCGAGCCAAAGACCTGGTCAACGGCCACGGTGGTGGCGACAAAGGGGTACAGGTCGCGCGATAGAGCCACAGCCTGGGCGATCTTTTCGGCGTTTCCTTGGACGTCGCAGCAAAGACTGGCGAAGGGCTCCTGGGTGATCTTGCTGGCCAGGGCCTCGAACGTCCCGGCCACAAGGTCGGTGAGGCGCGGCTGGGGCTTGTTGGCAGATAACGCCGCGAGCGCGCAGGCGAGCTTCTCGAGGGATGTGCCGCCGAAGGGGTTCGACGAGTGGCCGCCCGCTCCCGCGACCGAGATCTTGAGGTTGAGATAGCCCTTCTGCGAAAGGCAGATGTCCGAGATCACGGTGCCCGGCGCGCCGTAGGCCGAGGCGTCGGCCAGGGTCGTCGTGCCCTCGTCAAGCAAGAACGCCGCACGCATGCCGCGGGCCCCCATGTGAGCCGCCAGCGCGGTGGCGCCGGTGCTCGAGACCTCCTCGTCCTCACCGAAGGCCAGGTAGATGCCTCGTTTGAGCGTGTGTCCAGAGGCGAGGAGAAACTCCACGGCCTCGAGCTCTGCCATCAGCATGTCCTTGATGTCAAGCGCCCCGCGGCCCCAGATCCACTCGTCGTCGATGTGGCCGGAGAAGGCGTCATGGACCCACTGGTCCTCGGTCCCGGGGATCACGGGCACAACGTCTTGGTGGGCGATAAGCATCGCGGGTTCAAGCGCGGGGTCCGCGCCGGGAATGGAAAGCAGCAGCGAGTGACCTACGAGCGTGGCCTCGGCGGCCTCGTAAACATGCGGGAAGCTCGCATTGAGGTGGGCCCGCAGGCGGTCGAACTGCGAGAAGTCGGTCTTCTCGCCATCGTAGACGGTCTTGCAGGTTAAGGCATACGCCAAGCGGCTAAAAGCACCTTGATAGTCAAAGCTTTGATATTCATCCTCGTGGGCGAAGTAGTCGTATGCGTCAAACGGTTCTGCCATATGCGTCTCTTGTCCGATCGATTGGGCCTGTGGGTATTCGTGACTGTAGCAAAGGGTAAACTAAGCCCCAAGCCTGCGCCGCGATTTGCGCGTCGCGTGACAAACACGATACAAGGAGGCCACATGTCCGACGAAGCCAAGAACGTAGACGAGAACGACGATCTGCTCGACGAGGAGACCGCCGAGTTCATCACCCTGGATTACGAGGACGGCGGCAGCGAGCGCTGCGAGGTCCTGGGGATCTTCGAGCTCGACGGCGCCGAGTACATCGCTCTGGGGCCCGAGGACGACGATGACGCCATCTACCTCTACGCCTATCTGGAGCACGAGGACGGCACCTTCTCGCTGGGCGAGATCGACGACGAGAAGTTCGCCGCCGTGGGCGAGGCCTACGAGAACATCCTGGACGGCGGTGCGGCGGAGGACGAGGAGTAGGACTTCTTCCCCACTTTTGTTTCATCGTTTTATGCGAAGGGCGCCTTCCCGGCTGTGGGAAGGCGCCCTTATCTGTTGAATGAGCCGCAGGTATATCCTAGTGCGCAGTCTCGAAATCCTTCATGAACGAGACGAGCTTCTCGACGCCCTCGTAGGGCATGGCGTTGTAGATCGAGGCGCGCATGCCGCCTACCAGACGGTGGCCCTTGAGATTGACAAGGCCGGCCTCTGCCGCCGCCGCGATGAACTCGCGGTCAAGGTCGGCGTCCCCGGTGACAAAGGGAACGTTCATCATCGAGCGCCACATGGGCTCGACTGTGGCCGAGAAGAGCGCGGACTCGTCCAGGAATTCATAGAGCAGGGCCGCCTTTGCCTGGTTGAGCTTGGCCATTTCCTCGATCCCGCCCAGGTCCTTGAGCCATTTGAAGACGAGGCCGCAGACGTAGATGCCCCAGCAGTTGGGCGTGTCGTAGAGGGAGCCCGCGTCCGCGTGGGTCTTGAAACGCAGCATCGTGGGAACGCCCGGCAGCTCATCCGGCACAAGGTCCTTGCGCACGATGACGACCTGGACTCCGGCGGGCCCCACGTTTTTCTGCACGCCCGCGTGAATGAGACCGTAGCGCGACACATCGACCGGCTCGGAAAGGAACATCGAGGACTGGTCGGCCACCAGCACATGGCCCTTGGTGTTGGGAAGCTCCGGGTAGCGCGTGCCGGTGATCGTCTCGTTCTGGCAGATGTAGACAAAGCTCGTGTCGTCGCGGACGTCGAGGTCGGAGCAATCGGGCACATAGTTGAAGTTCTTATCGGCAGAGGAGGCCAAAAGCTTGGGATCGCCCAGGATCTTGGCCTCGGCGAAGGCCTTCTTCGACCAGTTGCCTGACACGATATAGTCCGCCTTGCCGTTGGGCGCGAGGTTCATGAAAACCGTGGAGAACAGCAGGGAGTCGCCGCCCTGCAAGAACAGTACCTCGTAGTTGTCCGATATGCCCATGAGGTCGCGCAGGTCCTTCTCGGCTTCGTCCAAAATGCCCTGGAAAACGGCCGAGCGGTGGCTCATCTCCATGACGGACATGCCCGAGCCCTGGTAGTCCAGCATGTCCGCGGCGCAGCGGGACAAGACCTCCTCGGGCAAGACGGCGGGTCCGGCAGAGAAGTTGTAGACGCGGCTCATGGGCGCTCCCTCGGTTTTGTTTCGCTTGGTCGACCACATGATATACGCTGCCGGGTTGCGCTATGGTGTCTTGTAACCATAAGGAGAGAAACCATGTCCACTTTCTTGAACGCGAGCCCTATCTTTGGCCCGGTGAAAAGCCGCCGCCTGGGCGTGTCCCTGGGTGTCAACATGATGCCTGCCGAGGGCAAGATCTGTACCTTCAACTGCATTTACTGCGAGAACGGCCTGAACGAGGAGCGCCCGTGCCATTCTCGCCACAACAGCGCCGAGAAGGTCTTGGCCGCCCTTGAGGCCAAGCTTCGCGAGATGGCGGCGGAGGGTGTTCTGCCCGACGTCATCACCTTCGCCGGCAACGGTGAGCCCACCGCGGCCCCGGAGTTTCCCCAGGCCATCAAGGGTGCCGTTGAGCTGCGCGACCGCCTGGCCCCTTCGGCCAAGATCGCCGTTCTCTCCAACGGGACCTTTGCGGCGGTGCCTGCCGTCCATGACGCGCTCATGTTGGTGGACGACAACATCTTGAAGCTCGACACCGTGAACGCGGAGTACATAGGTCTTCTCGACAACCCGCGGCCGGGCTACGACGTTGAGCGCCAGATCGAGGCGTTTGCCAGCTTCGGTGGCCACGCGATCATCCAGACGATCTTTTTGACGGGCAGCTATCAGGGCCATGACATGGACAACACAGGCGACGCGTACGTCTTGCCCTGGCTAGATGCCCTGCGCCGCATTGCCCCGCAGGCCGCGACGATCTACACCATCGCGCGTGAGACGCCGGTGGCGGGTCTGGCCAAGGCGCCCGCGGAGGTCCTTGACGGGATTGCTGCGCAGGTTGAGGCTTTGGGTATCCCCTGCCAGGTCTCGTATTAGAGCTTGAAGGGCTTCTCGCTTATCGAAGGCGCCGATCTTTGTACAAGGATCGGCGCCTTTTAGGATTTCGAGGGGCTAAAGCCACAAACATCGGTCAAAACGAGGAAGTTGCCTACAAAGATCGGTGAACTTTGGGCGGGCGTTCGAGAAGACCCGAGAATAGAAAAAGGGCCTCGGCTCAATGCCGAGACCCTGAAAGTTCTGGTCGGGTGGACTGGATTCGAACCAGCGACCCCTTGACCCCCAGTCAAGTG
>CAVDTK010000033.1:0-18309 GCA_963611755.1 Oscillibacter sp. ER4
CCAAAGAGGAGTCGTCCGTGCCGACGAAGCCCTCCTCGGCCGCGCGTTCGTGGGCGGCGAGGACGTCTTGGGCGCGGAAGACCTGCGGGGTCTGGACGGCCCAGTAGCGCGAGCGGTCCGGCGTGGAGACGACCTGCCCCTCCTCCACCACCTTGAGGGTGTCGGCCGAAGGGTGGGCGCAGATGGCGCCGGCGAGGCTCGCGTCCTCGCGAACGCGCGCGATGACGGCCTCGACGGTGGCGGGCTGGATGAGGGGACGGGCGCCGTCGTGGATGGCCACGAAGGCAAAGCCCGCCGGAACGGCGCGGATGCCGGCCAGGCAGGACTCCTGGCGCGTGGTGCCGCCGGGCACGAAGCTCACGGGCACGTGGGCCTTCACCTTGGAGACGACCTCGCGGGTCTCTTCCACGCGGCCCGCCGGGCAGACCACCACGATGTGGCCCACGGAGGGGCTCTCGTCCAGCGCCGCGATGGACCAGCACAGCACCGGCAGCCCGCACAGCTCCACGTACTGCTTGCCGCGCGGGTCTCCGAAGCGCAGGCCGAGGCCGCCGGCGGCGACCACGGCGCAGGTGTCTGGCGCGGCCGGGCGCGCCTGGGTGCCACGTGCCGACATCGCTACTCCTTCTTGCCCCACATGCGATAGAGGCTGTCTGCCAGGATGCCGGGGTTCTTCACTCCCAGCTCGTCCAGGCGGCTCGGGTTCTGCTCGATGTCATCCATGAGCTCGCGCAGGTTGCCGTACTCGTCCACGATCTTGTCGGCCATGCCCTCGCGCACCACGGAGACGCGGTTGAGGGTGCGAAGCCCCAGCGGGACCATGACGCTGTCCTCGCGCAGGTCGTCGTAGCCGAGGGCCTTGGCCACGCGCTTGGGCGAGCGCCACTGGCCGGGGTCGGCCGCGTGCAGGACGGCGCGGATGGCCTCGGCGTTCTCCTCGGAGGAGTCGCGCGCGTAGTCGCGGATCATGAGGAGGTACTCGCTCGCCATGTCGCCCACGAGCTGCTCGCGCTGCATCTCCACCGTGCGGCCCTCGGTGCCGAGCTGGTCCACGATGCGGTCGATCTCGTCGGCGGCGGTCATGAGGGTCTCGAAGTAGTTGAGGATGGTGGCGACGTCGGCCAGGGTGACGTAGTTGTCGAGCTCGAGCGTGGTGAGGCGCAAAAGGGCGCGGTCAAGCGACTGGCGCGTGGTCTGCAGCGTGGTGATGAGCTGCGAGGCGTTGGTCATGAGCTCGGAGACGGGGCGGATCTGGTGCACGCGGCCGCCCACGTAGAGGTGCACGACCTGGCGGCGCTCGGAGACCGAGATGACCAGCGCCTGGGTGAGCAGGCTCATGCGCGCGGCGGTGCGGTGACGCATGCCCGTCTCGCTCGTGGGCAGGCTCGGGTCGGGGTTGAGGTGGAAGTTGGCGCGCAGGATCTGCGTGAGGTCGCGGTCCACCACGATGGCGCCGTCCATCTTCGAGAGCTCGAAGAGGCGGTTGGCGGTGAACGAGATGTTGAGCGGGAAGCCGTCGTTGCCGGCGGCGAGCACGGCGTCGGAGTCACCGACGCAGATGAGCGCGCCCAGGTGGCCGTCGGTGATCATGTCGAGCGCGCGACGAACGGCGGTGCCGGGCGCGGTGGCCACGATGGCCTGCTCGATGCGCTCCTCCACCGTTGGCGCGGGAGCTGGCGTGGCCTGCTCTGCTGCGTTCTGTGTGTCTTCGGCCATGACGCCTCCTCAAGTAGTAAGCAACATTCCTAAGTATACGCGCGCAGACGGCCTTTTCTCGGCAAGGACATAAGCCACGAAAAAGGGCCCGCAACGGGTGGTTGCGGGCCCTTGGGCTAGCTTCGAGTCGCTGAGAGCTAGCGGGCGGTGCTTGTGGCAAGGGCCTTGCGGCGGCGGGCAGGTGCCGGGCCGCCGCTAGGCCCCCACGAGGAGCGAGGACTTAGGCCTCGTCGGCAGCGGCGACGCCAGAGGCAGCGCCCTTGCCGGCGGCAGCGGCGACGTGCTCGCGGCCGAGCTCGGTCCACTCGGGCTCCTCGTCGGGCAGGGAACCGGCCTCCTTGGTGAAGAACTCCTTGAGGCAGTTGTAGGCGACGATGAGGCCCAGGACCACCAGCAGCACGGCGAAGACGAGCTGCAGGGTGGAGTTGAACACGGACGCGGCGGTGCCGGCGGAAAGCGCGGTGACGCAGCCCATGATGGACTGGGCGAGCGAGGTGAAGGTGCAGCAGAGCAGGAAGGCCACGGGGACGTAGAGCATCCAACCCTTGCGGCCGGTGCACTTGCAGAACACGGCGAGGGTGATCATGGTCATGCCGCCGAGGAGCTGGTTGGAGGCACCGAAGAGCGGCCAGATGGACAGGTAGCCGCCGAAGGTGAGGGCGAGGCCCGGGATGAGGGTCACGACGGTGGCGAACCAGGGGTTGCCGAGGACCTTCATGGCACCCTCGGTGGACTCGATGGCCAGGGCGTCGTTGGACTGGGCGAAGAACTCGGAGAAGGACGTGCGGGCGATGCGGGCCACGGCGTCGAGCGAGGTCAGGGCCAGGGCGGAGACGTTCATGGTCATGAAGACGGTGGCGACGGTCTGGTCAACACCGAAGGCCTGCATGCCACGGGCGATGCCGGTGGCGAAGATCTTGAACGGGGTGGCGGCGACGCCGTCGTTAAGGGTGCCGGTGCCGGCGGTGTTCAGCTCGGCGAACATGATGCCGGCGACGATGATGGCGAGGACGCCGACGAAGGACTCGAGGGCCATGGCGCCGTAGCCGACCTTAACGGCGTCCTGCTCGTTGGAGACCTGCTTGGAGGAGGTGCCGGAGGACACGAGGCTGTGGAAGCCGGAGAGGGCGCCGCAGGCAACGGAGACGAACATGACCGGGAACATCATGCCGGACTTGGTGGAGAAGCCGGTGAAGACCGGGGCGGTCATGGTGGCCTTGCCCTGGACGCCGAGGACCAGGATGCCGAGGACGGCGCAGACGATCATGACGAGCATCATGATGGACGTGAGGTAGTCACGCGGGGTCTTGAGGACGTCGATGGGCATGGCGCCGGCGAAGACCAGGTAGACCATCACGACGGCGATCCACTGGTTGAGGTCGAGGTAGAGCGGGAACTGCATGCCCACGGCGAACATGACGACCATGAGGACCACGCCGAGGACGAACTGCTTGGCGCCCTCGAGGTTGAACTTCTTGCAGCCCCAGCCAAAGGCCATGGCCACGAAGGTGAAGAGGATCGAGATCGTGCCGGCGCAGCCAGCGGCGTAGGACTTGGTGAAGTCGACGCTGCCGTCGGCCGCGGCGGTCATCTTGAAGGTGCCGCAGACCATGGAGGTGAAGGCCGCGATAACGATGATGCAGAAGAGCCACTGGAACAGGAGGAACAGGCGGCGACCGGTGCGGCCGATGTACTTATCGACCAGCTGGGCCAGGGACTTGCCGTTGTTCTTCATCGAGGCGTAAAGGGCGCCGAAATCGTGGACCGCGCCAAAGAAGACGCCGCCGACAAGGACCCAAAGAACGACGGGGACCCAGCCGAAGGCCATGGCGACGATGGTGCCCGTGACAGGGCCCGCGCCGCAGATCGAGCTGAACTGGTGAGAGAACGCGGCGAACGAGGTGACAGGGCTAAAGTCCTTACCGTTCTCCATGCGGCGGGCCGGGGTGAGGGCGTCCTTGTCAACGCCCCACGAGTTGGCCAGCCACCTGCCGTAGAGCAGATAGGCCGCTGCCAGGACGACCCCCGCGACGAGCATCAGTACGATTCCGTTCATTACAGTGCTTTCCTTCCTTTGGGACACACAAAAAAGCCGCCTGGTTACCCAAGCGGCTTCATACCTTCGCTTTCGATCGCCGCCCGCTATCTTTCGGGCCGGCTTCTAACCAACCCGCGCTAAATTGCAATGGCGATAATGGATAGCTGAGCGAAGAACATTTTTGTGGTGATCCCGTCTCTGTGGCGCATTCGCGCCTCCTGTGGACGACTGACATAGTGGACCCATCTGTCACACAAGGTATCCATAAGTTTCGATATATAACACGCCTGTAACATTGTTTTTGACCGGTCGGCGAGAAGATCGCGCCATTTGCCGACAGATAATGGATAGTTGATCTAGCTGTATGTTTGCCGCCCGCGCCCCACGGTGCGCCGACGAAAGGACGAGATATGTCAATCATTGATGTGATGGACGAGCGCTACTCCGAGCGTCGTTTCTCAGAAACCCCTGTTAAGGCAGAAGATCTTGAGTGCATCCTGCAGGCCGTGCAGCTGGCCCCCACTGCAGAAAACGCTCAGCCGCAGCGCATCTTGGTGCTGCAGGACCCCGACGACCTGGCTAAGGTCGACCTCTGCAGCCGCTGCCGCTTCCACGCGCCCTGCGTCTTGGTGCTGGCCTACGACATGACGGTCGCCGCGCGCAACCCCGACGTCGTGGACTTCGGCGTGGTCGACACCGCGATCGTGGGCGACCACATTACCCTGGCCGCCGCCGAGCGCGGGGTCCACAGCTGCTGGGTGGGCCTGGTCAACCCCTCCGAGCTGCGCCGTCAGTTCGACATCCCACCCACCTACCGCATCATCGGCATGATGCCCTTGGGCTACCCCTCCGAGCGCAGCCGCCCTTCTCGCCTGCACAAGAAGCGCTACGACCTGTCTGAGCTGGTGTTCTTTGATCGATATCAGGCGGGCGACGGGGACGCGGACGGGGACAACGGGGCGGCCGAGTCCGGCGCGGGCGCGTAAGGAGCCCTGCGTGACGCTGTTCATCGACGCCGACGCCTGCCCCGTCACGGCCGATGCCCTGGCCGTGGCCCGGCGCGCCAAGGTGCCCGTGGTCATCGCGGGCAACACCACGCAGAACCTCGAGCGGCACATCCGGCCCGGCGACCCGCGCAGCGCCGAGGCGGCCAAAGGCGGCTTTTGGGTCGACACGCTGCGGGTCTCCTGCGGGGCGGACTCCGCCGACTTCGCCATCGTCCAGGCGCTGCAGCCCGGTGATTGCGTGGTCACGCAGGATATCGGGCTTGCCGCCATGGCCCTGGGGCGAGGCGCCTCGGCCATCGGCGTGCGCGGGCGCGTCTACAGCCAGGCCACCATCGACTCGGACCTCTTTATCCGCGCCGAGGAGAAAAAGGTGCGCCGGGCCGGCGGCCGCACGCGCGGACCTGCGGCTTTTTGCGAGAAGGACAGGCGGAGGTTTATTGAAAACCTTGAGGGGCTTCTTGGCATTTGGTAGGGCTTCACTCATAATAGTCGGGTTTTAAACAGCCAAAACCGCACGTCAGCGCCCTAGCCGCGCGGCGCGCACAAAGGATCCGACATGACTTCCGAAACCACCAAGACCTTCTCGCTGGCCGATTGCGACATGCGCCCGGCCACCGTCGACGATATCCCCGCCATCGTGGCTACCCTTGAGGAGGCCCGCGCCCTTCTCGCCGCCGACGGCATCGACCAGTGGCAAAACGGCACCGGCCCCAACTTCAAGAACGTGGCCCTTGACCTCGAGTTTGGCTGGGGACGCGTCTTTACCGTCAAGGGCAGCGTCGCCGCTACCGCGGCCCTGGTCGACGTCAACGACCCCAACTATAACGAGCTTCTCGAGGGCGCGTGGGAAGAGCCCGAGACCCCCGGCCCCTACGCCACCATCCACCGCGTGGCGGTCTCGCCCGCTTACCGCGGCCAGCACGTGGCGCAGCTCTTTTATCGCCGCCTGATCGAGGAGGCGCGCGTGCGCGGTTTCGCCGAGCTTCGCGTCGACACCCACCCCCAGAACGTGCGCATGCAGCACGTCATCGAGAACTCCGGCTTCAAGCGCGTGGGCACCTGTTGCATCAACGGCAACAAAGACGACCTTCGCTGGTCCTACCAGCTCTTCCTGTAGGGTCAAAGACCAAAAACAGCACAAGTATGCCATCAAAATCAAGATGGTCTAGTAGCCAAGAAAACCGTAAGTCTCTGACCTGCGGTTTTCTTTTTGTAACCTGGGGTACTACTTACCTGATCTGATTTTGATGGCATACTTGTCGACTTTTTAATATCTGGCGTTCCCTCTCAGGCGCTCTTGGGTATCTATTGCCCATGAACACCATCATCTGTGGCATATCGGCGTTGCGCTTTTGGCGCATGCCTCCCCTGATCTCGCTCATCATGACCGAGCCAGAGGAGGAATGGAGACATCTGGGCTTTCAGTCCGCCGATCAGCTTGGCAGGCTTCGCGAAGAGATGACCATCGAGTCCGCGCTCTATAAGGACTGCTCATCTGGAAAGCGATGGAACTCGGCAGGAGATCACGCGCGCAACATCAGGGCTGCGGCTCCGTTGCTCGGCCAGTGTATGGAGCTGCCCGTAGACGTTTTGGTCCGCAGTCGCTCGGAAGCAAGGAAAAGCGGCCTTATCACGCCCCGATTCTATAGCTGCCCGTTGCCTCCCGGATCAACCGTAGCTATCACAGAGGACATCTCGGTCGTCACCCCAGAGTTCGCGCTTCTGCAGCTTGCGGCAACAACGCCGCTCAATAGTTGTCTCATGATCGCATCAGAGCTGTTTGGCAACTATTCAAGCTATGAGGCGCCGCGCTCCTTTGCCAACTGGTTTGAGTCACGGGTGTCCACAGTTGGCGGAAGGTCTCTTTTGCAAGGCCTCGACGGGTGGTCCCCTTGCGCTATTGGAGGTAAGCTCTACGACCTATGGAAGCGTCCTGCCTTAGTTACTGCAGAATCGCTGAAAGCAACCGTCGCACATTGCGACTCCTCCCGCGGCTGCGCACGGGCGCTAAAGATCACGGAGCTCGTTATCCCGGGTGCGGCATCTCCCCTCGAGTCGAAGGCTGGCTTGCTCCTCGCGCTGCCAAAATCCTGCGGAGGCTTAGGGCATACGAGAATGACCCATAACTACGAGGTTGCGTTAAGCCGCGGTTCCCGTATGCTTGCCGGAAAGAGTCGCTGTTATTGCGACCTGTATTGGAATGAAGGGGTCGACCTCGAGATCCAAAGCAAGATCGCGCATGAAAACGAATCCGCCTACCTCTCGGATTCCGAGCGAACCGCCGCGTTGCTCAGTGAGGGGATCGCGGTGCTTCCGGTTACCGCTGCGCATCTCAACGACCGATCGGCCCTGCTTGAACTCTCAAAGACGCTGGCGACGCTACGCGGAGTTAAAGCGCCCTCGCTCACACCGCGTCAAGAGGAACGTTCACGGCAGCTCTTCGAGGACTTGAACGCCTTCTCATGGGACCGTCTGTAGCAAAAAGTCGACAAGTATGCCATCAAACTCGAATACCCCGAGTATCGAGGTGATCCTTCAAAGAAAAGCCGCAGGTAGAACGCCTGCGGCTTTTCTGTCTACTAGACTATCCTGGTTTTGATGGCATACTTGTTGCGTTTTTAGGCGTAGGCCTCGCGGAGCTTGTTGGAGAGCTCCATGTTGGCCGAGTAATCGACCGGCACGACCACGACGCTGGGCGCGTCGGTGTTGGCGAAGGCCTTCTCCAGCGTCGGGATAAGCTCGTCGGTCGACTCGACGCGGTAGCCATGGCAGTGCATGGCCTCGGCGTAGGCCTTGAAGTCGGGGTTGGAGAAGTCGACGCCAAAGACGTCGCCAAACTGCTCCTCTTCCTTCCACTTGATCAGGCCGTAGTGCGCATCCTCCCAGATAAGGGTCACAAACGGCACATGCTCGCGCACCGCGGTCTCGAGCTCCTGCGAGTTCATCATGAAGCCGCCGTCGCCCGACACCGTGAGCACCCGCTTTTCGGGGTTCAAAAGCTTTGCCGCAAAGGCGCCCGGCACGCCGAAGCCCATCGACGCGAAGCCGTTGGAGATAAGGCACGTATTGGGCTCGTAGCAGGGATAATCGCGCCCGATCCAGATCTTGTGCGCGCCCACGTCGGAGACCAGGATGTCGTCTTTGCTCATGACCTTGCGCACGTCGGCAATAATGCGGGCCGGCTTCATGGGGAAGCCGTCGTCGGCCGCGAGCTCGGCGAACTCGTCGCGCAGGCGCTGACCCACGGCGAGCATGGCCTTAGGCTCGGGCTTGCCCTCGCGGGTGGCCGAGCGCAGGATCTGGTAGATGCTGTCGGACAGGTCGCCCACGACCTCGACCTCGGGGTCGTACTCCTGGTTGACGTCGGCGGGCAGCGCAGCGATGTTCACGATGGTCATGGGGTGGGTGTGCCACTTCTTGGGCGCGCACTCCACCAGGTCGTACCCGATGCCGATGACCAGGTCGGCCGCGTCGAACGCGTCGATGATGTAGTCGTGCTGCGGAATGCCGACGACGCCCAGGCTATAGGGGTTGTCGCAGCTGATGATGCCCTTGGCCATCATGGTCTGCACCACCGGGATGTGCAGGCGCTCGGCCATGGTGGTCACGGCCTGCGACGCCTTGCCGCGCACCGCGCCCGCGCCAGCCAGGATCACCGGGTTCTTTGCCTGCGAGATGAGCTCGGCCGCGCGCATGACCGAGGCCGGGTCCGCGTACTGGGCAGGGGCCTGCTGGCGGCGCAGAGGCTTTGCCGGGCTGGGCATGTGGGCAATGTTCTTGGGGAAGTCGATATGGGTCGCGCCGGGCTTGCCGCTCTCGGCATACTTGAAGGCAAGGCGGCAGATCTCAGAGATCGTGTCCGGGCGCATGACGATCTTGGAGCGCTTGGTGATGGGCGCGAACATCGAGCTCAGGTCAAGGTACTGGTGGCTCGTGAACTGCATGAGCTCGCTCGAGACCTGGCCGGTGATGGCGACCAGCGGCGCGCCGTCCAAAAACGCGTCGGCCACGCCGGTGACCAGGTTCGTGGCGCCCGGGCCAAGCGTCGCCAGGCACACGCCGGCGTGCCCGGTCAGGCGGCCGTAGACGTCGGCCATGAAAGCCGCGCCCTGCTCGTGACGGGTGGGGATAAAGCGGATGCCCGCCTCCTTGATGGCGAACATCAAGTCCAGGTTCTCTTCTCCGGGGATGCCGAAAATGGTATCGACGCCCTCGGCCTGCAGGCACTCCACCAGCACCTGCGCGGTCGTCTTGGTCTGCGTTTCCTTAGCTTTTGCCTGAGCCATGACTCCTCTTTCGATCAAGCTAGATTTCCGTTGCCGAGAATAACGGACGCGAGAAACGCCCTCGCGTCCGCCGTGTTATCAAATCGTTGCGTTTAGTTGTCCGTGGCGAGAAGGACGGGCGGGCCGGGGCCGCCGGGCCGGTCGCCAAGACGGGCCACCCGCCAGGCCGCGCCAGTCGCCGGGCCGCCGATCCGGGTCGCGCCACCCGCCGGGCCGCGCGCTCCCCTACTTCCAGCTCTTCTCCAGGATCGCCGTGACGTCGGCCTGCCCCAAAGGCGCCGGGTCGTGCGCAAAGAGCGCCCCGTTGGTGGCCAGCGCGTTGGCCGCGATGTCGGCCAGCTCGCCGCGCTCGATGCCCCAGTCGCTCATCTTGAGGTCGTCCATGCCGCAGGCGTCGTACAGGCGCGACAGCTCGGCGAGAAAATCCTCGGGCTTGTCGGCGCCCGCGTTGCCCATAAGGCGGGCCATCTCGACATAGCGCTCGTCGCAGGCGTGGGCCGCGATCATGTGGCCGTGGTAGGCCAAGGCGATCATGATGAGGCCGGCACCGTGCGGCAGGTCGTGGTGATGCGCGCTCATGCCGTGCTCGGTGCCGTGGCAGCCGCAGCAGCCCGAGCACACCATGGCGTAGCCGCCCAGCGTGTTGGCAAAGGCCAGCTCGGCGCGGGCGTCGATGTTGCCGCCGTCGTTCACGCAGGTAGGAAGTGCGTGCGCGGCGCGGGCGATGCCCTCGCGGCACACCATGTCGCCCATATAGTTGTGGTTGTTGGCAATGTAGCACTCGACGTTGTGGAACAAGGCGTCGAAGCCCTGGAAGGCCGTCAGGCGCGACGGCACGGTAAGCATGAGCTCGGGGTCCACGACGGCCAGCACCGGCATCAAGCGCGGGTCGCCCAGGCGCAGCTTCTCGTCGGTCTCCTCGTACGAGATCACGGCGCCCGCGTCCACCTCAGAGCCGGTGCCGGCGGTCGTGGTGATGCAGACCAGCGGCAGCGGGTCGGCCTCGATGGGCAGGTCCTTGGCGGTGCCGCCGCTCACGAAGTCCCAGATGTCGCGCGGGGCCAGACCCCCGTCCTCGCCCTCGACAACGTTGGCGGCCGCGACGCAGATGCCCTTGCAGCCGTCCATGACCGAGCCGCCGCCCAGGGCCACCACAAAGTCGCAGCCCTTCTCGACGGCGAGACGCGCGCCCGCGTTCACGGTCTGGCGCAGCGGGTTGGGCTCGATGCGGTCGAACAGCACGTGCTCCACGCCCGCGCGCTCAAGCTCGGCCTGGGTGCGGGCCAGGTACCCGTTGGCCTTTACCGACTTGCCTCCCGTGGTGACGAGAAGCGCGCGGTGGCCGGGAAGCTTCTGGTCTCCCAGCTCGCCAAGCTTGCCGGCGCCAAATAAAACCCTGGTACGAGCGTTGAACACATATGAATTGAGCATGGGCCCTCCCCCATCTGCAAAAAAGGACCCAAACAGATTACTCCAGCCGCGCGGCAAAATCAGCGAGACGCCAGCATCCGCCCCATCATCTCAAAAAGCTTCTCGCGCTCGACCGGCTTGGACAGGTGCGCGTTCATGCCGCTGGCCAGCGACTGCTTGATGTCCTCGTCGAAGGCGTTGGCGCTCACGGCCACGATGGGCACGCCGGCCGCGTCGGCGTGTCCGCACGAGCGGATAAGGTGCGCCGCCTCGAGGCCGCCCACGTTGGGCATCATGACGTCCATCAAGACCAGCTGGAAAGTGCCGGCAGGCGCCGCGCTAAAGATGTCGACCGCCTCGCGGCCGTCGCAGGCCTCGGTGACCACGCAGCCGGCGCCCTCCAGGAAGGTGCGCAGGATCTCGCGGTTGAGCTCGTTGTCCTCGGCCACCAGCACGTGCACGCCGGTGAAGTCGCTGCGGGCCTCGACGTCTGCGGCCGCGACCTGCGCCTCTGCCACCGGCAGCCACAGCTCAAACGAGAAGAAGCTGCCGCGCCCGACCTCGCTCTCAAGGTCGATGCGCCCGCCCATCATGTGCACCAGGCGGTTGCTGATGGAAAGCCCCAGGCCCGTGCCCTGCTCGCGGCGGCCGTCGCCCTCAAGGCGCTCGAAGCTGCGGAAGATGCGGTCGTGGTCCTGCTCGCTGATGCCCACGCCCTGGTCGCGCACGCCGAAGAAGACGCGCACGCGGCCGTCTTTCTCCTCAACCTCGCGCACCTCGAGCGTGACCTCGGTGTTCTTAGGCGAGTACTTGATCGCGTTGCCAAGCAGGTTGATCAGTACCTGGTTGATGCGCAGCGCGTCGCCGTAGACCCAGTCGTGGTCAAGCGAGAGGTCCACGGTAAAGGTCTGGTGCTTCTCGGCGAACTTGACGTCGAGCATGGACCGAAGGTCGGCCACCAGGTGACGCAGGTCGAAATCGCTCTTGACCAGCGTCATCTTGCCGCTCTCGATCTTGGACATGTCAAGGATGTCGTTCAGGAGGCCCAGCAGGTAGTGAGAAGACGCCTGGACCTTGTGCAGGCAATCGATGCGCGCCTCGGAGGTCTGGCCGTCCTGCAGGGCGATCTCGGTCATGCCGATGATGCCGTTCATGGGCGTGCGGATCTCGTGGGACATGCGGGCCAGGAAGTCCGCCTTGGCCTTAGCCGACTGGTCGTGGCGCTCGAGGTTCAGGCGGTTCTGGATAACGCTCGCCAGCTGCACGAGCTGGGCTTTGTTCTCCTCGCCGCCAAGGCTCGCCGCGTCGACGCCCTCGAAGAGGATGAGGTCGGCAAAGCGGCCGTTGTCGGTCATGGCGATGGTCAAGGCGTTGCTCGCGGGCGACAGCCTGCGGATATCGGCCGGCAGCGCGGACAAGGGCAGCAGCGCCCCCTGCCCCGCGCTCGCCGAGATCGCGTGGTAGTCCTCGGGCGTGTAGTGGAAGACGGCCTTCTCCAGGGGCACCGGGCGCCACGAGTAGGTGAGGCTGGCCGCCAGGTTCTCTTCCTGGAAGGCAATAACCACCAGGTTGGTAAGGCCAAAGCGCTCGGAGAGAAGCCAGGCGAGAAGGTCGCTTGCCGCCTCGAAGCTCACGCTGTGGTCGTAGAGGGAAAGGCCCAGCGACGCGATGTTCATGCGGGTCGTCTCGCCCTGCGAGACCACGTCGCCGAAGGGGCGGCCGGCCGTCTGCGGCAGGCGCGGGTTCCAGGCCGCCATGGGCACGCCCTGGCTCCTGGCCTCGTCGAGGGCGCAGGCCGCGCGGCGCACCAGCTCGTTGCCGGGCACGCTCGCCTCGGCGTGGACATAGCCCACAGAAAAGCCCAGTTGAATGGCATCGTCGCGCACGAGCGAGCGGTAGTCATCGCGAAGGCGCGAGAGGGCGAAGGACGCGTCCACGGGCGAGCCCTGCGCGAGCCACACCAAGAACTCGTCGGCGCCCACGCGCACGATCACCGTGCGCGCCTTGTCCGCCTTGTCGAAGCGCGCGGCCAGCATCTTGGAGAACTCGGCCAGCACTACGTCGCCAAAGACCAGGCCGTAGGCCGAGACCAGGCTCGAGAAGCGGTCGAGGTCGATGAGCAGCAGCGTGCCCGCGCCCTGCTCCGCGCGCATGCGCTCCAGGACGCGCATGCCCGGCACGCGGCGGTAGAGCCCCGTTGTGGGGTCGATGACCTGCTTGAGCTCGCGCTCGCGCTCAGCGTTCTTCTGCTGGGTGACGTCGCGCAGGTAGCCGGCCAGCTGGCGCATGCCGGTCTTCTCGTCGCGCGTGATCCTGCCGCTCGCCGCGTACCAGATGCCGTCTTGGCCCGCCGGGCGCGCAAAGACCTCAAAGGCCACGCTGTCCTGAGTCAGGTCCAGGGCTCGGCGAACCTTGGCCAGGTCACCGGCGGAAAGGTTCGGCTCGCAGACCTGGGACAGGAAATCGGCCAGGCTCATGGCGCCGTCGTGCCCGTGGCTGTTGACCACCTCGACCGTGGCGTCCTGCTCGCGGTAGGTGATGAAGATGTCCTTGGAGCTCTCGACCGCCATGCGGTAGCGCTCCTTCTCTTCGCCAAGCTGGGCGGCGGCGCGCAGCTCGCCCTCGGTGAGGTCGGTCACGACGCGGTGCAGCTCGTCGACCTCGCGGATACCGGAGGGCGCGAAGGCGCGCAGGCCATCGATGCCCTCGCCCACGCTGTCGACAAAGCGGTAGACCGGCCGGGTGACGTAGCGGGTCACCAAAAGGGTGATCGCGAAGCTCAGGGCAAGGCTCAGGCCCAGCGCGTAGAAAAGGCGCGTGTAGAGCTCGCTGCCCAGGCCATAGACAGAGTTGCCCGAGACAAAGCCGCAGACGACCCAGTCCTTATCCTCGAACGGCACGTTGTTGCTGTAGAGGGTAAGCGGCGTCGTGATGCAATAGACGCCCTGCTCGATGCCCAACCCGTCGACGACCTGCTTCAGCGTGCCGGTCTGGGTGTCCGCCAGGCCAAACGAGGAGCCCATGCGCGCCACCGAGTCATACAGCGAACCCACGCCCATGAGCAGCCGATACGTGCCGTCCTCTTGCTTGACGGCCAGGGCATAGCCCGCATGCTGGTCGGAGTCGAGGTCGCGCACCGAGAAGTACGTGCTGGTGAGATAGGGCACCGAGACCTCGACGCCCACCACGCCGTAGACCACGCCGTCGTGGATGAGCGGCACCGAGTAGGCGATCATCTTGTGGTTGTCGAGGGGGTTGTCCTCAAGGATGAAGGGCGTCGCCCAATAGGCGAGGTTCACCACTTCGACGCCGGGGTTTTCCTGGGCAAGCAGGTAGGGTGTGTAGAAGAAGGAGTCGCTGGCGCGGTTGCCCGCCCCCTTGAAGGAGAAGCCAGAGTCCCAGGAAGAATCCAAGGCCACGTTAGACTGGCGCGCAAGGTTCTTGTCGCCGCGCTCGAGCTGCAGGTCAGAGTTGCTCTGCACATGCGTGGTGGGGTCGGAGTCGCGCAGGAAGAAGCCGTTGTAGCGGGCGGCCTGCGAGGTGTCGGCGGTGTTTCCCAGCACGGCGTAGATGCCCGTGGTGCCGGAGCGCTGCAGGTAATCCAGAAGCTCGGGGTAGATCTGGGCGATAAGCTGCGACTGCATGTCGTCGGAGGCGAGAAAATCCTGCGTGGTGGCGTCTGTGCCCTGTGCGGCCAGGACCTTGTCCAGGGCCTCGTTGATGTAGTCCGTCTCGGCGCGCACGAGGCTCCACTGGCTCACCATGGCGCTTTCCAGCACGACGTCGCGATTCTCGACGATGGTCTGGTCGATGCTGACGGCGTTGTTCTCAAGATCTTGCTTGGTGCCGCTGGACACCAAGGTGACAAGAAGGAGAAACCCCTGAAGCACGATGACGATAGACAAAGGAACCAACAGCAGCGTGAGCAGCGAGCGTTGCTTCTTTTTCATCGAGAGGCCCCTCCTTTCCATAAGCTTCATTAGTTTATCGAAAAATTGCGGGGCCCGACAAGAAGCACCAGGTACTTCATTGTCGGGCCCCGCGTGGGTCGGGGTATGCGTCGGCGCGGCGAGACGGGCGCGCGCCGGGTTAGCGGCCTACTCCGCGCTCGGGTGCGCCTTGGCCTCCAGTGTGGCCACCAGCTGCTCGTACCACGCGTCGAAGTTCTCGTCGGTAAGGTAGGGCTTCAAAGCCTCCTCGCGGCTGACACCTGCCGCCACCTGGGCGTCCACGGCCTCGCGGTCGGCCTCGGCCTTATCGGACATCACGGTGTTCAGGCTGTTGCGGGTCTGGTAGCCCTTCTCAAAACAGGGGGTGGTGTAGAACTCGGTGGAGTCGAAGTTCTCCATGACCTCCTTCAGGCAGTCGTAGTTCTTGCCCGTGATGGACAGGCCCTCGCTGGCAATGACGCTGTCCAGCGCCTCGACGGTATTAGCGTCGTTGCGGACGGGCAGGTAGGAGCTGGTGCAGGCAAAGGCCAGGCTGTTCTCCTTCTGGGTGAACCACTTAAGAAACTCGGCCGAGGCGAACTCGTGCAGCTCGTCGGACTTGGTCACGCACATGCCGGCGCCCTGCTGGACGTTCACGCGGTCCGCGCCCTCGAAGACGGGCGCCGACAGGACGGCGTAGGAGATGTCGTGCGTGTCGGTATCCCCCACCACCTGATCGGGGAAGTAGGCCGCAGAGGAGGACGAGCCGGTGTAGGCCAGGATGTCGCCGGTCTTCACGTCGTCGGAGCGGAACTTGCCGAAGCTGTCGAACCAGCCGTTGACGTAGGGCACGTAGTAGTTGTCCCACAGGCGGCGGATCGCGGTCTTGTCGGCGTTGATGGTGACCTGGCCGTCGGTGACCTGGAAGAGGTCGACGCCCAGCTGCTTGCAGCCGATGACAAAGTAGTTGCTCAAAGAGTCGCGGCCGTAGAGGGCCTTGCCGTCGTTGGGCACGTCGGGCGTCTGGGCGTCGGTCCACTCGTAGTACTGCTTGGCCAGCGCGGTGATGCCCTCGAAGGTGGACAGCTGGTCAAGGCTGGCGCCCGTGGCCTGGGCAAAGGGCTCCCAGTCGGTGGTGTTGACCATCGTGACCTCGGTGGACTTGGCCACCGGGAACAGATAGAGCTTGCCGTCCTGCTCGAAGTAGCCCTCGTTGATGTAGCCCTGGACGTACTGGCTCAGCTCGTCTTGGGTGAAGTAGTTGGAAAGGTCGGCCAGCTTGCCGTCCTTCTCCAGCTCATAGGCGGTGTCCGCGTAGGACGAGAAGATATCGGGCATGGCCTTGGAACCAACGACGCCCGCGGCCGAGTCGGTCACGGCCTGCTCGAGGTCGCTCACCGAGCCCTGGGTGTAGCCCTCGACGTAGATGCCCTTCTCCTTGCCCTCGCCGGCGTTGAACTCGGCCACGAGGTTGTCGAAGGCCGCCTGCTGCGCGCCGTTGTAGTAGTGCCACACGGTCAAGGTGACGGGGTTGTTGGGGTCAAGCTGGACCGAGGACTGCTTGGTGCCCTGGGACGAGCCGCCGGAGCTGCTTTGCGCCTGCGAGCAGCCGGTGAGCGCGAGCAACGCGCACAGGCCTGCCGTGGCAAAGGCGTGGAGGGCCTTCTTCATCTGGCACTTCCTATCAATCGTGGGTTTACCAATGCGAACTTACTAATTCTATAAGGCTTACCGCCAACTAAAAAGGGGCTTGCGGAACTCTTACATTCCGACAAGCCCCTTGACTTACGTCACAGGCGAGAAGCCCTTTCGAGCCTGTTAGTCGTTGCTACGGGAGCGGTACCAGAAGATTCCGGCCGCAACCACCACGACCACGGCACCCATAACCAGGCCCAGGCCAGACTTGGTGTTGTCGCCCGTGTAAGGGATGACGCTCGACTGGCCCGTGCGCTTGTAGACGATCTCCTCGTAGCGCTCCTTGGAGATCTCCTTGCCGTTCTCCTTGTAGACCTCGCGCTTCTTCTCCTGCTCCTCGGTCAGCTCGTCGACGCGGTAGTCGATGAGGCTCAAGGAGTTGCCCGCGGTGCAGACGTTGACCACGCTCTGCTCGTTGACGGTGGTCTTGCCGCCGCTCACGGTGGTCACAAGGCCGTCGGAGGACAGGGTGAAGGTCACGTCGGCGGCCTTCTTGTAGCCCTCGGGGGCCTCGAGCTCGCGCAGGACGTAGTTCTTGTCGGCGAGAAGCCCGCCGATCTTGTGGCCGGTGCCGTCGCTCACCCACTCGTCGAGCTGCTTGTTGGTGTCGGCCTCGTAGACGGCGAGCTTGGCGCCCTTGACGGCGTTTCTCGCCGCGTCGAGCTTCAGGACCTCGGCGGAGAGGGCCTTGTCCACGGCCGTCTGGGTGAACGGGATGGCGGTGCCGGGGGCCACGGTCTCGGTCAGCTTGTTGCCGTCAAGGTCGACCAGGTAGTAGCCGCTCTTGTCGTGGGACACCTTGAAGTGGGTCAGCTCGTCGTAGGAGAGCTGGTAGCCCTCGGGGGCCGAGATCTCGCGGAACCAGTACTCGGTGTCCTCGGCAATGTAGTTCTCAGAGACGGATCCGAAGGTCATCTTGCCGTCGACGTCGCTGGGCGAGCTGGCGACCAGGACCTCGTTGCCGTCCGCGCCCATGGTGTACAGGCCGTACTCGGCGCCGGGAAGACCGTTGCCGGACTCGTCGACCTTGGTGAGGCCGAGCATGATGCCCTTGACCGTGTTGGTGATGGTCGGGTGCTGATCGGGGTCGGACTTAACGCCCATGGTATCGGAGGCGTTGGCGTAGTAGTAATAGTGGCCGCCGTCGGCGATAAGCTTGCCGTCGGCGTCGCGAGCCACCACGACCACGAACTTCACGATCTCGTCGGAGTAGTTGACCGTGGCGTCCTTGGTCTCAGAGACCTCGCGGACCACATAGGTGTAGGTGCCCTCAGCCGTGAACTTAAGGCAGGAGGCGTCCATGCCGTCGGGCGCGACGTTGGCCGCGGCGTCGAAGTCGACCATGCCGGCCTCGTCGTTGGTGGTCTCAGAGACGACCACGCCGGTCTCCTCGTTCACCAGCTGGAACTTGAACTCGCCGGCCTCGAGCTTGCGGCCCACGAGCTTCTTGTAGATCTTGGGGTCCACGTAGCAGACATCGTCGGCCTCAAGGACCTCGGTGACGGAGGCCACGGAGTAGCCCGTGAGCGCGAACTCCATCTTCTCGTCAGACGTGTGGATGTTAGTGACGGTGAAGGTGTAGGACTTGCCGTCGTCGGTGGACAGGCCATCGCTCACCTGGGGCTCGTAGCCCTCGGCCACGTCGAGCTCCTGGACGGTGTAGTTGATCTTCTCGCCGTTGGAGTAGACGGCCAGGTCGAACCAACCGCACTTGCCCTCGGCGCCCCAGTTGTTGGCCTCGTTGAGAACCACGGGGTCGTAGCCCTCGAGCGCGGTGAACGTGCCGTCGGCTGCCTTGGTGCCCAGCTGGATCTTGACCTCCTCCGGGCGGAGCTGCTCGAAGTCGTCGTTGTCCTCCCAGACCTTCTTGACGTCGATCTCGGTCTTGGCGGCCTCGTGCTTGTTGGTCACCGTGAAGGCCCAGGTACCGTACTCGCTCTCTTCGGGCGCGACGGTCTTGACGGTGGCGTCGTAGCCCTCGACCTCGGCCTCCTCAACATAGTAGATGTAGGCGCCGTCCGGGCCGTTGACCGCGAGGTCGTCGAGGGTCGCGGTCCAGTCGTTGGCCTCAGAGAGCTCGAGGGTCTTCACGGTCTCAGAGCCCTCGACGCCCTCGACGCGGCGCTTGACATCGACGCTCACCTTAGAGGCGCGCAGGCCGTCCTGGTTCTGCGCGTCGTCCCAGACCTTGGTGACCTTGACGGAGGTCTTGGCCTGCTCGTGCGTGT
>CAVDTK010000034.1:0-3185 GCA_963611755.1 Oscillibacter sp. ER4
GGCCTACGCGAGGGAAAGGATCGTGTCCTTCGAGGTCTTGTAGGTGAGAAGGAAATAGCCCCCGTAGAGGACGACGAGAAACGCGACGCTGATGAGAATGGCGTCGTAGACCACGTAGCCGCACATCGAGATCAGGAGGTCGTTGATCACGTAGAGCGCGCAGCCCGCGTGGCACAGGGCCACTACCAGCGGAAACAGAAAGTAGATCCCGATCTGGGCGGCCAGGGCGCGCCTTACCATCCCGGGCTCGGCTCCCAGCTGCCCCAAGACGCGGTAGCGCCCGGCGTTGTCAGAGGCCTCGGAGAGCTGCTGCAGCGCCAGCACCGAGGCGCAGCTGATGACCAGCACAAACCCGATGTAGACGGCCAGGTAGCTCATGGTCGCGCTCGTGCCCGAGCACTCGTTCGTCAGGTCGCGCGCGTCGTAGACGGTATAGACCGGCCAGCTGGAATAGATCTCCTCGCCGTCCTTCTTAAGGGTGCCCACATAATTGGTCACGGCCTGCGAGAAGCGCGCGGACGTGTCCTCTCGGCTGCCAGCGAAACTCACGTTCACGCAGGTAAACTGAGGCTTCAAGCCCAGGTCATCGATCACAGCGTCCGGCACGACCAAAGTCGACATGCTGGAATATCCCAGGTAGTTGTACATGGCCTCGTCGCCCTTCTCGGCAGATATGCTCAGGTCGCGGCCCAGAAGGTTAAGGGTTTTATGCTGCTCCCGGAACGCGCGCCAAAAATCGTCGAACAACGGGTGGTCGCTCCACACTCGCACCTCGTCATCGCCAAGCTCCACGGGCTCTTTGCCAAGAAGGCACCGCAGGTCGTTGTAGTCGGAGAGCTTGACCAGGGTCATGGGGTTGTTCGCTGTGGAGAAGATCGTGTTCACGAGCTTGTTCGAGCTGGTGTAGCCGGTGTCGCGCCACAGGTCGCCCAAGGTCAAGGTGAGGCTGCCGTCTGCGGTCTGCGCGTAATATTGCCGCAGCTGAGCGGCGCCGCCCACCATCTGGTCCCAGCCCTCGACCCCCTGGCACAGGGCGGAAATCGCGTCGTAGTCGTTTTGCTCGGCCAGCTCGACGGAATACTCGTCGATGGAATGTCCCATGAGCGACACATCGTAGGAGATGCCATGGTCGATGAGCGAGTTCAAGGCTCGCGCCATCGCGAATCCGGTGCACAGGCTGCAGATGGCCAAAAACAGCATCGCGCAGACCATGGTGATCGAGACCCAGGCGGTGTTCACGCGGCTGTTGAGCTGGCGCGCCACAAAGAGGTTAAGCCCGCGCAGGTAGAAGCCCTTGTTCGCGCGCGCCGCGGCCAGCAGAAACCCCGAGACCGAGAAGAACAGCAGCGCCGTGCCCACGCACACCAGACCCGTCGCCCAGGCAAAGTCGGCGCCGAGCTCGGTCATGCCGCTTCTGACCAGCAGGTAGTACGCCACGCCGATAAGCGCGAGGGACGCGATAAAGCACGCGATGCTCACCGGGATGCTGCGGAGCTTGACCTTCTCGCTGGTCTTCTCGGCACGCATAAGGTCGATGAGCTTGTACTTAGAGACCAAGGTCACATCAAAGATCAAAGAAACCAGGAAGATCACGCCGAAGCAGGCGGCCGTCGTCGCGCACGATGACGGCGAGAAAAGGAACGTGAAGCCCTCGACCGTGGTCTTGAAAAGGCGCGCCGTGACGTAGAGCATGAGCTGCGAGACAAGCACGCCCACGACAAGGCCCGTGATCAGCGCCGCTATGCCCACGAGCAGGGTCTCCATCACGATGATGAGGCCCACCTGCGCCCGGCTCATGCCCAGCGTGAGGTAGACGCCGAACTCGCGCTTGCGCCGCCGGATGAGGAAGCGGTTGGCATAGACCACGAGAAACCCCAGGATAACGGCAACAAAGATCGAGACGCCGTCGAAGATCGTGAGCAAGGTCGCGGTGATCGCGCGCTCGTCGGTTGAAAGTTTGATGAGAGCCGTCTGGTCCTTGAGCGAGCCAAACGCATAGAAGATGCAGACCGCGATGGCCAGCGTGGCAAAGAAGATCGTGAAGTCGCGAATGGAGCGGCGGACGTTTCCCGCGGCGATCTTAGCGAGCATCCGGCCCCTCCCCTCCCAGGAAACTGACGGTGTCCATGATCTCGTCGAAGAAGGCGGCGCGGGGCTTGTCGCCGTGAGAAAGCTCGCTCCACAGGCGGCCGTCCTTGATGAAGATCACGCGCGTGGCGAAGCTCGCGGCAAACGAGTCGTGGGTGACCATGATGATGGTCGCGCCCGCGCGGTTGAGGTCGTCCAGGCTCTCCAGCAGGCGGCGAGAATTGCGCGAGTCGAGGGCGCCGGTTGGCTCGTCTGCCAGGACCAGCGACGGGTCGCAGACGATGGCGCGTGCGGCCGCGACGCGCTGGCACTGGCCGCCGCTCATCTCACAGGGCATCTTGTCGAGGACGTCCTGGACGCCCAAGCGAGCGGCTACCTCGTCGACCTTTCTGGTGATCGTGGGCGCAGGGACGCGGGCGATGGTGAGCGCGAGCGCGATATTCTCGCGCGCGGTCAAGGTGTCGAGCAGGTTCGAGTCCTGGAAAATAAAGCCCAGCTCATCGCGGCGAAAACGCACGAGGTCGGCGCCGCGCAGGCCGCAGATGTCGCGGCCCGCGACCTCGATCGAGCCGGCGGTGGGGCGGTCGATCGTCGAGATGCAGTTGAGCAGGGTCGTCTTGCCCGAGCCGGACGGCCCCATCACGGCCACGAACTCGCCGGCCTCGACGTCGAAGGTCACGCCGTCGAGGGCGCGGCAGACGTTGGCCTTGTTGCCAAAGTACTTCTCGACGTTGCGCAGGCGCAGGACTGGTTGGGCAGAGGCGGGCGCGGGCGAGTGGGCGGCGCGGGCGGCGATACCGGCGCCGGCGCCGGTTGCGCGGAAGTGGGTTGCCCCCATAAGGCGGTCCTTTCAAAGAAGGTGCAGGTCACCCATGATAATCACCCTGCGGGCCGCGACCTGCCATAGCCCCAGGTGAGACGAACCTTTCGTTTTCGTAAGGTTGGGGTTGGGCGCGGCGAGGAAGGCGCCTCACTACCCGGCGAAGGAGTCCGGGAAGGTGATGGAGACGCGGGTCCATTCGCCCTCGACGGACGTGGCGGAGACCCCAAGCCCCATCTTTTTACAGAGGTTGCGCACCAGGTAGAGGCCGATGCCG
>CAVDTK010000034.1:3984-11253 GCA_963611755.1 Oscillibacter sp. ER4
AGACGGCCCAGATAAGCGAAGCTTCGACCCCAAAGGCGCACATCATGAGCGCCGCAACGGCCACGGTCATGGCCTCAACGCCCAATGCCGCGGCATCGTCCCGCAGGTAAGCCCCAAGGCTCAAGCCGGACGCCCGCCCGCCCGCGCTACTCGATGACATAGCCAAAGCCTCGCCGCGTGACGATGAGGTCGCCTGCCCCGATCGAGCCCAACGTGGCCCGCAGGTGACTGACATTCACAGTTAACGTGTTGTCATCAACGAAGTCGTCGGTCTCCCACAGCTCTTCTTGGATGCGTTGGCGGCTCACGACCGCCCCGACGCTTCGCAGCAAAAGCGACAGGATTCTCAGCTCATTCTTAGTGAGTTCCACGCTTTTTCCCTGGTAGGAAGCGGTGCAGCGCGCCGTATCCAAGATAAGGCCCGCATGAGCCAGGCGCGAGGCCGCCCCGTTTGCCCCGTAGGTCCGCTTGAGCACGGCATCGATATGCGCAAGGAGCACCTGCTCGTTATAGGGTTTAGCAACAAAGTCGTCCGCCCCGGCAGACAGGCACACGAGCTCGTCGAGATCGGTGTTCCTACTGGTCACGGCAATGATAGGGGTGACTGCCTGCGCGCGAACCTCGCGGATCACATACGAGCCGTCCACCCCGGGCAGGTTGAGGTCCAAAAGCACCAGGTCGGCGCCCGACCCAACGATCTGCGAAGCCAGCCCCTCAAACCCGTTGGCCGCGCAAGCACGATACCCGTTTCTCTCAAGCAGCGTGCAAAGCCCCTGGCAGATAGCCGAGTCGTCCTCAACCACAAATATCGTCCGCACGATCATCCCATCTCCAAACCAAGCGCGACCCAACCCAAGCCCCTCACATGATAGCCGCCCAACCGGCTGCGAGCTTTTTCGATAAGTGTATGTTTGCCCCATCTCGCTGCGAGCTTTTTCGATATCTGTATGCTCAATTCCACCCTCAGCCCAAGACGCCCCGACAAAAGCCCAGTTGAGCACATAAGCGATTTAATCATTTCCATAAAAATCGCCCTAAAGAGCCAAAACGAGCATACACATATCGAAAAACCTCGAAGCCGCCCCGCCCAAACATACACTTATCGAAAAACCTCGAAAAGGAAGTGAGGTGAGCCGCGCAGCCCTCCCCGCGCCCACCTTAAACCCGTCCCCGTTAACCGAGCGCTCCGCTGCCGCCCGCGCGCTCCCCCCTAAACTGTAAAAGTTGCCGTGCGCCGAGGGGGCGCGCGCGAACCTGCGGGAGAGATCTCTTGGAAACCATCGTTGACATGCTGCGACGCAACGCGGCCCAGATCGGCGGCGAGGTCGCCCTGGTCGAGGTAAACCCCGAGCGCCGCGAGAACCGCCACATCACCTGGCGCGACTATGACCTGGTAGAGACCACCGACGAGCAGTCCTTCAGGCGCGAAATGACCTGGCAGGTCTTCGACGAGAAGGCCAACCGCTTCGCGAACCTGCTGCTCTCTCGCGGGGTCAAGAAGGGCGATAAGGTGGCCGTGCTGCTCTATAACTGCATCGAGTGGCTGCCCATCTACTTCGGCGTGCTCAAGTCCGGGGCCACCGTCGTGCCGCTGAACTTCCGTTACTCAGCCGACGAGATCGAGTACTGCGTCGAGAAGGCCGACGTGAACATCCTGGTCTTTGGCCCGGAGTTCATCGGCCGCGTTGAGGACATCGCCTGCCGCATCCAGCAGGGGCGCCTTCTCTTCTACGTGGGCGATGACTGCCCAACCTGGGCCGAGCCCTACTACGAGCTGGCCGCCCTTTGCTCCTCGGCAGACCCCAACGTGCGCTTGGGCATCCACGAGGACGCGGCGATCTACTTCAGCTCGGGCACCACGGGCTTCCCCAAGGCGATCCTCCACGACCACGAAAGCCTCACACAGGCGGCCGTCATGGAGCAGGTCCACCACGGCCAAACCCGCGACGACGTCTTCCTTTGTATCCCGCCGCTTTACCACACGGGGGCCTGCATGCACTGGATGGGCAGCCTCTACGCAGGCAGCCGCGGCGTCCTGTTGCGCGGCGTCTCGCCCCGGACCATCCTGCAGACCGTCTCGGACGAGCACTGCACCATCGTTTGGTTGCTGGTCCCCTGGGCCCAAGACATCCTCGTCGCCATCGAGGAGGGCCGCGTCAACCTGGCCGACTTTGCGCTCGACCAGTGGCGCCTCATGCACATCGGCGCGCAGCCGGTGCCAAAAAGCCTGGTCAAACGCTGGCTCGAGGTCTTTCCCGGCCAGCAGTACGACACCAACTACGGCCTTTCGGAGTCCATGGGCCCAGGCTGCGTGCACCTTGGGGTAGACAACACCGACCACGTGGGCGCCATCGGCGTGCCCGGCCACAACTGGGAGTGCAAGATCGTGGACGAGAAGGGCGCCCCGGTCAACCTTGGCGACGTCGGCGAGCTGTGCGTCAAGGGCCCGGGCCTCATGGACTGCTACTACAAAGACCCCGAGGCCACGGCCGAGGCCCTGCAGGACGGGTGGCTCCACACCGGCGACATGGCCCGCCAGGACGAGGACGGCTTCTACTGGCTGGTCGACCGCAAGAAAGACGTCATCATCATGGGCGGCGAGAACATCTACCCCGTCCAGATCGAGGACTACCTGATGGGCCACCCCGCTATCCAGGACGTGGCCGTCATCGGCCTTCCCGACGAGCGCCTGGGCGAGATCTCGGCCGCCGTCATCGAGCTCAAGCCCGAGGCCAAAGGCGTCACCCAAAGCGACATCGACACCTTCTGCCTGGGGCTTCCCCGCTACAAGCGCCCGCGCAAGGTCATCTTCGCGCCGGTGCCCAGAAACCCCACGGGCAAGATCGAGAAGCCGGCTCTTCGCGCCAAGTACGGCAAGATGAGCCTGGTCGACTACGAGAACCGCAGGTAGCACGGTATAAACTACACAACAACCACCGACGCGGCGAGAAGCACAGCGAGAAGCGCCGCGCGCACCACAGGAGACAGCGAGAAAACCGCAGCGATGAAAGGAGAGGCCATGCAGCTTTTGAGCGGCAACGAGGCCATCGCGCAGGGGCTTTGGGAGGCCGGCGTGGCCGTGGGCTCGGGATACCCCGGCACCCCCTCGACCGAGGCCCTGGAGAACCTCGTCAAGAAAGAGGACGTCTATTGCGAGTGGGCGCCCAACGAGAAGGTCGGCCTCGAGGTCGCGCTCGGCGCGGCCATGGGAGGCGTCCGCGCCCTTGCGGCCATGAAGCACGTGGGCCTAAACGTCGCGGCCGACCCCTTCATGAGCGCGGCCAACACCGGCGTGAACGGCGGCCTGGTCCTTCTCGTCGCCGACGACCCGTCGTGCTACTCGTCCCAAAATGAGCAGGACTCCCGCTACTACGCGAGCTTCGCGCGCGTCCCCTGCCTGGACCCGTCCGACTCCCAGGAGGCCTACGACTTCGCCCGCGCCGCCTTCGACCTGTCCGAGCGCTTCGACACGCCGGTCATGCTCCACGAGACCATGCGCGTGGCCCACACCCGCACCATGGTTGACGTGGCCGGGGTTCGCGAGAAGGTCGAGTCGCGCCCCTACACCAGCCAGATCGGCAAGTACGTCATGATGCCCGCCAACGCCGTGCGCCGCCGCGCCGTCACCGACGAGCGCGAGGACGCGCTTGTCGCCTTCGCCGAGACGAGCGACCTCAACCGCGTCGAGATGCGCGACCCGTCGGTGGGCGTCGTGTGCGCGGGCGCCCTCTACACCCACGTGCGCGAGGCACTGCCCCAGGCCAGCGTCCTTAAGCTGGGCCTCACCTGGCCGCTGCCGCCCGCCCTTATCGCCGACTTCGCGTCCAAGGTCAAAAAGCTCTACGTGGTCGAGGAGACCTGCACCTACTTCACCGAGAAGATCCGTGCCATGGGGGTCGAGGTCAGCGTGCCCGCGGCAGGCCCCCTGCCCCGCGGCGGCGAGATCCGCCCGGCACACATCCGCGCGGCCTTTGGCCTGGCAGACCCGCCCCACCCCGCGGCCGCGACCGGCCTGCCGGCCCGCCCGCCCGCGTTTTGCGCCGGCTGCCCGCACCGCCTGGTCTACGTCAAGCTGCGCGAGATGAACGCCATCGTCACCGGCGACATCGGCTGCTACACGCTGGGCGCCGTGGCGCCCTACCGCGCGGTCGACTCCGTGATCGACATGGGCGCCTCGCTTTCCATGGCGCACGGCATGGAGCTCGCGGGCGCGGGCGAGCGCTGCGGCCGGCCCGTCGTGGGCGTGATCGGCGACTCGACCTTTGCCCACTCCGGCATCACGAGCCTTCTCGGCACCGTCTACAACGGCGGCAAGGGGACCCTGTGCATCCTGGACAACCGCACCACCGCCATGACCGGCGCCCAGGGCAACCCCTGCAACGGCGTCACCCTGGCCGAGCAGGCCGCGGGCGTCTCCCCGCTGGACGTCCCCGCCGGAAAGCCGCTGGACATCGTGGCCCTTTGCCAGGCCATCGGCGTCGACGAGGTGACCCTGTGCGACTCGCAGGACGCCGCCGAGATCTCCCGCGTGCTGGAAGAGGCCGTGTCCCACGCCGACAAGCTCTCCGTCGTGGTCTTCAAGTCGCCCTGCCGCCTGATCGACCGCAGCCGCCACGCGCAGCCGCAGATCACGGGCTGCCAGGGCTGCGGGACCTGCATCCAGATCGGCTGCCCGGCCCTCGGCCGCGACGAGGACGAGCTGGCCGTCATCGACCCCAACCAGTGCATCGGCTGCAACCAGTGCGTGCAGTCGTGCCCCTTCGGCTGCATCGAGAAAGGCGAGTAGACATGCCACACTACACCGCAAGCGATAAGAGCGCCGAGGTCGTCTCCTCGGGCGAGAAGATCCAGCTGGAGAAGACCCTCACCGTGCTGCTGGTGGGCGTGGGCGGCCAGGGCACGATTCTGGCGGGCTCGCTTCTCGCCATGGCTGCGGCCGACGCCGGCCTGGACGTCAAGGTCTCCGAGATCCACGGCATGAGCCAGCGAGGCGGCAGCGTCTCGACCGTCGTGCGCATGGGCGAGAAGGTCGACTCGATGGTGGCCGACCCCGGTTGCGCCGACGTGATCGTGGCCTTCGAGGCCATGGAGGCCCTGCGCGCGCAGGAGTTTCTCGCCCCGGACGGCACGATCTTCGTGAACGACGAGGTCATCGTGCCCGTGAGCGTGGCCATCGGGACCTTTGAGATGCCGGAGGACGTGGACGCGCGCCTAGACGAGCTGGGGGCCGTGCGTATCGACGCCGGGCGCATCGCGCGCGAGGCAGGAAGCCCGCGCTCGACCAACGTCGCCCTGGTAGGAGCCCTGTCGACGGCGCTGCCCTTTGCCGAGAAGGACTGGGAGGACGCGATCTCGCGCCGCGTGCCGCCCAAGACGGTCGAGGCCAACCTCAAGGCCTTTCGCGACGGCCGTGCGGCGGCAAAAAGCGGGGTTGTCTGATACCTAGAGGGCGTTTTCCTTTCAAATTCGGGGCTTGTCTGATACTTCGGAATCAGACAAGCCCCGTTTCTTAAAGCGGATCATCAGACAACCCGGGAAATTGAAAGGAAAAGCCCTTCGCAGCATCAGACAAGTCCGCAAATTGAACCCGCCGCAAGGCCGTTCTCGCTTAATGCGCCTCGGCCGCGCAGTCAGCCGGGCCTCCGCGCAGGATCCGCAGGCCGTGGGCGATGACGCCGATCACGGCCTCGATGTTCTCACGCGCAGCCTTTGGGCTGCCGGGCAGGTTCACGATAAGGGTGCGCCCGCAGATTCCGGCCGCCTCGCGCGAGAGACAGGCGCGCGGGGTGATCGCCATCGAAGCGGCACGCATGGCCTCGGGGATGCCGGGCGCCATGCGCTCGCAGACGGCCGCGGTGGCTTCCGGCGTGACATCGCGAGGCGAGAAGCCCGTGCCGCCGGTCGTGAGCACCAGCGCGACGTCGGAAGCAACCAGGCGACGAAACTCAGCTTCAATAACGCCCTGCTCATCGGGCACGATCGAGAACGAGACCACGTCGTAACCGTTCTCACTAAGAAGCCCCGCGAGCACCGGCCCCGAGCCGTCCTCGCGCTCCCCTCTCGACGCCCGGTCGCTCACCGTGACAACCGCCGCCGTGTACTTCTCGTCACCCATTCCCGCGCCCTTCCACGTTAACCATCGAAAGTGCCCTAACGCACTTTGTCGTTTTGAAGACTTGCCGAAACCCAAAACTTCCGACAAGTCCCAAACACGACAACCCCACAGGAGAACCGTTTCGTTGAATACTATCGAATTCCCAGCTCACACAGTGCCCCTGGATTTACGCACGCCCTCAGTCATTCCACGGCTTTGTCATCAATCGTAAAAACCGTAGTTTCCGTCCCCGTTTTTGTGCATGTACATCTCGTACTTTTCCTTGCTTATCTCTTCCCAGCATCCGGCCTGGAAATTGAGACTGTCGGAGAGTTTGCTCTCGTTCCAATAGGTCTCTCTGCACCTGGGGCAGGTGTAGAAGCCCAGGCAAGGCATGTACATGGTGACCTTGCACTTCGGGCAGCGATAGCAGTCGCCCATGTGGCTCAAACTGCCGTCGTAGCGGTAATACTTGCCGTCGCTGGTCGCGTGATACCTCAGGCCACCGCTCGCCTGCTCGAGGTCGGCATCGGAGAGCTGGTACTTCTCCTTAAGCTGCTCGCGCGTGGGCCCGTCAGAGGCGCTGCCCAGGTCGAACTTCTTCTCAGTCATGAGGATCTCCTCTCAAAGGCATACCCGCACGCGCGGCCGCCAGGCCGACGACCGGTTTCCATGATACATCCGGAAAACGACCTATAAGGCCCCAATCCGCTGAACAACGTGTTGACCAGGGGTTTATTCGAACACGCTAGACATAAGGAAGGCTTAGGCCATGGTCTTCGTCATTCGAGCTTTTTCGATATCTGTATGTTTTGGCGTTTGCCCTGCGAGCTTTTTCGATATGTGTATGCTCATTTTTGCCCCCGAAGGCACCATTTGCGTGATTGGTTAAATTCTTTATACGCTCAACTGGCCTTTTGTCGAACCACCCCACTCAAAGTCAGCGAAAGAGCATACACATATCGAAAAACCTCGCAACAGACCCGAGCAATCATACAGATATCGAAAAAGCTCGCAACAAAACGGCTCAAGAAGAACAACCTATGTCAATGGCAACAACGAGGCCTACTTAAACTACAATGCGCCACGTAAATTACAGCTACAAAAAAATCAGGGCCTTTACCAGGCCCTGATTTACTCTACATCTATGCCAGCGCTTATCCGCGCCGCGCCCT
>CAVDTK010000034.1:12068-18050 GCA_963611755.1 Oscillibacter sp. ER4
TGACGCCCTCAAGCTCGGCATCTGACATCTCGAAGCCACCCTGCGACCCCTTTTTCTCTTGAGACATAGGAATTCCTTTCTCGCGCCGATCGGTATCCTGCGGCCACCACGCGGCACCGGTTACGACAAGAATAACCCGCGCGCCGCTAAGTCAGATAGACAGCCCTAAAACAACGCGCTGAGCAGGTCTTTTATCACCAAGGGCGCCACGGTGAGCAACGCCGTTCGCGAGCAAAGCAAACCAATCGCTCAATCGCCGTAGCCCTGTTAGTAAACCTCTTCCCAGCACCCGGAATCGAGGTTGAGGTAATCGGACAGCTGTGACTCATCCGTATACACAGCGCCGCAACGCCAGCATTTGTACGTTTTAAGATCGGAATAATCTGAGGAGATCTCAGCATGGCAGTTAGGGCAAAGATAGGCAAGCGCCTCTAAACCACAGCTGAATTTGAATTTATATTTCTTGCCGGAACTTGTCACATGGTAAAACTGGCTTACGCCGCCGTTGACGCCCTCAAGCTCGGCATCTGACATCTCGAAGCCACCCTGCGACCCCTTTTTCTCTTGAGACATAGGAATTCCTTTCTCGCGCCGATCGGTATCCTGCGGCCACCACGCGGCACCGGTTACATAAAGGATAACCCACGCGGCGCCAAGCTGGATCGACAACCCTAAGACAACGCGCTGAACAGGTCTTTTGTCGCCATGGTGCAATGTCACAAATACAACGACAAAGGTGGATTTTGGCTCAAACACGATATTGGGCGGCTAAATCGGCATCTGACGAATAGCCCGCATCTGAGGCTATCCGCGACCTGGGGTTTTCTCGTGAAAGATTGCCGACATGAACCCCAGCCAACGTTTAGCCGCCCAATATCGACTTCCACAGGTTCGGCAAGCCCACCGAGACACACCGCAATGTCGATTCTCCCCGCCCGCTCAAAAACCGCTCAAGGAGAAAGACCTGCCCTTCTACCTTGTCCTTAGGTAGAAGGGCAGGAGAAGACCGTCACCGTCAGATAGCGCAAGGGACTACGGCCGAGCAATTGAAGGAGAACATCATGTCAGATGAAGTCGAGCCGGCAAAGAAACGAGCAAATAAGAGCTTCTAGTTATTGGCGGCGCGGTCCACCGCGGGAACACCGTGGCCGACCTGGCGGCATCGAGTAAATGAAAGGCGCTCAATCGGACCCTCAGCGAAACCGGGTCGGGCAAAATCAACCTGCCCTCCTACACATACGACAAGGACATAACGCTGGCCGAGCTTGGGTTTACGCCGCTTTGATATCAAACGTTGAAACCGTAGCCTACGTTCCTTTCTTTCTTCATATAACTCTCGTACTGCTCCTTGGTAATTTCTCTCCAACAGCCGGCCTGGAAGTTGAGGTTGTCGGAGAGTTTGCTCTCGTCCCAATAGGTCCCTCCGCACCTGAGGCAGCCGTAGAGGCCCAGGACAAACATAGTCATGGGGGCCTTGCATTTCGGGCAGCAGTAGCAATCGCACATGTGGCTCAAACTGCCGTCGTGCATGTAATACTTACCGTCGCTGGTCGCGTGGTACCTCAATCCGCCGCTCGCCTGCTCGAGTTCGGCATCGCTCAGCTGGTACTTCTCCTTAAGTTGGTCGCGCGTAAGGCCATCAGAAGTGCTGCTCAGGTTGAACTTCTTCTCGGTCATGAGGATCTCCTCTCAAAGGCATACCCGCCATACGCAGTCGCCCTCTTGGCGACCGGTTTAAATGGTACATCTAAGAAGCCCCTGATTGGCCGTTAGAACGCTGAACAACGTGTTGACCAGGTGGTTGTTCGAAGAAATACCGTGGTCACCTTAATGGAGCATGATACGGGCGCGCCAGAGGGCGGCCCCGGCACCGCGACGTCGGGCGCAAAGTCGACTTTATGTGGCATTTAATTTGAGTTAGCCGAGTAGCCGAAAAAACATCAGGGCTTCTACCTGCGCAAACTTCGAAGAGAAGACCGGAGCTACTTACCATAGCCAAATTAAATACCACACAAACGCACTTTTCGTTTCGTGGAGAGCCGCGCCGAGAGGGAATTCTCGCCGCAGCAACGGGTCGATGTTGTCCAGCGTCACGGGGCGCCTCCTATCGTGCCATCGTTGCTCTAACCGCGCCAATTGGCACGTTAATTTGGCGCGAATAGAACGATTGGCACGATTACGAGGCTGGAACGCCCCCTCCCCGCTAGGCAAAAAACGCTCAAGGAGAAAGACCTGCCCTTCTACCTTGTTCTTAGGTAGAAGGGCTTGACCATATGGTCAAGCCGCGGACTTGGGAGGCTAATTATGCTTGGGTTCATCATATTCGCCCTGCTCATCTGCTATATCGTCGCCTGGGTGATGGCCATGCAGCTCATCGCGCAGGCGGCGTGCGAGAAGGGCTACGGCGACATCACGGGCAAGCTCTGGTTCATCGGCTTCTTCGGGATGATCTTCACCCCGGCGGTCATCGTGACGGCGCTGCCCGCGAAGAACACCTCGCCCGCCCTCGCGGCCGCAAAGGCCGCCGAGGACGAGCTGCCCGAGATCTAGGGGGCACGCCATGGCTGATTACAAGGTTGTATACAGGGCGTCCGACGCCGAGATCCCCTGGGAGCCCGGCTGCCCCGTCGCGCTCACCGCGGTCCAGGTCTCGCGCAACACCGAGACATCGGAGGCCTGGCTGCAGGCTAAGGCGCGCAACGTCTCCGCGGCGAGCGTCGCGTCCGTCTACGCGGACCTGCGGGTCGAGTACGCGGACGGCGCGGCCGAGGAGATGCCCGTCGAGTACCTGGACGCCGACATCGACGCCGGGGCCGAGCTCGCCCTCAAGCCGCGCAGGCTCCCGCGCGGCGACGTCGCGTCCTGCGCGCTCACCATAAAGCGTGTCGACGCGGGCGATGTCACTTGGGCCTCGGCGGGCGAGCCCGAGCCCATGCCAAAGCGAGAAACGCTCACCCTCTCCCCGCGCGCGGCCGAGCAGCGCGCCCGCAACCTCGGAACGGACAAGGCCTCGCCCGCGGCGACGGGCAAGGTGCGGGACCACGGCGACTGGTGGGTTTGCGCCTGCGGCCAGGTCAACGTCGGCCGGGACAGTTGTTGGTCATGCGCCTTCCCAAAGAACAGACTTCTCGCCAACGAGGACGAGGCGGCCCTTCTTGCCGATGCCGACAAGTACGAGAAGGAGCTCTTCGACAAAGCCGTGGAGCTGCAGGACCAAGGCACCGTCGCGTCCCTGACCGAGGCCATCGACAAGTTCAATTCGCTCGGCGACTATCAGGACGCAGAGGAGCGTCTTGCGACAAGCAAGGAGAAACTCTCCAGGCTCCGCGGGGCAAGAAGGAAGAGGAACATCGCAATCGGCTCCGCGCTCGCCCTTGTCGCTGCCGTCGTCCTCGTTGTGACCCAGGTGGTTATACCGCAACAGCAAGAAGCCGCAAGAATTGCCGCCGAAGAGGCGAGGATTGCGCAGCTGAAGGAAACAATACTGTCTTTCCAAGCAGGAAGCACGGTAACCGTCGAATTCGGCAGCTATGAGCAAGACGGCGACAACGACAACGGCGAGGAACCCATTACCTGGAACGTGCTCGCGGTCGAGGACGGTAAAGCCTTATTGATATCCAAAGATATTCTTGCTTTTGAGCCCCTCGATTCCAATGGAGAGGACAACAGCTACTCCACGTCCCATATCCAGAAGTTCCTGTCGCAAGATTTCCTGGAAGCCGCATTCAAGAATGACGAGGAGCGCTGCCTGATTATCGGAAGTCCTTTCCTGTTGAGCTCCGATGAGGTTTTCGCATACATGCCGACAGAAGAGAGCCGTAAGTGTATGCCAAGTGATTTAGTAAAGAACGAAAATTTTTCTTATTCGACTAGTGCGATTAGAAGCTGGTGGACGTCTTCACCCTATGAAAAATATGACTATGGATCACTCTATTATGATGACAAAGGGGAACTCGGGGCCACATATATTGGCATCAGTATCGGCATCCGTCCCGCTATCTGGGTGCAGCTTTAGTCAATACGATCACGTAGTCAAATTACCGTCAAGCCAAGGAGAGCGCATGCCTGAGGATGAAAAACCAAGGCTGCAAGACGTACTGGATGACCCCGACAGACTTTGGGCATATCTAAAGGCGCGCGGTGCCAACCACAACTCATACAAGTACTACTCGAACGTTGATCGCATCGGCCAAATCATCGACAGCGAGTCGATTTGCCTTTCTCTCGGCGACGGATGGAACGACTACGATGACCGCAAATCGTTTGCCACAACAGTCAAAGGGATGATTCGCTTTGGCGTGTGTTTCTCGTTTTCCATCTCCGAGAACGTCGCGATGTGGATGCTCTACGGCGGAGTCGAGAAAAAGGGAGCCATGCTCGACCTCACGCGCAAAATGATGAAGGAAATTACTTCCCAGAACGAATATGAGCTTGGCTACCTTAGCGAGAAAGATGAATTCGTCTGCTGTAAGCAGGTAACCAGGGACGACGGCTGCGAACTCTACCTGGCCGACGTCCTCTACTGCGGAAAGGCGGCAAACGAAGGCTATTCCGTGAAGAGATCGGACGAACGAGTAGACGGCAGGGCGCAAGAACCCAACGACACTCGCCTTCTTATCAAATCTTATCCCTGGAGCTATGAGAACGAGGTCCGCCTGATACTCGAGGTGCCCGAACGGTTAGTTGCCGGGAATGTCGAGTTGGCACGCATCTCGTTGAAGAGCGACAAGGACTCGCTAAAGAGCCGGGCCTACTTGGCGCCGAACAACCAGACCAGAGGCCTCGGTTACAACCGGAGCAAGATCAAAGGAACGATAGATTGGGACTTGTGCCGGCATTGCAGCCTCCGCGCGGCTAAATCATAAAGACGAGGATGTCGCAGGTCAACGAGGTCGCGACGCCGAAGAAATTCTCTCCGCCGCGGCGGCGCTGCGCGATTTACTCGCAGGGTCCTCTCGCCATAAGGGTTTTTGTCGCACATAGGGCCCAGCGGCATCGGGAGCGTCTTGTGCATCCACCGTCTACGCTGACCTTATCGTTGATACATTCGAACCAGGTCATCCCGCACGGAGGGCTTCCAAGTGCCGGGGACGTTTTCCCCGGCTTCTTCATACGTCGCGTTGTTCGTTTACCGCTTGATGCAAGCCGTGCCTTAGAGGGACCCTGACTTCTTAACGCCCCCGAGGTAGTCGGCCCTTTGATGGAACACCCGCGCCACCAGCACATCCTCGCCTTCCACGCGGTATACGGCAACCCACTTGCCCGTGAGGAGCTTGCGGTACCCGCGGTCCGCCAGGTAGGGATCTTGATGGAGCGGCCCTGCAAGAGGAAAGGACTCAAGCAGGCGCAGCTTTTGGATAACAACGTCCGAGGGAAACGGCTCCGCGCCGCCCACGCGCCCATGATGCGCATCGAGGTCCAACAGATCCTCGTAAGCCTTGGCCAGAAGACGGACCATCAGGCCACGCCCTGCGCCGAGCGGGCCGCGCGCAGCATCGAGGCGGCCTCGTCAAGTGTATAGGACACCCCGCCCAGGCGATAATCCGCCTCGGCTTCAAGCACCGCGGCGCGTTCCTCGAGCTTCTTCTCCCTGGCAAGATATGCCTCGTGGCTCATGACGACCAGGTCTTCCGCACCGTTGCGGGTCACGAAAATGGGCTCTCCGCTCTCATGGGCGTCCTCAGCGACGGACGCGTAGTCGCTGCGAAGCGTCTTCGAGGATACGATGCGCATGGAATCCCTCCTTGGTAGCAGAATTGTTACCTTATTCTATAACGATGCAGCCACCAATGGAATCCCAAGCCAGCCGCTCTCGTGGAGGCCTAGCCACTAGGTGGTGCCACCTCGCGACGACTCAGCTCCCCTACTTGCCGAACGGGCAGACGGGGAAGGTGCAGGGCTTGCAGCCTAGGCAGAGTCCGCCCTCGCCCATTACCACGAAGTCGCGCTTAGCGAGAGGGACGCCTGCTGCCACGCGGGGAA
>CAVDTK010000035.1:0-17416 GCA_963611755.1 Oscillibacter sp. ER4
ACGAGTGAGAGGTGGCCTTTATGAGCCCTGTCAAGAAAGTCGTTATCGCTGCCGTGTGCGCCGCCCTGGGCGTCGTCGTCCCCATGGCGTTCCATGCCCTGCCCGGCGGCGGCACCGTGTGGCTTCCCATGCACATCCCCGTGCTGCTTTGCGGCCTTATCGCCGGCCCCGTGGCGGGCCTTGCCTCCGGCATCCTGGCATGCGTGTCCTCGAGCGTCCTCACCGGCATGCCCGGCGCGGCCATCCTTCCCGCTATGACCTGCGAGCTCGCGGTCTACGGCGCGGCCGGCGGCCTTCTCGCCCGCGTGGTCAAGACCGGCAAGACCCCGGTCGACATGTACATCTGCCTTGTCGGCTCGATGCTCGCGGGCCGCGTCATCGGCGGCGCCCTGCGCGCGCTTATCTTCTCCGCGGGCAACTACACTTTGGAGACTTGGGTCGCAAGTAGCTTTGTGACCGCCTTGCCTGGTATCATTGTTCAGCTCGTCGCCATCGTGCCCATCGTCTGCGCGCTCGAGCACGCCGGCTTGGTCGAGGCCCGCTATCCCCAGGATTAGGACTGTACTTGAACGTCAGCTCAACTCACAAGGTGGTTGATTTCTTCGACGCCCTTGCTCCCTCGTGGGGCAAGGGCTCGTCTTGTGATGGCCATCGTATCCAGGCGATTCTTGACGTCGCGGTTCCCGAGCCGGGCCTTCGCGTGCTGGATGTCGGTTGCGGGGCGGGGGTCTTGGTCCCCTACCTTATGGAGCGCGGGGTCGCCCGCGTCACCGAGGTGGACATCGCGCCCAAGATGATCGAGACCGCTCGGGCCTCATACCCCGGCGCCGAGAAGATCGACTTCCTTCTCGCCGACGCCAACACGGCGCAGCTCCCGGCCGCCGACGCCGCCGTGGTCTTCAACGCGTTCCCGCACTTCGCCGACCCCTGCCGGCTCTTCGGCAACCTCATGCGTGCGCTGCCTGCGGGCGGCCGCGTCACCGTGGCCCACGACCGCAGCCGCGCCTTCATCGATGCCCACCACGCCATGCACGCCGCGCACGTCTCGAGCGTGCTTCCGCCGGCGGCCGACCTGGCCCAGGTCATGGCGTCTTGCGGCCTCGTACCCGATACAATGATCGACGACGAGATCTATCTGGTCTCGGCGCATCTTTCGCAAGACTAGGACAAGGAGCACTCCCATGGCGCTCAAAGAAGTCGACGTTACGTCGCTTTCCATCAATCCTTTTACCGCCATCGACAAGGACTGGATGCTTGTGACCGCGGGCGACCTGTCTTCGTGCAACACGATGACGGCCAGCTGGGGCGGGCTGGGGACCCTGTGGGCGTCTCCTGTGGCCACCTGCTACATCCGCCAGAGCCGCTACACCAAGCAGTTCGTCGATGCCAGCGACTACTTCACGCTGTCCTTCTTCGACCCCGAGAAGTACCGCCGCACCCTGGCTTACCTGGGGCGGGTTTCTGGCCGCGACGAGGATAAGATCGCGGCCGCGGGCCTCACGCCCATCGAGGCCGCGGACGGCGTCACCTTCGCCGAGGCGCGCCTTACCCTCGTCTGCCGCAAGCTTTACAGCACCTACCTGGGGCCCGAGGGCTTTGAGCCGGGCCTGGGCATCGACGAGGCCCAGTATGCCGACAAGGACTACCATACCATGTACATCGGCAGGATCGAGCACGCGTTTCTCGCCGAGTAACCGCACGCGCCCGCGAGGCGCGTCAAACGAAAGGGAAGAGCAATGACCAAGGTCGCAATTCTGTTCGGCGGCATCTCCACCGAGCACGACATCTCCTGCAAGTCCGCCGACAACGTGATCAACGCGCTGAACGGCCGCTTTGAGCTGGTGCTCATTGGCATCACGCGCGACGGCGAGTGGTTCCACTACACCGGCGACGCCGCAGACGTCACCGGCAACTGGGAGTCCCATGACACCGAGAAGGTCGTGCTGGTGCCGGGCGGCGTCGGCAAGGGCGGCTTCTACGTGGTGCGCGCGGGCGAGCTCTGCCGCCTGGACGTCGACGTGGCCCTGCCCGTCATGCACGGCCAGGGCGGCGAGGACGGCACCTTGCAGGGTGCCCTCGAGATGTGCGGCATGCCCTACGTGGGCTGCGGCGTCCTTGCGAGCGCCGTCTGCATGGACAAGGACGCGTCGCACCGCCTGGCGGCTGCCGCCGGCGTGCGCTCGCCCAAGTGCGAGGTCCTCTATCGCGGCTGCACCGCGGATCAGAAGACTGCGGCCGTGAAGGCCTGCGGCGACTTCCCCGTCTTTGTGAAGCCGGCCCGCGGCGGCTCTTCCATCGGCGTCTCCAAGGCCACTGACCAGGCCTCTTATGAGGAGGCCCTGGCGGCCGCCTTCGCGCTCGACCGCAAGGTCGCCGTTGAGGAGGCCATCACGGGCGACGAGGTGGGCTGCGCCGTCATCGGCGACGCCGCGAGCGGCATCTCGATGGGCGAGGTCGACCAGATCGTCGTCTCCGGCGGCGGCTTCTTCCGCATCCACCTGGAGAAGAACCCCGGCCAGAACACCGAGCTGCGCTGCCCGTCCGACCTTTCGCCCGAGCTTCTCGCCCGCGTGCGCGAGGCCGGCGAGCGCGTCTACGAGGCCCTGGGCTGCGAGGGATTCGCCCGCGTCGACCTCTTTGTCACGCCCGAGGGCGAGGTCGTCTTCAACGAGGTCAACTCCACGCCGGGCCTCACGTACTACAGCCGCTTCCCCAAGATGATGCGCGTCGCCGGCCACGAGCTGGGCGACGTCCTGGCCGACCTTATCGCCAAGAAGCTCGAGGCGTAAGAGGCCCAGGTCCAAGGCTCAATCAAGCCATGAAAAATGCCGCTCGCGACGCACTTCTCAGCGTCGCGGGCGGCTTTTCTTTGTCTTGCTTGAAACCTGCGCCTAGATAACGATCCCGTCCAGGTGGTCGATCTCGTGCTGGATGATCTCGGCCACGTAGCCGGTGAACGAGATCGTGCGCTCCCGCCACGAGTCGTCGAGGTAACGGACCTTCACGCGGCGCCAGCGCGTGCACGGGCGCACGCCGTCGAGCGAGAGGCACCCTTCCTCGGTCTGGTACTCGCCCACGCGCTCCAGGATCTCGGGGTTGTACATCAGCATGTGGCGCGCCCCGTTTGAGACCACGATGATGCGGCGCCTCACGCCGATCATGTTGGCGGCCATGCCCACGCACTCGTCGGCGTGGGCGGCCAAGGTGTCGAGAAGGTCGCGGCCGACGGCTGCGTCGTCGGGGTGGCCGGGCGTCGCGGGCTCGCTGGGGACGCGCAGCAGCAACGGGGATCTGACGATATCGCGGACCATGGGTCACGTCCTTTCCGGGCGGTGGGTGTGGGTCGTGTCGGGTGCACCATTGTTCCACTGCGGGCGGCCCCGCTCGGCGTGGTTTTTCTCCCGCGCGAAATCAACTCATCCGGCGTGGGGCTGCCGCGCCCCCGCATGTACTAGACTTTTGGCAATTGCTTTTACGTGGGCCCCTGTGACAAGGCCTTCTCGCGAAACGGAGATCCCCATGCTACGCAACAGCTTCTCTCGCCGCTCGTTCCTCTCCGGCGCGGCCGCCGCGCTCACGACCCTTACCGTGAGCCTGGCCTCCGGCCCCGCCGCCGCCTTCGCCGACGACGCCGCTGACGCCGCCGCGGGCGCGCAGGACGCGGAGACGATCGCCCTTCTCCACACCAACGACGTCCACTGCGGCATGTACAACTACGACAACAAGCTCGGCTACGCGGCGCTGGCAGACTACGCCACGACACAGCGGGCCGCGCACGCCGCGGGCAACGTCACCCTGGTGGACGCCGGCGACAACCTGCAGGGCGGCATCCTGGGCGCCGAGAGCAACGGCGCTTTGCCTTCCAAGGTCATCGGCAAGTGCGGCTACGACGTCGTGACCGTGGGCAACCACGAGTTCGACTACGGCGTCCAGAACTTCCTGGACCTCGCTGCGTCGCAGGGCGTCTCGTACGTGTGCTGCAACTTCAACCGGGCGGACGGCTCGTCGGTCTTCGACGCCTATCGCGTGGTCGACTACTCCGTGGGCGGCAAGGCCGTGAAGATCGGCTTCATCGGCGCCGTCACGCCCTCGACCCTCACCCGCGGCGACGCCTCGATCTTCAAGGACGATAACGGCGACTTTGCCTGGGGTTTCTGCGAGAAGGAGGCTGAGGGCGCACAACCCGGCGACGCCCTTCTCGCCGCCGTCCAGGCCGCGGCCGACGCCGCCCGCGCCGCCGGGGCCGACTACGTCGTGCTTCTCTCGCACCTGGGCCAGTACGGCAACGAGGACTACTGGAGAAGCGACACGGTGGTCAAGAAGACGAGCGGCATCGACATCGTGGTCGACGGCCACAGCCACGAGAAGTACGTGCAAACGGTCCAGAACAGGTTAGGCCAGGACGTCGTGATCGCGCAGACCGGCACCAAGTTCCAGAGCTTCGGCCACATCGAGATCAACCCCGCTACGGGCACCGCGACGGCCTCGCTTGACGTGACGGCCAAGCTCGTCGAGTCCTGGGACGGCTCGGACAAAGACATCGCGGCGTTTCTCGCGGAGCTTAGCCACGAGGGCGGCGAGCCTATGCCGGACGAGAAGATCGGCTATGCCCAGGCGGCGCTGTACGGCTATTCGGATTACGTCTTTTCCGGGTCGCTGCGCAGGCAGGAGACTAACTTCGGCGACCTTGTGGCCGACGCGTTCTTCTACGCCTGCACCGAGAAGGGCATCGCGTGCGACTTCGGCATGTTCAACGCCACGACGGTGCACGCCAACATCGCGCAGGGCGACATCGTCTACGCCGACGTCTTGAAGGCGATGCCGTACTGCAACAAGCTTATCGCGCGCGAGGTCACGGGCCAGCATATCCTCGACATGCTGGAGGCGGGCGCTTCCAAGGTGCCTGAGGACAACGGTTTCTTCCTGCACGTCTCGAAGGAGCTTAGCTATACCATTCGCACCGACATCCCCACGCCGGTGGTGCTTGCCGCCAACAACAAGACCTTTGCCAAGATCGAGGGGGAGCGCCGTGTCCAGGACGTCAAGGTAAACGGCGCAGCGATCGACCCCGCGGCACGCTATACCGTTGCTGGCTCCGAGTACATCCTGGTGCGCAGCGGCAATATCTTGCCCGCCGCGCCCGACGATTCCGGCGCGCCGCAGGAGTATGGCTACGACTGCCTGGCCTTTGTTGCCTACGTGGAGGATGTGCTCAAGGGCACCGTGGGGGAGGGCTATCTCGATGCCGCGGGTGCCGGGCGCATTAAGATCACGGACCACGCCGAGGTTGAGCCGGAGCCCGCGCCTGCGCCGACGCCTACGGGCGACGCGACGCCTGCCCAGTCGGGTGCCGCGACGACGCCTGCGGCGGGCCGCTCCGCCAAGTCCGGCACCCCGTCTACCGGTGACGATTCCGCGAGCGCTGCTGGGCTTGCCGCCGCAGCCCTTCTCGGCGCTACCGCGATCGCGGCTTCCGGGACCCTTTCGGAGTAGCTTCTCGCCGCCGCCCCTTGTCGCAATCCCGACTTGTCGGAACCCACCTTGTCGTAATCCCGGCTTATCGGAACTCTAGCGAGAAGATCTTGTCGTTCTACGGACTTATCGGAAGTCAAATCTTCCGATAAGTCCCCATCGTGACAATCGGCACGACCCATCGCTTCCGATAAGTCCCAAACGCGACAACCGCGCGGGCGCCCTACCGGTGCCCGCGCTTCGCGTTCGCGCCCTGGCGCCCCTGAGCTGCGCGGTTTCGCCCGGCCGTGTTCTGCGCCCGGCTCATACCCTGCGGAAATCCGCCGTGCGCGCCGCCGGCTCCCTTGCCGCCGCGCCCGGCGCCGGCGCCGCCCGAGCCCTTCTTGCGCCCCTTGCCGGAGCCGCCGGCCCCGCGGCCGGACTCGCCCGTCTCCTTAGGCGGATACGGCCTGATCAGGCACTTGGGCCCAAACCCTATGAGATCCCCGCGCCCGGCCTTGACCAGCGCCTCGTGCACGAGCTTCCAGTTCTCCGGTTTGCGGTATTGGATCAGCGCGCGCTGCATTGCCTTCTCGTGAGGGTCTCTCGGCACGTAGATGGGCGACATGTCGCGCGGGTCCAGGCCCGTGTAGAACATGCAGGTGCTCATCGTGGAGGGCGTGGGGTAGAAGTCCTGGACCTGCTCGGGCATGTAGCCCATGTCGCGTACGGCCTCGGCCAGCTCAACGGCCTCGGTCAGCGTGGAGCCCGGGTGCGAGCTGATGAGGTAGGGCACCACGTACTGCTCGAGCCCCGCCGCCTTGGTCGCCTTCTCGAAGCGGCGGCAAAACGCGTCGTAGACGGCGCGCGGCGGCTTTCCCATGGCGGCCAGCACCGTGTCGCTCACGTGCTCGGGCGCCAGGCGCAGCTGGCCCGAGACATGGTGGCGCACCAGCTCGTCCAGGAACTTGTCGGACTTGTCGGCCAGCGTGTAGTCAAAGCGCACGCCGCTTCTCACGAAGACCTTCTTCACGCCCGGCAGCTGGCGCAGGTCGGCGAGAAGATCGGCGTAGGAGTCCTCCTCGACCACCATGTTGCGGCAGAGCTTGGGCCACATGCAGCGCCGGTTTGAGCACACGCCGTGCTCCGCCTGCTTGTCGCAGGCCGACCGGCCGAAGTTCGCCGTGGGGCCGCCCACGTCGGTGATATAGCCCTTGAAGTGCGGGTCTTTGATGAGCTCGCGGGCCTCGTCCATGATGCTGTCGTGGCTTCTCACCTGCACGACGCGCCCCTGGTGGAAGGTGATGGCGCAGAAACTGCACTCGCCGAAGCACCCGCGGTTTGCCGCGATCGAGAAGCGCACCTCGTCGAAGTCGAAGGCCGGGACGCCGCCCGCCTCGTCGTAGTCCGGGTGCCAGCCGCGGGCGTAGGGCAGCTCGTAGACGGCGTCGAGCTCTGGCGTGGTCAGGGGCGCCGACGGCGGGTTCTGGACTACATAGAGGTTGTCGGCCTGGTAGGGCTCGACCAGGCGGTGGGCTGTTATCGAGTCCATGTTCTTGTACTGCACGGCAAAGCTCTCCGCGTAGGTGCGCGGGCTTTCGCGGACCTCCTCATAGGAGGGGAGAAGATCGTAGTCGTAGACCTCGCTCAGGTCCTTCGTCTTATATACGGAGCCCGCGATCCAGCTCACCTGGTCGATGGGGATCTGCGCGTCCAGGGCCTCGGCCATCTCGACGATCGAGTGCTCGCCCATGCCGTAAAGCAAAAGGTCGGCGCCCGAGTCCACAAGGACCGACCGCTTGAGGGAGTCTGACCAGTAGTCGTAGTGCGCCAGGCGCCTGAGGCTCGCCTCGATGCCGCCCAGCACGATGGGCACGTGCTTGAACGTGCGGCGAATGAGGTTCGAGTAGACCACCACGGCGTGGTCTGGGCGCGCGCCCATGCGGCCGCCCGGCGTGTAGAAGTCCTTTGACCTGCGCTTTTTTGCCACGGTGTAGTGGTTGACCATCGAGTCCATGTTGCCTGCGGAGACGAGAAACGCCAGGCGCGGCTCGCCCAGGGCGGCGATGCTTGAAGGGTCGTGCCAGTCGGGCTGGCAGATGATGCCCACCTTGAAGCCGTGGGCCTCGAGCGTGCGCGAGATGATCGACATGCCAAAGCTCGGGTGGTCGACGTAGGCGTCGCCGCAGACGTAGACGAAGTCGCACTGGTCCCAGCCGCGGGCCTCCATATCCTGCCTGCTTACGGGCAGAAAAGCCTCGCGCGGCACACCCGAGTGCCGGGCCTGGCTCTTGCCTTGGTTTTGTCGGGGCTTCTCTGGCATGCGTCTCCCATCGCGCGTTTTTGCTGCCCTAAATCTTAACGCTTGGGCGCAGGCGTTTGAAATTGTGGAGCGCACGTGTTGGAGAAGTGACAAAACTGTGCATCTGACCTGGGCTTGATTGAAGGTCCTCTAGGGGTGGTAAATCCTAAGTACCTTCTTTCCTTGTAGCCCCCGGGACGCGCAAGCGCCACGGGGGCGCCCTTTTGCCGCGGCAACCTGCCGCGCGCGATCTTCTCGCCGATCCCTTGCAAAATCCAGGGTTGTCTGATGCCCGCGCCTCTCTCAACTTTCAAAACGAGGGCTTGTCTGATGATTTGGTATCAGACAAGCCCTTAATTTGAAAGCGAATCATCAGACAACCCTGGAATTTGAAAGCCTGACGGCGCGCAAGCATCAGACAACCCCTGAAATTGAAAGTTGGATGGCGCGCGAGTATCAGACAACCCCAGGTTTTGCGTGGGCACGGAGAAGAAAGCGCCGCAAGCCGCGTCGCGCCCAATGACCATCCATATGTATGTGTGGGGGAGAAACAAAAAGACGCTCCCTGCGGTTGCGTTAATGAACCCACCTTCCATAAGGTGGGTGTCCGCATCGCGCGTTCCGGCTTTCTCAGCAACGGAGAATACCCGTACTGAACACGAGATATAGGACCCCCAAGTAACGCTTGTCGGTTCACCCAGTTAGCTCCGCAGGGAGACGTTATCTTCATTATCCATATGCCGCCGGGGCAAGTACAGTCTTGACTTTCTCGCATCTGGCGCGGATGCTCAAGGCACAGGCGTGTGGGCCGCCCCCCGCAAGTCGGTTGGCGCTAACCCTCCCTAATCTTGTATCATGGCAGGATAAAAATTATCGTGCGGCCGCGCGCCGCGCTTGAATGCCTTGGGGGTGTTGCTTTGCCGGATATGGTCCCAGACTGGGTTCCGTTCACCTGTCTGTTCCTGGTGGCGTTTCTCGCCGCCCTCGGCATGACGCCCCTGGCCAGGAAATTCGCCATAGCCGTCGGCGCCGTCGACCAGCCCGGCGCCCGCAGGGTCAACAAGAAGCCGATCCCCCGCATGGGCGGCATCGCCTTGTTCTTCGGCATCGTCTGCGCCTTCGTGGCCCAGTACCTGGGCACCACGTTCCTCGAGTGGCCGGTGGTTCTCGTCCCCTCGCCTAAGATGCAGGTCAACTACTGGATGCTGGTCGCGGCCTTTGTCGTCATCTTCTTGACGGGGCTTCTCGACGACCGCTATTCCTTGAGCCCTAAGAAAAAACTCGCAGGTCAGGTCCTTGCAGCGGGGATCGCCGTCGCGGGCGGCCTGGTGATCGGCGACATCTCCGACCCCTTCAACGCCGGCGAGTTCGTCTCGCTGGGTTGGGTCGCCTACCCGGTGACGGTCATCTACCTGGTGGCCTACGTCAACATCATCAACTTGATCGACGGCCTGGACGGCCTGGCCGCGGGCATCTCGGGTATCGCGAGCTTCACCACCTTTGTGCTGGCGGTCGCGGCCGGACGCCTTGACTCGGCGGCGCTTTCCATCGCCGTCGTGGGCTCCTGCCTGGGCTTTCTTCGCTACAACTTCCACCCGGCGTCCGTCTTCATGGGCGACTCGGGGTCGCTCACGCTGGGCTTCTCGCTGGGCGTTGCCTCGCTGCTCTCGGTCACGCGCGTGGCCGGTCTCACGACCATCATCGTGCCGCTGGTCATCGCCGCCGTGCCCATTCTCGACACCTTCTCGGCCATCGTGAGAAGGACGCGCGCCCACGTGAGCGTGGGGCACGCCGATCGCGGCCACATCCACCACCGCCTGATGGACGAGGGTTACGACCAGCGCCAGGCCGTGCTCGTCATGTATGCGTGGACCGCGCTTCTGTGCGCCGGCGCCATCGTCATGACCCAGGTCCAGACCATCCCGCGCATCGGCATCTTCTGCCTGCTCTTCGTGGTCTCGATCGTCATCGCTAAGCGCCTGCGCCTGTTCGACCCCGTGCTTCTCCACCACACCAACCCCAACACCGGTGAGGACGAGCTGGTCTCGCCCGCAGACGACGCCTTTGAGGAAGAGGCCGAGCGCCAGGAGGGCAACCACCACTGGGGCGACCATAAGTGATGGGGGAGACCGACCCGTTTTCGAGCTGCGAGCTGTGCCCCAGGCGCTGCCGCGTCGACCGCGCGTCGGGTGCGGCGGGCGTCTGCGGCATGACGTCGGAGCTTCGCCTGGCCCGCGTGGCCCTTCACTTCTGGGAGGAGCCCCCGATCTCCGGCGAGAAGGGCTCGGGCGCCGTGTTCTTCTCGGGCTGCCCTCTGCGCTGCGTCTTTTGCCAGAACCACGAGATCTCGTCCGAGGGCTTTGGCCTGTCGGCGAGCACGTCTCGCCTGGCCGCCTCGATGCTGGAGCTCCAGGAGCAGGGCGCCCACAACATCAACCTGGTGACGGCCCTGCACTATGCGCCCAAGGTCCGCGAGGCCGTGCTCATGGCCAAGGAAGCGGGCCTTGACCTGCCCATCGTTTGCAACACGAGCGGCTATGAGCTGGTTGAGACCGTCCAGTCTATGGCCGACATCGTGGATGTCTGGCTTCCCGACTTCAAGTACGCCGACGCCCGTCTTGCGGGCAAGCTTTCCGGCGCGCCCGACTACCCGCAGGTCGCGGCCGACGCCCTGGTCGCCATGGTCTCCTCGGTCGCCGAGAAGGGCGGCCGCTCCGTTGACGAGAACGGCCTCATGAAGCGCGGCGTCATCGTGCGCCACCTGGTGCTTCCCACCCACGCCGACGACTCCTGCGCGGTGCTCGACCGCGTGTGGGATATCGCGGGAAACCAGGCCGATGTCTCGATCATGAACCAGTACACGCCCAACGAGCGCTGCCGCCGCGAGGGCGGCGCCCTTGCCCAGACCCTCGACGACCTCGAGTACGAGCTGGTCTTGTGCCACGCCGACGACCTGGGCTTCGAGCACATCTGGTGGCAGGAGGGCGGCACCGTCTCGGAGAGCTTCGTGCCGGCCTTCGACGCCACCGGCGTTTGTGGCGATGAACTGCCCGGATAAAGGGTATAGTCAACCCCATCCCTAAACACCCGGCGCCCGCGGGATAGACCTTCTCGCCAGCACCCACCTTGGAGGACGCATGTCAGACCAAAGCACGCTAAGCGACGAGGAACGCGCCGAGCTCGAGCAGCTGCGCGCCGAGAAGGCGGCCCGCGAGAAGGCCCAGGCCCAGGCGGCAGAGCGAGCAGAGCTCGAGCAGCTTCGCGCCGAGCAGGCCCAGGCGGCCGCGGCTCAGGCCAAGACCGACGCCGAGCGCGCCGAGGCCGAGCGCATCGCTGCGGAGCGCGAGCGCGGCCGCAGGCTCATGGAGCCCGACGAGGACGACGAGGACCTCAAGATGCCCGCGGGGCAGAAGATCGTCCTTCTCGGCATCGCGCTGGTCGCCGTCGTCATGGTCCTTCTCCAACTCTTTGGAAGGCGATAAGCATGTCTTTGACCGATCGCACCAAGCCCACCGACGTCTGCCTCAACACCGACCTCTACGAGCTCACGATGGCCCAGGGCTTCTGGGAGTCGGGCCTGGTCGACTCCGAGGCCTGCTTCAACGCCTTTTTCCGCGAGAACCCCTTTGGCGGCGGCTATGCCGTCTGCTGCGGCACGGGCCAGATCGCCGACCTGGTGGAGAACTTCGTCTTCGAGGACGCCGACATCGAGTACCTTGCCGGCCTTGAGGCCCCCGGCGGCGGCGCCATGTTCAAGCCGGAGTTCCTGGAATACCTGCGCGGCCACCGCCTGAACCTCACCATCGACGCAGTTCCCGAGGGCGAGGTCGTCTTCCCACGCGAACCCATGGTGCGCATCATGGGCCCCGTCATCGATTGCCAGCTCATCGAGACCGCCCTTCTCAACCTGGTGAACTTCCAGACGCTCGTGGCCACCAAGACCGCCCGCGTGGTGAGGTCTGCCGAGGGGCACCCGGTCTCTGACTTTGGCCTGCGCCGCGCACAGGGCCCCGACGGTGGCCTGGCGGTCGCCCGCGCGTCCTACATCGCGGGCGGTTCCTCAACCTCCAACGTCCTTGCCGGCAAGATCTACGGCATCCCGGTCTTCGGCACGCATGCCCACTCGTGGGTCATGGCGTTCCCCACCGAGCTCGAGGCCTTCCGCGCTTTCGCCAAGTCGAGTCCCAAGAACTGCTGCCTGCTTCTGGACACCTACGACGTCCACCAGGGCATTAAGAACGCGGTCATCGTCGCCAAAGAGATGGAGGAGGTGGGCGAGCGACTGTCCGCCGTGCGCATCGACTCCGGCGACCTTGCGCGCTTGTCCAAGGAGGCCCGCGCGGCCTTTGACGAGGCGGGTCTGCCCTACGTCAAGATCTCGGTCTCAAACGACCTGGACGAGTACACCATCCAGTCGCTTTTCGCGCAGGGCGCGCCCATCGACTCCTTTGGCGTGGGCACCAAGCTCGCCACCTGCGACCCCCAGCCGTCCCTTGGCGGCGTCTACAAGCTCTCGGCCATCCGCTCCGGCGCAGACGAGCCTTGGCGCCCGGTGATCAAGCTCTCCGAGCAGGCCTACAAGCGCACCATCCCCGGTATCCAGCACGTTCTTCGTTACTATGACGAGATGGGCTGCCCCACCGGCGACATGATCTGCCAGGAAGGCGTCGAGCCCGCAAGCACCCAGATGATGGACATCCTGGACGTCTACGGCTCCTACAACGTCTACGGCGAGCCGCGCGAGCTTCTCACCCGCCTGGTCGAGAACGGCAAGACCTGCTCGGCCTGCTCGATCGAGTCCGCCCGTGAGCGCTGCAAGACCGCCATCATGCACCTCGACCCCGCGGTAACGCGCTTCTTGAACCCCCAGATCTACCCGGTGGGCCTCGACCTTGGCCTGGCGCGCCTTCGCCACGACCTTGCCCACGAGGAGAAAGGCGCCTCGGGCCGCGTGGTGCTTGACTAGTGCCGCACCGGCATCGCTCTGCTAGACTTCATATCCGGATGCCCCGCGCATCCGGATTTTATTTCAAGAACCAAGGAGAAGACCTATGGCCGCCAAGCTCGAAGAACTAGTCCGCGCGTCCCTCGCCTCTGCACAGCAGGCCGGCGATCTGCCTGCCTTTGAGGTGGCTGACCTTGGCCTCGAGCGCCCGGCAGACCCCGCAAACGGCGACTGGTCTTCCACCGTGGCCATGAGAAGCGCCAAGCTCGCCCACATGGCGCCGGCAAAGATCGCGGCGGCCATCGTGGCCCACATGCCCGAGGACCCGAGCCTTTCCAAGGTCGAGGTCGCGGGCCCCGGCTTCATCAACTTCTACCTCAACGCGGCCTCCGCCAACGACGTGTTCCGCCAGGTGCGCGAGCAGGGCGCCGACTTCGGCCGCTCCAACCTGGGCCAGGGCCAGAAAGTCCAGGTCGAGTTCGTCTCGGCAAACCCGGTAGGCCCCCTGCACATCGGCCACGGCCGCTGGGCTGCTCTGGGCGACTCGCTGTGCCGCGTCATGGAGCACGCCGGCTTTGACGTCGAGCGCGAGTACTACATCAACGACCACGGCTCCCAGATGGATGTCTTTGGCCACTCGATCTCTATGCGCTACCTGCAGCTTTGCGAGCTCATGGCGGCTGGTGCCGATTTGGACGCCGCCCGCGCCGCGCTTCTCGCCGACCGCGAGGCCTACGTGGCAGACGAGGCCGACGAGGCCCCGGAGTCCCATCCCTTGACCGACGCCTTCAACGAGGCCCTGGGCGGCAACGCTTACGCCGGCGACTACATCGTCGACCTGGCCGCGCGCTTCATCGGGCTGGACGGCGACACGCTCGTCTCCGCCACCGAGGACGAGCGCTGCGAGAGCTTCCGCGAGCGCGGCTACAAGATGATGCTCGAGTCCATCCGCGAGACCTGCCACGAGGCCCGCTGCGACTTCGACGTGTGGTTCTCGGAGAGAAGCCTCTACGACAAGGACGAGACGGGCAAGTCCGCCGTCGACCGCGCCCTGGCCAAGCTCGACGAGCTGGGCTATCTCTTCAAGGACGAGGCGGGCGCGCTGTGGTTCCGCTCCACCGACTTCGGCGACGACAAGGACCGCGTCCTTATCAAGACCAACGGCGAGTACACCTACTTTGCCTCCGACGTGGCCTACCACTGGAACAAGTTCTGCCGCGTCGACCACGTGATCGATATCTGGGGCGCCGACCACCACGGCTACATCAAGCGCGTGCAGTCGGTCTGCGAGGCCCTGGGCTATCCCACGCAGTTCGAGGTCCTTCTCGGCCAGCTCGTGAACCTTCTGCGCAACGGCGAGCCGGTTCGCATGAGCAAGCGCAAGGGCACCATGGTGGCCTTCGACGAGCTTCTGGCCGAGGTCGGCCCCGACGCCACGCGCTACACCCTGGTGGCTAAGTCCAACAACCAGATGATCGACTTCGACATCGAGCAGGCAAAGAAGCAGGACAACACCAACCCGGTCTACTACGTGCAGTACGCCCACGCGCGCATATGCTCGATCCTGCGCCGTGCCGCCGGCGTCGACGTGGACGAGGCGGCCGCGCTTGGCATGGACGAGATTGCTGCCCGCGCCGTGGGCGACACTTACGACTTGGGCCTTCTCACCGACGCGGCCGAGGCTTCCCTTGCCCGCAAGGTCTCTGAGTTCGCGGGCCTGGTCGAGTCCTGCGCCCGCGACCGCGCGCCCTTCCGCCTTACCCACTACGCCGAGGAGCTGGCGGCCGAGTTCCACTCGTTCTACGCCGCCTGCCAGGTCATCCCCAGCGAGACCCGCCCGATGGACGCCGAGCTTTCCCGCGCGCGCCTGGCCGCGTGCGACGCGACCCGCCGCGTGCTCGCGCTCACGCTGCAGATGATCGGCGTCTCTGCGCCCATCAGTATGTAATGGTTAAATCTGCTATGTAACACTTTTATGTACTAAAACGGCGCTGCTCCCTTAGCGCCGTTTTGCTTTATGTATACTTTGTTGATAAATGGGCGAAAAATCGTTCATCGTTCGCAGTGCTTGAGGCGCGCCGCGATCGCGCTCGCAATTGGTTTTGGAGCCGTGTATGGACTTAAGAGAGTTCATGTCCGTCCGCAGGGCATACAACATCGTCCGTCAGTCGACGGACTCCCCGGCACGTCTGACCTTCGAGGAGTTCGCCGTGCTGTGTCGCCTGCATGCAGCCCAGGCCCCCCTGAAGACGTCGTCGATCGCCGAGTACCAAAACGCGCTGCGCCCCACGATGACGCATCGCACGAGCCGCCTGGCCGAGCTGGGCTACATCGAGCGCGTCGAGGGTGACGAGGACCGCAGGAACATCGTGTGCTCCATCACGCCGGAAGGCTCGCTTGCCGTGCGAACCCTTTGTGAGAAAACCCGCGGGCAGATCCCGGTGGGCAAGTCGCTCTCGCGCACGACGCCCGATCGCCTGTGCAAGTACGTCGACGCCATGGGCGCGATGTTTTGCAAGGCGTCTGACCTGGTGCTTCTCGGCGTCTATGCGGCGCCTGGGGACGACCTCACCATCATGCAGCTGGTCGACGAGCTGGGCTACCTGCAGCCCACGGTATCCATGTCCGTCTCCGGCCTTGTCAAGGCGGGCCTGCTCGAGCGCTTTCAGCAGAAGGGCCACGGGCACGTGGCGCATCTGCGCCTCACCGAGGCGGGCCTTGCCGTGGCCAAGGACCTCGAGCACGTCATCAGGGGCTTGATCGTCCGCCGCAAGAGCCACGTGGGGTAAGCGGTCTCGCGGGCAATTTCACGGGTTTCTCGGCATTTAGTGTACATAAATATAAGCGGGCGCTCTCAACGTTAGGTTATTTAGGGCGTCCGTTATATTTATGTACAGTATTTTGTTGTTCTCGTCAGTTCAGGGCGGTTACGGCGCCAGACGCGTGTCGACGCCGTTCGTCGTATGAAATGTGCGCGTTTTAAGCAAATGTGTTATCTTTTCTCGTGGTTGAGGCACGTGCCCAACTTATTTCCCATGTACAACATACTTTCCCGCTTTGGGTTTGGCTTGTTTACACGTATCGGCGCGATCGCGCCCGTTTTCCCATATGACATGAGCGGCGCAGTCCCGCGCTTGAACCAGGAAGGTAACACATGTCCACAGAAGAGCAGCTCAGCCTAGACGTTGCTGTGGAGGAGAAGCCCAAACGCCGTGGCCGTAAGCCCAAGGCCGAGGTCACCGAGGAGAAGGTCGCGCCCGTAGCCGACGCGGCAGAGGGCGAGAAGAAGCCCGCGCGTCGCGGCCGCAAGCCTAAGGTGGCGGCTGAGGAAGTTGTCGCCGCTGAAGGCGCCGCCGGCTCCGACGAGGTAAAGCCCGCGCCCAAGAAGCGCACCGTTCGCAAGAGCGCCAAGAAGGACGTCGAGGGCGAGGCCGTGAGCGCCGAGGGTGCTGCTGCCGTCGCTCCCGAGTCCGCTGCTGAGAAGCCCCGCCGCCGCGGCCGCAAGCCCAAGGCGGAGATTGAGGCAGCTCAGGCGGCCGCGCAGGCCGATGCGGCTCCCGCGCCCGTTCCCGCCGCCAGCGCCGACGCTCCCGCCCCGGCGTCCGACGACGCTCCCGCAAAGCCCCGCCGCCGCGGCCGCAAGCCCAAGGCGGAGATTGAGCAGGCCCAGGCCGCCGCGGCCGCGTCCGTCGACGACATGACGCGCGTCACCGAGGCCGCGACCGCCGCCGTCGCAGAGCCCACCCCCATGCCCTCGCAGGTCGTGGACGGCGAGGCCAGCGACCAGGCGCCCGTCTCGCCCTCTCGCAAAAAGAAGAAGGGCCCCAAGGCAGACGGCGAGAAGCCCGCTAAGGGCGAGGCTGACAAGCCCTCTAAGGACGCCAAGGACGCCGACCGCGGAGACCGCGGCGACAGGGGAGGGCGCTTCGAGCGCCGCCAGCGCAACCGCCAGCGCAACCGCCGCGGCCAGGAGGTCCAGACGCAGCCGTCCCTCACCCGCGAGGAGCTCACCGAGATGAAGGTCGCCGACCTTCGCGCCAAGGCGGCCGAGCTCGAGGTCGAGTACGTGGGCGTGCGCAAGCCCGAACTTATCGAGGCCATTTACGCCGCCGCGGCCCGCGCCGAGGGCTTCCGCCACATCGAGGGCGTCCTCGAGCTTTCCAACGAGGGCCACGGCTGGGTGCGCACCGGCAATTACATGGAGGGCGACGACGACGCCTTTGTCCACCAGTCGCTCGTCCGCAGCCTGGGCCTTCGCCCGGGCGACTACATCACCGGCGAGGTGGGCCCCAGCCGCAACAACGCCAAGTACCCGCCGCTGCAGTCGGTCGACACCGTCAACGGCGGCCCCACCGAGGGCTTGAAGGCGCGCCCGCGCTTCCGCGACCTCACCCCGATCTTCCCCAACGAGCGCCTGACCATGGAGTGCGGCAAGGACTCCGTCACCGGCCGCGCGATCGACCTGGTGAGCCCCATCGGCAAGGGCCAGCGCGGCCTTATCGTCAGCCCGCCCAAGGCCGGCAAGACCACCTGCCTCAAGAAGATCTGCCAGTCCATCGCGGCCAACAACCCCGAGGTCCATCTCTTCTGCCTGCTCGTCGACGAGCGCCCGGAAGAAGTCACGGACATGAAGCGCTCCATCAAGGGCACCGTCGTGGCCTCGACCTTCGACATGCCGGCCGACAACCACACGCGCGTCTCGGAGCTCGTGATCGAGC
>CAVDTK010000036.1:0-17298 GCA_963611755.1 Oscillibacter sp. ER4
GCAAGTCCGAGAAGGCCTACGCCGACGAGTGCGACCTGGGCCACCAGTTCGACCCCGAGGAGCTCATCAACCCCGTCTCGCAGCTCACCGGCACCAAGCCCGAGCTGCGCCCCGTTGACAACTGGTACTTCGACCTGCCCGCCTTCAGGCCCCAGCTCGAGAAGCTCATGGACGAGTGGGACGCCGACCCGCAGGTGCGCGCCATCGTGACCAAGACCGTGCGCGAGTCGCTGGTCGACCCCGTGATCTACATCCAGACCAAGTTCCGCGAGGACTTCGAGAAGGTCGCCGACAAGCTGGGCGACTACACCTTGACCGAGGCCGAGGGCAACCAGCAGTCCTTCTCGCTGACCTTTGCAAACTGGGAGGCCCGCGACCACGCCCGCGAGGTCCTGGAGGCCTCCGACGTGCGCTTCCGCACCGGCAAGTGCCTGCTGCCCTTCCGCATCACCGGCAATATCGAGTGGGGCGTGCCCGCGCCGGAGCTCGACGGCACCCGCGACCTCACGGTCTGGTGCTGGCCCGAGAGCCTGTGGGCGCCTATCAGCTTCACGCAGACCGCCCTGGGCCTGGACGAGAAGGCCGGCGGCACCCGCTACACGTCCCACGACTGGCGCGACTGGTGGTGCGCCGACGACGCCCGCGTCTACCAGTTCATCGGCCAGGACAACATCTACTTCTACTGCGTGGCCCAGCCCGCGATGTGGGAGGCCCTGGACTGGGGCCTTTTCCAGGACACGCCCATCGCCAACTACCACATCCTGTTCATGAACAAGAAGGCCTCTTCCTCGGGCGCCATCAAGCCGCCCATGGCCGCGGAGCTTCTGGACGCCTACACGCCCGAGCAGCTGCGCGCCCACTGGCTGTCGCTGGGCCTTGACCAGAAGGCCGTGAGCTTCAACCCCAAGCCCTTCGACACCTCCGTCTCGCACAAGGACAAGAAGACCGGCGAGGAGGTCCTGGTCAAGGACGACCCGCGCATCGTCGACCCCGCGCTCAAGGAGTCCGCCTTCCTCACCAACATCTTCAACCGCCTGGCCCGCAGCTGCTTCTACGGCGCGGCCAACGTCTGCGGCTCCTGCCTGCCCGCGGCCGAGCCCGCGCCCGAGGTGGTCGAGGCCTGCCACAAGGCCACGCTCGACTTCGAGGCCGCGGCCTATGCCTTCGACGCGCACGGCGCCCTGGGCATCGCCGAGGAGTTCGCCCGTCAAGAGAACAAGCGCTGGGACGACGCCTCCAAGGCCGCCAAGGGCGACGACGCCGCTTACGCCCAGGCCCTGGCGGACGCCTTCTGCGCCCTGCGCACGGTGACCCTGCTCATGCACCCGGCCGTGCCTTCCGGCTGCGAGAAGATCTGCGAGCACATGGGCTTTGACGCTAACACGTTCTTCTCGTGGGAGCACGCGCTTGCAACGCCCGCAGAGCTGTGCGCCCTGGGCGGCGAGAAGCCCTGCGAGCACGCGATCGTTGCCCTGCCGCCGCGCTTCGACTTCTTTGAGAAGCACCCGAGCCAGATCAAGAAGTAGTTAGGTCTTTTATGTGCGTTGAGTTCCCGCCCGTCCATATCCCGCGCCCGTATGCCAGGCCCACGGCCAACCTTGTCTGCCGCGTTGACGTGCCCTGCGAAGACGGCGCGGTCATAGCCGCGTTCGTCTACGGCCCGCACGGCGCGCGCGACCAGGCGGGAACCCCCTTTGGCATCTCGGGCGCGCTGCCGCCCGTCTTGATGCTCCACGGCAACGGCGAGGAGCACGGCATCTTTGGCCCCACCATCGACGCCGTGGTCGAGACGGGCCGTGCGGTCGTGGCCGTGGACTCGCGCGCGCAGGGCGAGTCCACCCGCGGAACGGCGCCCTTGAGCTACGAACTCATGGCCTCCGACGCGCGCGAGGTCATGGCCCGGCTGGGCGTGTGGGACTGCCACGTGCTGGGCTTCTCGGACGGCGCGATCCTGGGGCTTCTCCTTGCGCGCGACTGGGGCGAGCACGTCTTGTCGCTCACGGCCGTGGGCGCGAACCTCACGCCGGCGGGCCTTTCGCAGGAGGACCAGGACTACATGGCCCAGGCCGCGGCGGCAAACCTGGCCTGGGCGCAGGGTGGCTGGGAAGGCGCCGTGGACGACGAGGGCAACGCCGTGCCCTCCCCCGACGAGGCCGGCCGCATCGCGGAGCTTCTGCAGCTCATGGTCGACCAGCCGCAGATCGACGCGGCGTCTTTGGGCATCATCAGCTGCCCCGTGACCGTCATGGCGGGCGAGTTCGACTGCATCCTGCCCGAGGAAACCGAGCGCATTGCCGCGGCCATCCCGGGCGCGCAATGCTTCTTCGTCGAGGGAGCCGAGCATACCCTGCCCAAGGTGGCGCCCGACGACGTGACCGAGGGCGTGCTCTACTCCATTTTGCAAAACGACGTGCGCCACGAGGCTCGCTCGGTCGAGGCACCGGCGGGCATCGCCGTCGTGCCCGTGGGGCCCGAGCTTGCGCAGGCGGCCGCGGCCCTCTACGACCACGTGACGGCCCATCCCGGAACCAGCGGCTGGAAGAAGGACGTCTGGCCGCCGGTCGGCCTTGTGGACGAGCTTCTGGGCCGTGGCATCGGCTTGGGCGCCTTTAACGAGAAGGACGTCGAGAATGGCCGCGCCGTCAAGGGCGCCACCCCCCTTGGCCTGGTCTTTGTTGACCACGACGCCGACATGGGCGACGGTTGGGGGCCGGGCCACGGCCGCGGCGCCGGCCCCGCGGACTGGGAGCCCTTGCCCGCCGGCGAGGTCGCCTGCTACCACCTCTTTGCCGTCGACCCGGCCGCTCAGGGCCGCCACGTCGCGAGCGCGCTTCTCGCCGCCGCGGCAGAGCAGGCCCGTAAGCTGGGCGCCCACGTCGTGCGCATCAACACGAGCGTGGCCAACGTCGAAGCCAACCGCCTTTACGCGCGCAAGGGGTTTTCTCGCCACAAGCCGGTGTGGCTGCCCTACGAGGGCTTGGAACTGCCCGGCTGGACGAACCTCTGGGAGAAAGAGCTCTAGAGGATCGACAGGACCGCCCCCGGACTTACCGCCGCTGACGTTTTACGGACTTGTCGGAACTCCGGCGACACGAGCTTGTCGTTTTGAGGACTTATCGGAAGCCCAAGAGGCTCAAATTGTCGTTCTGGGGACTTATCGGAACGCCAGCCCTTCCGACAAGTCGGCAAAACGACAAGCGCGGGGCTTCTCGCTTCCGACAAGTCGGCAAAACGACAACCAGCCGCAGCTGAGAAGCCCGCCCCTTACGGGAACGTCACCGTGATGGCCGTGCCCTCGCCCAGCTTGCTCGTGAGGTTGATCTGCGCGTCGTGGAAGGCCGCCGCGTGCTTGACGATGGCCAGGCCCAGGCCCGTGCCGCCCATGTCGCGGCTGCGGCCCTTGTCCACGCGGTAGAAGCGCTCGAAGACCTTCTGCTGGGCCTCCTCGGGGATGCCGATGCCGTTGTCGCGCACACGGATCGTGGGCTGGCCCGCGATGGGCACCACCCACACGTGGACGCTGCCGCCCGGCTTGTTGTAGCGGATCGCATTCTCGACCAGGTTGCTCACCAACTCGTCTAACAGGCGCGCGTTGCCCTGCACCAGGCTGGGTATGCCGTCGATGCGCAGCTTCACCTGGCGCCGGCGGGCCTTCTCGGCCAGGCGGCCGCACACGTCCTGCGCCACGCTCAAGAGGTCGACCTGGTTGTTGGGGCCAAACAGGGCGTCTCGCCCGCCCGCGCGCTCGGTCTCGTCGAGCTTCGAGAGCATCAGGATGTCCGAGACCAGCGCGGACAGCCGCTGCGCGTCCCCGTAGATGCGCCCCGCGAACTCCTGCACGTCGTCGGGCTTGCAGATGCCGTCGCGAATAAGCTCGGCCGCCCCGCTGATCGAGGCGATGGGCGTCTTGAGCTCGTGGGTCACGTTGGCCGTGAACTCGCGCCGCAGGTCGTCGGCATTCTGGATCGCGCTCATGCGCTGCATGAGCTGGGCATGCTGGTCGTTCAGGCGAGAAACCAGGGGATCGAGCTCCTGGTAGGGCGACTTTGCGTCTGAGGCGGCCGGGTCGATCTCCAAGATGGGCCGCACGAAGCGGTTTGCCAGCGCGCGCGAGACGGCCCAGCTCGCCACCGTGATCGCGACGGCCAGCCCCGCCAGCACCACCACGTCGCGCGAGAGGAAGCTCGCCACGCCCGCGCGGTCCACGGACAGGCGCAAGACGTCGCCGTTCTCAAGCCGGCACGCGTCGTAGAGGCTCACGTAGCCCACCGTCTCGCTCGAGCGCTCAGAAGAGCCCGTGCCCTTCTCAGCCGCCTGGGTGAACTCGGGGCGGTCGGCGTGGTTGGGCAGGGTGCCAGCGTCGGCGCTGCTGTCGTAGGTCACCGTGCCGTCCGGCGAGATCAGGGTCACGCGGGTCGACCCCATGGTGAGCGTGCCCAGAAGCTCGGCATCGTTGTCCGTCTGGTCGAGAAGCGAGACGAGCGTGGCGCACTCGGCGGCCAGCTGGTCGTGCTCGTCGTCCAGGAATGCCCGCTCGTAGATATAAGCAGAGGCCGCCGTGACCGCAAGGGCCACGGCGGTGCAGGCGATCACAAGCGCCAGGAACATGTTGTGCGAAAGCGAGGCCTTGCCTGGCTTCTCGGCACCGCGACCAGCCCCGTGACCTGCGGCGATACCGCTACCGCCGCTACCGCCGCTGCCGCCCTTGCCAAACAAACCGTGCACGTCTCTCAAGGCCGCCGCCTAACCTCTGATGCGATACCCTACCCCGCGGACCGTCTCGATGAGCTCCGCGGCATCCCCCAACTTAGCACGCAGCTGCTGCACGTGCACGTCGACGGTGCGACTGCCCCCGTCGAAGTCCCAGCCCCAGACGCGCTGGAGCAGGTTCTCGCGCGAGAAGACCACGCCGGGAGACTTCATCAGGTACTCGAGAAGGTCGAACTCGCGCATCGTGAGCGAGAGCTCGGCGCCGCCCACCGTGGCCTCGCGGCGGTCGGGCCACACGCAGATGTCGCCCACGGAAAGGCAGCTCGGCTGCTCGGGCGCGCTCTCGCGGCCGGCGCGGCGCAGCAGGGCGCGCGTCCTGCTCACCATCTCCATCATGCCGAAGGGCTTGGCAAGGTAGTCGTCGGCGCCGGAGTCCAGGGCCCGCACCTTGTCGAGCTCGGTGTCCTTGGCGGTGAGCATCATGACCGGCACGTTGGAAAGGCCCGGCATCTTGCGGATGCGTGCCAGGATCTCAAGGCCGTCGGCATCGGGCAGCATGATGTCGAGAAGGACGGCGTCGGGCAGCCGCTCGGCGCAGGCCCGGCGAAACTCCGCGTCGTCGGCGCAGCCGCGGGCCTCGATGCCGCCCTGCCCCAGCGCGTAGACCGTGAGCTCGCGCAAGTTCTTGTCGTCCTCTACGTAGTAGACCACGCTCTGTGCTCCCATTGCCTGACTTCCCAACTGTCCTACTGCTCGGCCCCGTTGACCTGGCTCGGCTTGGCCGAGACGATATGCTCGCCCGTGACGCGGAAGATCGCCCAGCTCGCCACGCGCTTGGCAAGGTCGCCGATGCGCTCGAAGTACTTGACCACCATGATGAGCTCCGGCAGGTACTGCGCGGAGGACTTGCCGTCGCGGATCAGCTTGACGAGCTTGTCGTGGACCTCCCAATAGATAGAGTTTACCTTCTGGTCGCTCTCAATGGTGCGCTGCGCCAGCTCGACGTCGGACTTCATGAAGGCGTCGACCGCGCCGTCGACCATCTCGGCGCACAGGCGGCTGAGCTCGGCGGCCTCGTCGGCCACCTTGGACGCGGCCTTGTCGGGGATCTCGTCGACAAGAAGCGCCAGGTCGCGGGTCATGCTGTCGATGTGAGACAGGTCGGACACGATGCGGAACGAACCCGTGATGAAGCGCAGGTCGTCGCCGAAGAGCGGCTGCTGGAGAAGCATGGCGTCCAGGCAGTCGTTCTCGATGCTGGTGCGCAGGCGGTCCTCCTCCTTGCGGCCCATGACCAGGTCGTCGCGGCCGTCCGTCTTGCCGTTGACCACGGCGCCGGCAGCCAGGATGTCCGAGACGCACTTGTCCTTGAGGCGGACGACCTGACCCTTGATCTCCTCGAGCTGTGCGGTGAAGTTGGTGCGGGTCTGCATAACCATATCAGCTGAACCTTCCTGAGAGATATTCCTGCGTACGCTGCTGCTGAGGGTTGGCAAAGAGGTCCTTGGTGGGAGCGGCCTCGATAAGCTCGCCCAGGTAGAAAAAACAGGTCTTATCCGCGATGCGGGTGGCCTGCTGCATGTTGTGGGTGACGACGACCACCGTGTGGTCCTCGGCCAGCTCGCACATGAGCTGCTCGACCTGCAGGGTCGAGATGGGGTCAAGCGCGCTCGTGGGCTCGTCCATGAGAAGCACCTCGGGGTTGGTGGCGAGGGCGCGCGCGATGCACAGGCGCTGCTGTTGGCCACCGGAAAGGCCCAGGCCGCTCTGGTCGAGCTTGTCCTTGACCTCGTCCCACAGGGCCGCGCGCGTGAGGCACTGCTCGCAGATCTCGTCTCCCTCTTGGCGAGAAAGGCGCTTCATGCGGGCGGGGCCGTAGAGGATGTTGTCGCGGATGCTCATGGGAAACGGGTTGGGGTGCTGGAAGACCATGCCCACGTGGACGCGCAAGGCGTTGGCGTCGCAGGCGAAGATATCTTTGCCCTCGAACTCGATCGTGCCCTCGCAGCGCACGGACTCCACGAAGTCGCACATGCGGTTGAAGGTGCGCAAAAGGGTCGACTTGCCGCAACCGGAAGGGCCGATGAAGGCCGTCGCGCGGTTCTTGGGGATCTCCAGGTTGATCTTCTTCAAGGCCTGGAAATCGCCGTAGTAGAGGTCGAAGTCGCGGATGCTTATCGCCGACGGGACGTCCGCGATGCTGCGGTGCTCCGCTTGGTTGAAGGTTTTATCCATTGCCATCTCTTTAACCGAACCTTCCCGTCAGGTAGTCGACCAGGCGCTGGTCTTTGGGGTTGCCAAAGATCTGGCGGGTGGTGTTGTACTCGATCATGTCGCCCATGTAGAAAAAGGCGGTGTAGTCCGAGACGCGCGTGGCCTGCTCCATGTTGTGCGTGACGATGGCCACGCAGATGCCGGAGCCCGCGATGTCTTTGATGGTCTCCTCCACCGCGTAGGTCGAGATGGGGTCCAAGGCAGAGCACGGCTCGTCGAAGAGGACCACGTCGGGCTTCATCGCCAGGGTGCGGGCGATGCACAGGCGCTGCTGCTGGCCGCCGGAAAGGGCGTGGGCGCTCTGGTCGAGCTTGTCCTTGACCTCATCCCACAAAGCCGCCTGGCGAAGGGAGGTCTCCACCAGCTCGTCGGCCTCGTCGCGGCTGGCAACGCGGCCGTGGCGCTTGGGCGCGAAGAGGATGTTCTCGCGGATGGACTTCCTAAAGGGCGTGGGCTGCTGGAAGACCATGCCGATGGACTTGCGCAGCTCGAAGAGGTTCTCGTCCTTGGTGTTGATGTTGTGGCCGTGATAGTGGATCTCGCCGCCCACCACGCAGCGCGGGATCTCGATGTTCATGAGGTTCAGGCACCGCAGGAAGGTCGACTTGCCGCAACCGGAAGGTCCGATAAGGGCGGTCACCATGCCGGCGTCGAAGTTTAGGCTCGTGGGGTGCAAGGCCTCTTTCTCGTAGTTGTACCTCACGGTCACGTCGTGCGTCTCGATCAGGTGGCCGTTGGCACCCTCGCTGACCTGCGCCGCATTGCTCGTTGTGTTATTCATAACCACCATCACTCGCTCGTCATTTTCTTCGCAAGCGCCTTGCCTGCCACGCGGGCCAACACGTTGAAGAGAAGGACGCAGATGATAAGGACCGCGGCCGTGCCCCAGACGATGGCGTCGTTGCCCGGGGAGGGCTCCATCTTGAGCTTCCAGATGTGGACGGCCAGGGTCTCGGCGGGACGGAAGATGTTCCAGGGGTTCCTGGGGCTCGCCAGGTTCATGCTGGCGAAGTTGATGTTCACCGCGGCCGAGCCGGAGGTGAAGATCAGGGCCGCGGCCTCGCCAAAGACGCGGCCGGCGGAGATCACGATGCCGGTGACGATGGCGGGCATGGCGGCGGGGAGAAGCACGTGCAGGGTCGTCTCCCAGCGGGTGAGGCCCATGGCAAGGCCGGCGTCGCGCTGGCTTTTGGGGACGTCCTCGAGCGCCTGCTGGATGACGCGCACCAGGATGGGGATGTTGAACATCGTGAGGGCCATGGCGCCCGCGATGATCGAGATGCCCCAGCCCAGGGTCACCACGAAGAAGAGGCTGCCGAACATGCCCACGACGATGGAGGGCAGGCTCGAGAGGGTCTCGATGGCCGTGGAGGCCGCCTTGGTGACCCAGTTGTCGGGCGCGTACTCCACGAGGAAGATGGCGCCGCCCAGGCTGATGGGCACGCTGATGAGCAGCGTGATGACCAGCATGTAGAAGCTGTCGAAGAGCTCGGAGCTGATGCCGGGGTTCTCGGTTGCCGTGGGCGCCGTGGTGAGGAAGCCCGGCGACAAGGCCTTGCCCAGGCCCTGGACCAGGATGAACGCCACAATGGCGGCGAGAAGGGCCAGCACGCAGCCCACGATCACGGTGAGGATGCCGGTGGCGATCCTGTCCTGGCGGCCGATCTTGGCCGCGTGGGCGTCGAGGTCGATGCCCAGGCCGGCGGGTTTGCGGGCGGGCGCGACGGGTGCGGCGGCGTCGCCGGTCGCAGTGGCTGCGCCGGTCGCGGCGGCCGTCACGGCGCCCACGGTCTTCTCGGCAGCGCCCGTAAGCTCGCTTGCGTTTGCATTAGCCACGGTCTTTCGCCCCCTTGGAGCCAATAAGGTGGATGATCAGGATGAAGAAGAGGCTCATGCCCATAAGGAGAAGGCCCAAGGCCCACAGCGCGTGGTACTGGACAGAGCCGGTGGTCGCGTTGGCGAAGCCCGAGGTGAGGGCGGTCGTGAGCGTGGCCGCGGGCGACAGGAGGCCGGCCGGCATGATCTTCTCGACGCCGCCGATGACCATCTGGACGGCCAGGGTCTCGCCAAAGGCGCGGGTCATGCCCAGGATGACCGCGGTCATGAGCGACGGCAGCGCGGACTTGAGGACAACGTGGCAGACGGTCTGCCAACGGGTGCAGCCCAGGGCATAGGAGCCCTCGCGGTACTGGTTGGGGACGGCGGCCAGGGCGTCGATGGAAAGCGTGGTCACCGTGGGCAGGATCATGACGGCGAGGACGATCGCGCCGGACAGGATACCCGCGCCGGTGCCTGCCGCCTCGCCAAAGATGGCGCGCATGGCGGAGTTCACCACGGTGAGGCCGATGAGGCCGTAGACGACCGACGGGATGCCCACCAGAAGCTCGACCAGCGGCTGGAAGATCTTGCGGCCAAAGCCCGGCTGGACCTCGACGACAAAGATCGCGCTGCCCAGGGCGACGGGCAGGGTGAAGAGCGTCGAGAGGACCATGACGCCGAAGGAGGTGACGATAAGCGGCAGGGCGCCGTACTTGCCGTCGGAGGGAACCCAGCTCGTGCCAAAGATGAAGTCGGTGAAGCTGATCCCGTCGACGAAAAACGCCGAGAGGCCCTGCTGGGCCACCATCACGATGAGCGTGACCACGATGACCGCCACCAGGGCGACGCAGGCGCCGGTGATGCCCAGGCCCACGTTCTCAAGACGGCGTTTTGGCAACAGTTTCTTTGCCATAAGGCTTGCTATCCCCTTTCAACAGAAAAGTGGCGACAGGCCAAAACGTAAGGTCTTGGCCCGCCGCCCGCAGGAAGAGAGGCTACTTGGAGGTCACGTTGCCCTTGGCGTCCTTGGAGACCTTCATGTCGGAGGCGGGGATGAAGCCCTCCTCCTCGACGAGGGAGCCCTGGACGTCGTCGGACATCATGAAGTCGATGAAGGCCTTGGTGGCCTCGTCGGCGTCGGAGGAGATGTACATGTGCTCGTAGGCCCAGATGTTGAACTTGCCGGAGGCGACGTTGGCGGCGGTGGGCTCGACGCCGTCGACCTTCAAGGACTTGAACTTAGTCTCGTCGAAGTAGGAGAAGGCCAGGTAGGAGATAGCGCCGTCGGTAGCCTGGATCTTCTCGACAACGGTGCCGGAGGAGTCCTCCTCGGCCACGGGGGCAAAGTCGTCGGGGGCCTTCTCGCCGGCGAGAACGGCGGCCTCGAAGGTCGCGCGGGTGCCGGAGCCGGCCTTGCGCTCGATGACCTGGATCTTGCCCGCGGTGCCGCCGACCTCGGACCAGTCGGTGATCTTGCCGGTGAAGATGCCCTTGAGCTGCTCGGTGGTCAGGTTGTCGACGTCGACCTTGGAGTTGACGATGGGGCCCATGCCCACGACGGCCACGGTGTTGTCAACGAGCTTGGCGCAGGCGTCGGCGTCGAGCTTCTCCTCGGCAAAGACGTCGGAGCGGCCGACCTGGGCCTTGCCGTCCTTGACGTCGGAGAGACCCTGGCCCGAGCCGCCGCCGGTGATAGCGATGGTCACGTCGGGGTACTTGTCCTCGAACTTGGCGGCAGCGGTCTCGACGAGCTTCTGGAAGGACGTCGCGCCGGAGCAGTTGACGGTGCCGGTGATGCTGGCGGCCTTGTCGGAGGAGTCGGCGGAAGACGAGGACGAGCCGCCACAGCCAACGAGGCCGAGGCCGGCAGCCGCCACGGCGATGCCGCAGGTAGCGCTCAGGAACTGACGACGGGACATGCTAGAAAGCTCAGACATGGATCTCCTTCCAAAGGGTTGGGCGCGCGGGGTCTGAAGGCCCGCCCGTCCGTGTCAGGAAGGATACTAGGGTGTTGCCATGAGCTTACAGGAGCTCAGATTCCATGCCTTACTTTTGGCTTATCACGCCTTACATTGGGCTTACCTGGCTTTACGCGCGGCTGTGATTTTGGCATCTACCTGGGGGCTTACAATTTGGCGATTGTAAGGCGCGCTTTGTAAGGCGGCTTACATTTTGGGCGGCTGGGGCGGCGACGGGCGGGGCGGCCGGGCGCGGCAGGCGCGGCAGGCACGGCGCAGGCCCGGCCCGCCTTAGGCCAGCGGCACGTGCGAGAAGACCTGCTCAACGGCCTTTTGGTAGTCGTCGACGCGGCGAGGCTTCCTGACGGCGCGGGTCACCGCCATGGGGTCTGCGAAGGAGGACTTGGCGTAGGACCACCACTCCTTCATGCGAAAGACCGCGTTGGCGCCCATCTCTTCTTGGTAGGCCGAGAAGAGCTTGTCGTGGAATCGGCGCAGCTCAGCGACGGTGGCGGCGGGGCCGCCCATGATCTGGCGGGCGAGCGCCGGGTTTGCCGCCAGGCCGCGGCCTATCATGACGTGGCGCGTTGCCGGGTAGGCGCGCGCGAGGTCGTCGAAGTCTGCCGGCGTGAAGATGTCGCCGTTGTAGGCCACCGGGAAGGGCGCGCGGCCGAGCGTTGCGCCGTAGGCCTCGCGCCGGGCGCGGCCGCGGTAGGCGTCCTTCTGCACGCGCGGGTGGACGATAAGCTCAGCCAGCGGAAACTCGCAGTAAAGGTCCAGGATCTTCTCGTATTCCGAGTCGTCCTCAACCCCGATGCGCGTCTTTACCGAGACCGGCAACGGGGACCGCTCGCAGATCTGGTCGAGCAGGGAGCGCAGGGCATCGAGGTCGCCCAAGGCTCCGGCCCCCTTGCCTTTAGAGGCCACCGTCCCGGCGGGGCACCCAAGGTTGAGGTTGACCTCGGCGTAGCCCATCTTGGCAAGAAGCCCCGCGGCCCACACGAACTCGTCGGCGTTTTTAGTCAAGAGCTGCGGCACCACGCAAAGCCCCTGGTTATTGGCGGGGTCGGCCTCCTTGACGTCGCGCTTCCCAAAGGAGGAGCCCACGCGCGGCGGCGTCAGGAACGGGGTGTAGTAGCGGCCGAGCGCGCCGAAGCAATCGGCGTGTACGCGCCGGAACGTATACCCCGTCACACCCTCCATAGGAGCCAACGACAGCACCAAAACCTTCTCCCCTCTTTACACGCGTTTCTCGCCGACCATTCTTCCACAACCGGGCGCCGCAGCGAGCGCCTAGCAGTCGCCCGGGCATCCTCAGGACAAAAACTAAACAAGTATGCCATCAAAATCGAAGTCGACCAGTAGCACTAAATTTCACACGCCTCTGACCTGCGGTTTTCTTTTGTCACTTGGGGTGTCTACTCGCCAACCCTGATTTTGATGGCATACTTGCGCCATTTTCCCTCCCCGCCTCCAGTCCCTCCCCTCGCTCAAGAAAATGAAAACGTTTCCCATGGCCTCTGGCATAACAGCCGCACCAGAAAAGCCGCACATCTGTGGATTTCACCGGTGGTCGCACCGAAGGATGTCCTCCGGAAAACAGAAGTCGCGTTTGTGTGGCATTTAATTCGGCTGGGGCAAGTAGCCCCGTGCTTCTCGCTAGCGTTTGCGCAGGTAGACGGGTTGGCGATTTTCCGGCTACTCGGCGACCTCAATTTAAATGCCACACAAACGCGACTTTGCGTCTGGCGACGGAATTCCGGGCCCACCATCGGGCTGCGCATGTGTTATGCAAGAGACCGTAGGGGCACGAATGAAAAACTCAACATCTTGGCCGACTAAAGCGGATTTGGTGAGTATAGAGGCAGATTGGCCCAACGTTTGCCCAGGTAGACGCATTGCGGTTTTCTCGGCTACTCGATAGATCTCGTTTAGTCGGCCAAGATGTTGAGTTTTTGCCCAAACGGGTGTGAACAAAGCCATTTCGCACGGGTACATCCCCGCGTCAGCCCCTCGCCCTTCTTCCTGGCGCAGTTCCGCATGAGCCGAAGGCCACTTAATGTGGCCTTCGTGCGAATCAGGACTGTTTGAGCACAGGGAGAAGGGCGAGGGGCCGCCACGCCAGGGGCCAACCGTCCTTCTCCCCGACCTCCGATTGTGAAGATTATTAGGTGCCTAACAAACATTCGTTAGGTACCTTGCGATTTATATCTCACGGCCCTAACCTAGCTAGGTCAAAAAAGAACGAAGACCAGAAAGGAGGGGTTGGAAAGGGTGAGGATTACCGACGAAAAACTCGCCGAGATCCGCGCGACCGAGCCCGTTGAGCAGCAGATCCTTAATCTGTTCGGCTACTTTGGCCACTACATGTTCGTGAGGCGCGGGGGCCTTGGCGGCAAGCGCCACGTGCTCAAGTGGCTCCATCTTAAGGGCGGCAAGGCCTCGCAGAAGGAGCTCCAGGGAGAGATCCACATCTCGCCCGCGTCGCTTTGCGAGGTCCTGGGCAAGCTCGAGCGCGAGGGCCTTCTCGAGCGCACGCGCTCGGAGGCCGACAAGCGCCAGCTCGAGATCAGCCTGACGCAGCGCGGCGCCGAGATCGCGCGCCAGATGCAGGACGAGGAAGAGGACTTCTACCAGCACGCGTTCGAGTTCTTGAGCGACGACGAGAAGCGCCAGCTTCTCACGACCTTAGACACCATATTCAACCACTGGAGAGAAAACGAGACAGCAGATAAGGAGGACTGCTCGTGCAGCAAGAACTAGGCAAGGATAAGGAGAAGATCGACTACGGCGCGATCATGCGTCGCCTCTCCCGCTCCGCCCGCGAGTACAGCAAATACACCGTCGCCACGCCGCTGCTGGTGCTTGGCGAGGTCGTCTGCGAGATGATGATCCCCTTCCTCACCGCGGACCTCATCGACACCATCAAGCTGGGCGCCACCGTGTCCCAGATCCTGCCCACCGCAGGTTATTTGGCCCTTCTCGCCATCGCGTCCTTGGCCTTTGGCGCCGCGGCCGGCGTCACCTGCAGCTACGCGAGCTGCGGCTTTGCCAAAAACCTGCGAAAGGACCTGTTCTACAAGATCCAGACCTTCTCGTTCCAAAACATCGACACCTTTAGCTCGAGCTCGCTCGTGACGCGCCTCACCACCGACGTCACCAATGTCCAGAACGCGTTCATGATGCTCATCCGCATCGCCGTGAGGGCCCCGCTCGTGCTGATCTTCGCCTTTGTGATGGCCTTCATGATGGGCGGCCCCATCGCGGGCGTCTACCTGGTCATCATTCCCATCCTGGGCTTTGGCCTGTTCTACATCATCCACCTGGTGCGCCCCATCTTCACCCGCGTCTTCCACAAGTACGACGCCCTCAACGAGTCCGTCGAGGAAAACGTCAGCGGCATGCGCGTGGTCAAGAGCTTCGTGCGTCAGGACTATGAGAAGGAGAAGTTCGCCGTCGCCGCGCGCGACGTCTGCGGCGACTTCACCCGCGCCGAGAAGCTCCTCGCCTTCAACAACCCCATGATGAACATCTGCGTGAACGGCGCCTTCGTGGCCATCATCTACATCGGCTCCAAGGCGATCATCACCACCCAGGGCCAGGCCTTCGACGTGGGCCAGATGTCTTCCATCTTCACCTACGGCTTCCAGATCCTCATGAGCCTCATGCAGCTGTCGATGATCTTCGTCATGGTCACGATGGCCGACGAGTCCGCCCACCGTATCGACCAGGTCCTCACGGCCACGCCCTCGATCGCCAACCCCGACAACCCCGTGACCGAGGTCAAGGACGGCTCCGTCGACTTCGACCACGTGAGCTTCAAGTACTCCAAGTCCGCCAAGCGCCAGGCGCTTTCCGACATCGACCTGCACATCAAGAGCGGCGAGACGATCGGCGTCATCGGCGGCACGGGCTCGGCCAAGTCCACGCTCGTGAACCTGATCGCGCGCCTCTACGACACCACCGAGGGCACCGTGCGCGTGGGCGGCGTCGACGTGCGCGACTACGACCTCGACACCTTGCGCCACCAGGTGGCCATGGTCTTGCAGAAGAACATCCTGTTCTCCGGCACCATCTACGACAACCTGCGCTGGGGCGACGAGAACGCCACGGACGACCAGGTCCGCGAGGCCGCGGCCCTGGCTTGCGCCGACGAGTTCATCGACGGCTTCCCCAAGCGCTACAACACCTGGATCGAGCAGGGCGGCTCCAACGTCTCCGGCGGCCAGAAGCAGCGCCTGTGCATCGCGCGTGCCCTGCTGCGCCGCCCCAAGGTCTTGATCCTCGACGACTCCACGAGCGCCGTCGACACCAAGACCGACGCCAAGATCCGCGCGGGTCTCGCCAGCTACCTGCCCGAGACCACCAAGATCATCATCGCGCAGCGCATCTCCAGCGTGCAGGAGGCCGACCGCATCATCGTCATGGAGGGCGGCCGCATCTCGCAGATCGGCAACCACGAAGAGCTCCTGCAGACCTCCGAGATCTACCGCGAGACCTTCACCTCGCAGAACAAGATGACCGAGGAGGCCGCCGTGGCCGAGGGCGCGGCGACGGTCGCCCCTACGGCCGAGAAGACCGAGGTCGCCGCCTCGCAGGCAGGCGCCCAGGAAGGAGGCGAGGCGCATGAGTAAGGCAACCACCGCCGAGCGCGCCAAGAACCGCAAGCCCGGTACCCTGGGCCGTCTTATCAAGACGCTCTTCTCGTTCTACCCCGTGCTTCTCCCCGCCGTCGTGGTGGGCATCGTCTTGTGCTCGCTCATCAACTCCATCGGCACCATCTTCCTGCAGAACGCCCTGCAGGTGATCAGCGACTCGTGGCAGTCCGGCGACTGGTCGGCGGCCCAGCCCAAGATCGTCCAGCTGGCTGTGACCCTGGGCATCATCGACCTTCTCGGCGTCCTGAGCTCGCTGTTCTGGAACCGCTCGATGGCCGTCATCACGCAGGGCTCGCTCGAGAAGCTGCGCGAGAAGATGTTCAACCGCATGCAGGACCTGCCCATCAGGTACTTCGACACCAACCAGCACGGCGACATCATGAGCCACTACACCAACGACATCGACACGCTGCGTCAGATGATCAGCCAGTCGCTGCCCAACCTGCTCATGACCGTCATCGTCTTGGCCGCCGTCTTCTGCATCATGCTGTACTACTCGGTGTGGATGTGCCTGGTCATCGTGGTGGGCGTCGCCATCATGATGATGCTCACCAAGCTTCTGGGCACCAACTCCGCCCACTACTTCATCGCACAGCAGACCGAGCTGGGCATCGTCGAGGGCCACATCGAGGAGGTCATGGGTGGCCAGAAGGTCGTCAAGGCCTTCTGCCACGAGCGCGCCGCCGAGGCCGACTTCGACGAGCGCAACGAGAAGCTCTTCGAGGTCTCCCAGAAGGCCAACATGTACGCCAACATCCTGATGCCCGTCCTCATGAACCTGGGCAACCTGATCTACGTCGTGGTGGCGCTTGCCGGCGGCATCTTCCTGGCGCTGGGCGTGCCCAACCTGTCCTTCTCGGGCCTTTCTCTGTCCATCGCCGTCGTGGTGCCCTTCCTTAACATGACCAAGCAGTTCTGCGGCCAGATCGGCCAGATCTCCCAGCAGATCAACGCCGTGGTCATGGGCCTTGCCGGCGCCGAGCGCATCTTCGAGCTCATCGACCAGGAGCCCGAGGTCGACGAGGGCTACGTCACCCTGGTCGACACCAAGTACGACGAGAACGGCCACCTGGTCGAGTGCACCGAGCGCACCACCGACTGGGCCTGGAAGCACCCCCACCAGGACGGCACCGTGACCTACACGCCGCTTGCCGGCGACGTGCGCATGGTCGACGTCGACTTTGGCTACGCGCCCGGCCACACCGTCTTGCACGACGTGTCGGTCTACGCCAAGCCCGGCCAGAAGGTGGCCTTCGTGGGCGCCACGGGTGCCGGTAAGACCACCATCACCAACCTCATCAACCGCTTCTACGACATCGCCGACGGCAAGATCCGCTACGACGGCATCAACGTCAACAAGATCAAGAAGGCCGACCTTCGCCGCTCGCTGGGCGTGGTTCTGCAGGACGTGAACCTGTTCACCGGCACCGTCATGGACAACATCCGCTACGGCAAGCTGGACGCCACCGACGACGAGTGCATCGCCGCGGCAAAGCTCGCCGGTGCCGACGACTTCATCACCCGCCTGCCCGAGGGCTACGACACCATGCTCACCGGCAACGGCGCGCAGCTGTCCCAGGGCCAGCGCCAGCTGATCTCGATCGCCCGCGCCGCCGTGGCCGACCCGCCCGCGATGATCCTCGATGAGGCCACGAGCTCCATCGACACCCGCACCGAGGCCATCGTCCAGCGCGGCATGGACGCCCTCATGACCGGGCGCACGACCTTCGTCATCGCGCACCGCCTGTCCACCGTGCGCAACTCCGACGTCATCATCTGCCTGGACCACGGCCGCGTGATCGAGCGCGGCAACCACGACGAGCTTATCGCCAAGAAGGGCTACTACTACCAGCTCTACACCGGCGCCTTCGAGCTCGAGT
>CAVDTK010000037.1:0-17217 GCA_963611755.1 Oscillibacter sp. ER4
TGAGCTCGCAGGAAGACGTCACCGAGAAGGGCGGCACCATGCGCCTGGGCGCCTATCCCTGCAAGCTGGCCAAGGATTCTCTGGCCCGCGAGGCCTACGGCGAGGACCTGGTCTACGAGCGTCACCGTCACCGCTACGAGTTCAACAACGCCTACCGCGACGAGCTCGAGGGCGCGGGCCTGGTTATCTCCGGCATCTCTCCCGACGAGCGTCTGGTCGAGATGGTGGAGCTGCCCGAGTCCGTGCACCCCTGGTACGTCGCTACCCAGGCCCACCCCGAGTTCAAGAGCCGCCCGACGCGCCCGCAGCCGCTGTTCCGCGAGTTCGTGCGCGCCGCCATCGCCCTGAACGAGGGCTGCGACCGCCACGAGGTCGTCGCCGAGTAGGCAGGGCGCCCGCCGGTCTTCTCGCCGATAACAAATAGCAAGTCTTTTGGCCCCAAGGACCCGCCGCGGTCCTTGGGGCTTCTTCTATACAATGGGGGAGTTGCGGATTAGGGCGAGAAGAGACGGGAGGCGAGCGCGCATGGACTTGACGGAAGCCCGGGAGGAGTACCTCAACTACCTGGCCGTCGAGCGCGGCAGCTCGAAGAACACCGTCGAGGCCTACGGCCGCGATCTCTTACGCTACGTCGACTACCTGGAAAGCATTGGTGTGACGGATCCCGACGGCGTGACGCGCACCCTTGTGGAAGATTACCTTGGCGTCTTGACCGACGTGGGGCTGGCTCCCACCTCGGTCGAGCGATCGCTTTCCGCCATCAAGGGCTTCCATCGCTTCATGGCGCAGGAGCTTATCGCCGAGGAGTGCCCCACCGCGGCGATCCCTTTGCCCAAGCGCCCGGCCAAGCTGCCGGACGTCATCTCTCAGGAGGCGGCGGCGCGCCTGCTCGACCAGCACTTTCCCGCCACCCCCGCCGGTCTTCGCGACCACGCGATGCTCGAGGTCCTCTATGGCTGTGGCCTGCGCGCGAGCGAGCTTATCGGCTTGGACCTACGGGACTTCTCGGCCGAGCAGGAGCTGCTGCGCGTCTTCGGTAAGGGGTCAAAAGAGCGGGTCGTGCCCATTTTAGGTAGCGCAAAGGCGGCGTTGACCGCCTATCTGGAACAGGGGAGGGGCGAGCTGGTGGGGCGCCGACCCACTTCCGCCGTGTTTCTCAACGTTCGCGGCGGGCGCATCACCCGCCAGTCGGTCCATGCGATCGTTGAGCGCTACGGACGCCTGGCTGGGATCGAGGGGCTGCATCCCCACACCTTGCGACACAGCTTTGCGACCCATCTTTTGGAGGGTGGGGCGGACCTGCGTGTGGTGCAGGAGCTCTTGGGCCATGCCAGCATCGCCACGACGCAGCTCTACACCCACGTGGACACGAGCCATATCCGCCGGGTCTACATGGCCTCGCACCCCCGCGCGAACCGCTAGGCGGGCGGTCGCGGCAGGTTCTTCTCGGCCCCGGCTTTCAATTTGGGGACTTGTCTGATTCCGGGAGAGCCGCTTCCTTTCAATTCCCGGGGTTGTCTGATACCGGCAGGGCCATTTTCTTTCAAATTGCGGGGTTGTCTGATGATTTGGGATCAGACAACCCCGAGTTTTGAAAGGGATTCATCAGACAAGTCCTCAAATTGAAAGCGAGAAGTTCCCGAGGTATCAGACAACCCTGATTCTTGCAGTGGGGCTGCGACCCACTTTGCGGGTGGGCGTCCCACCGTGTGGGCAGACGCCCCACACCCGCCGTGGGCAGGCTCCCCACCGTGTGGGCAGACGCCCCACACAGCCCCAAAACGCCGAATTTCAGTGCGCCCAGCACTGTTTATCACCCCCTAAACGACCAGCAAAAACACCAAAAACAAGCCTATCTACCTGCGCATTCACAATCCCATCACACATCTGTCGGAGCCCAGGCCTCGTCTTTTCCCGGTTGGTGGAAACACTTGTTTGCCACCCCAACATCTGGGGTCGCAATCGGGGGCAAAAGGTCGCAGATTACCGCTTAGGGACAGAAAAGTGGGGAATAGTGTTTTCTGGTGGGGCTAAGTGGGGGAAATGATGTACAGTGTTCCTCACGTTCTACCGGAAGGACAAGCATCGCCGCACACGAAGGGGAGGGAGACATGCTCACCGGCGCCTACGATATGTCAGTCGACGCCAAGGGCCGTGTCACTCTTCCCGCCAAGTATCGCAAGGAGCTTCTGGCCGAAGGCGAGACCGCGCTGAAGCTTGTCCCTCTCAAGGACTACGTGAGCTGCTTTACCGTTGAGGGCTTCAAGAACTGGACCCAGACGCTGTTTGGGAACGGCGAGGAGACCCGCAACGCTAAAGACGCGGCTCTCAAGCGCTATCTGATGGGTAACACGAAAGACGTCGAGGTCGACTCGGCGGGCCGCGTTGCCTTGGGCAAGCTCGACAGCCCCTCCAGGAAAGCGACTGAGAGACTCGGCCTGACGGATTGCGTGACGGTTGTGGGCGCGGACGATCACTTGGAAGTGTGGAACACCGAGAAGTGGTACGAGATGTGCGCGGCATGCGAGGAGGATCTCAACTCCATGCTGTTCAACAGATGATTCGAAAGGTCGGTACCTTGGCAGAAGAATATCGGCATATTCCCGTAATGCTCGAGGAGGTTCTCCGCGAGCTCGATCCCAAGCCGGGCGAGGTGGTCTGCGACTGCACACTGGGCGGGGCCGGGCACTCGGTGGAGCTGGCCAAAAGGGTTGCTCCCCAAGGCTTGTCGCTTGGCATCGACCAAGACGACATGGCACTGGCCGCGGCCTCAAAGCGCCTCGAGCAGGAAGTCCCGGGAGCGGATGTCCGTCTGCTCAAGGGCAATTTCGGAAACCTCGACGAGCTCCTGGTGGAGGCGGAGGTCCCGGGCGTCGACTGCTTCTTGTTCGACCTGGGCGTCTCTTCTCCGCAACTCGATATTCCAGAGCGGGGCTTCTCGTTTCACGAGGATGCTCCCTTAGACATGCGCATGGATTCTGGGAACAACACCCTAACCGCAGCAGAGGTCATAAACCACTACAACGAATCCGACCTCACCAGAATCCTTCGCGTGTACGGCGACGAGAAGTTCGCTTCGCGCATCGCCCGGGCGATCGTCAAGGCGAGGACAAACGCCCCCGTTGAGACGACCCTCCAGCTGGTCGAGATCATCAAGTCGGCGATCCCGGCCGCGGCGCGCCGTCACGGCGGTCACCCCGCGCGCAAGACCTTCCAGGCCCTGCGCATCGAGGTGAACCACGAGCTCGACGTCCTGGACCAAGGCCTTCGGGCGGCGGTGAGATGGGCAAATCCTGGTGGCAGGATCTGCGTCATCTCGTACCACTCGTTGGAGGACCGCATCGTCAAGCACGTCTTCTCGGAGCTGTCCCAGGGCTGCACCTGCCCGCCGGATCTTCCCGTCTGCGTTTGCGGACATGTGCCGATACTCGATGTCAAGACTCGTAAACCCCTCGTTGCGTCTGACGAGGAGATAGCGAGAAACCCGCGCTCCAGAAGCGCGCTCACGAGGGTGGCGGTCAAGCTCGACGTCGCCTAACGAACCTGCTACAGCCAACCGAGAGGTTGTCTGCACATACGCACCTTAAGACGCACCAGTACGTACCAAAAACGAACTAAAACGCACTCTAAACGCACCACCAACGAACCATCAACGAAGTATCAACCTAGATTCAAGCAAGTCTTAAGGTCGCTCCACCAACACTTGAGGGAAAACCCTGAAGTAACCCTCAAGCTCCCAGCGTACCTGCCCTATTTTGCGAACGGCACAGTTTATCCAAGAGGGGATAGCGGGTTTCAATGAGGTACCAGGGATCAGCAGCAGTCGATATGGGATATGCCGAGAGAAGGCGTGCCCGCGAGCAGTACCAGGCGGCACCGTCTTTCGAGGTAGTCTCCGGCGGCGGCCTTGATGCCAAGGTCCGCAGCGGCGCATCCGCGGAGTTTTTGACCCGCGTGGCCATCGTGTGCTCCATCGCCCTGGTGCTTCTCGTCATCGGCGCCGCGCGCGTGGTCTTGTCCACCGCCACGGTCCAGACGCTTCGCGCCAACGCGACCCTTCGCTCCGAGGTGAGCGATGCCCAGACCCTGAACGACGAGCTCAAGATCGAGCGCTCGGTCCTGGGCAGCAGCACCCGCATCGGCCGCATCGCCACGCAGAACTACGGCATGGTGCTGAGCAGCGAGACCCTCTCCGTCGACATCGCCGCCGACCAGGCGACCGATGCCGCCGACCAGGCCGCCGACGCCGAGTCCGCCGCCCAGGGCGACGCCTCCTCGCAACAGCTTGATGGGGATGCTGCGCAGGCCTCCGAGGCCGCCATGTCCGCCCAGGCGGAAGAGTAGACTGGTGTCGTGGCAAGATACGATAGACAACGCCGGAACCGGCACACCTCACCTCATGCGGAAGCCTCGTACGACGAGGCTTCTCGTCGCCGTAGGGAGATAAGGAATTCCCGTCAGGGGTCCTTTTTTGGCCCTGAGGGCAGCCCGGATGTCCTCCGCATCATCTTCTGCGCCGTAGCGGCCATCGTCGCGGCCCGCCTTATCTGGCTGCAGGTCATCGACGCCCCCAACCTCAAATCAAAAGCCGACAGCTCCCATACCAACTCCGTGGTCATCCACGCCAAGCGCGGCACGATCTACGACCGCAACGGCAACGTTTTGGCCATGAGCGTCGACTGCAAGGACATCGTGGCCGACCCCCAGCAGGTGGAAGACGTCTCGGCCATGGCCGACATCCTGGTGGAGGTCCTGGGCGGCGAGAAGGAAAGCTACGAGGAGAAGCTCTCGCGCGACTCCCGCTACGCGCTTCTCGCCAGCCAGGTCGACGACTCGGTGGCAGACGAGCTCAAGAGCCGCCTGTCCGAAGAGGACATGATCGGCATCTACTACAACTCCGATACCAAGCGCGTCTACCCCTACGGCACGAGCTGCGCCCAGCTTCTGGGCTACGTCAACTCCGAGGGGACGGCCCTGTCTGGCCTGGAGTACTACTACGACGACATCCTGACCGGCACCGACGGCACCAAGGTCTACGAGGCCGGCGCCGGAGGCTCGCCCATGGCGAGCGGCGTCTCGTACGTGGAGGACGCCAAGGACGGCACCGACATCGTGCTCTCGATCGACATCGACCTGCAGCAGGAGTGCGAGCAGATCATCACCAAGGCCATCGAGACCTATGGCTCCGACTCCGGCTCGATCATGGTGGCCGATCCCAAGACGGGCGAGATCTTCGCGGCCTGCTCGACCCCGATGCCTGACTTCTCCAACCTCACCGACGCCTCGAGCCTGAACCTTAAGCTCGTCACCGACTCCTACGAGCCGGGCTCGGTCTTCAAGATCCTCACCACCTCGATCGGCATCGAGGCGGGCCTGTTCACGCCCGAGAGCGTCTACACCATCCCCGTCTCGGTCAAGGTGGGCGACGACTACGTCTACGACACCGACGACGCCCGCGACTACACGATGGACATGACCGTGCGCGAGATGCTTCGCCGCTCGTCCAACGTCGCCATGTCCACGCTGGCCCAAGACGTCATAGGCGCCACGACCTTCTCGGAAGGCGTCGACCGCTTTGGCATCGGCCACACCACGGGCATCGACTTCCCCGGCGAGGCCGCCGGCATCGTGCGCCCGCTGGCCAAGTACGACGGCTCTACCTTGGGCTCGATGTCGTTTGGCCAGGGCCTTGCCATTCCCATGGTCCAGATCGTGCGCGCCTTCGCGGCCGTGGCCAACGACGGCGTGCCCAACACGCCGCACTTCCTGGTCTCCAAGGGCGGCGAGACGGTCGACTGGCCGTCGGGCGACCGCATCATCTCTAAGGAGACGGCCGACGAGGTCACCGATATGATGCGCACCGTCATGCAGGAGGGCACCGGCACGAACGGCCAGGTCGACGGCTATGACATCGCGGGCAAGACCGGCACCGGCGAGCAGGCGTCTTCCGAGGGCTACGAGGAGTACAACTTCGTGGCGTCCCTCTGCGGCTTCGCCAACGCCGACGACCCGGAGGTCCTGGTCTACGCGGGCCTCAACGGTACCGCCCACCTGGCGAGCGCCAGCGCGGCCAACGTCTTCCACGACGTCATGCAAAAAGCAATCATGACGCTGGGCATCGCCCCGGCGCAGTAGGAATGTGAGCCGACTATGTACAAGATGAGTGTTTTGGAGGTGGCCGCGGCCACAGGGGCCCAGGTGCTGGTCGAGGGCGGCCGCCAGATCGCGGGCGACGCCGTCGTCGACTCCAGGAAGGCGGGCCCCGGCACGACCTTCGTGGCCTTCGCCGGCGAGAAGGTCGACGGCAACGCCTACCTGGACGCCGCCATCGACCTGGGCGCTGCTCTTGTGGTGGCCTCGGCCGAGGTGGGGGAGGCCACGCTGGCCCATGCCGAGGAGACCGGCGCCAGCGTCGTGCGCGCGAAGGACGACGACTGCGAGGCCTTCATGCTGGCCCTGGCCGGTGCCTGGCGGGACGCCCACCCCGAGTGGCTCGTCGTGGGCGTCACGGGCTCTGTGGGCAAGACCACCACGAAGGACATGCTGCGCGCCGGCTTTGGCGCCGTGACCCGCGTCCACGCCACGCCCGCCAACCTCAACAACCTCATCGGCCTGCCCATCACGATCCTCTCGGCGCCCGAGGACGCCCAGGTCATCGTGTGCGAGCTGGGCATGAACCACTTCCACGAGATCGACCGGCTGGCCGCGGCCTCGCGCCCGTGCCTGGCCGTCATCACCAACGTGGGCACGAGCCACGTTGGCCTTCTGGGCTCGCGCGAGGGCATCGCCCGCGCCAAGGCCGAGATCGTGGGCGGCATGGCCCCGTACAAGGACATCCGTCCGACCCTGGCCCTCACCAGCGCAAACGACTTCACGGGCTTTATCGCCGAGAAGTTTGCGGCACCTGCGGGCGTCGACGTCCTGCTCGTGGGCACGGGCGTGGCCGACGACGTCGCAGCCATGGACCTTACCCTCGAGGCCGACGGAACGCCGGTCTTCACCGCGTCCTGCCCGGACGGCTGGAGCCGCCGCGTGCACCTGAACGTCCCTGGTAAGAAGGCCGTCGACGACTTCCTTCTCGCCCTGGCCTGCATCTGGAAGGCCGGCGCCGACCGCGATGCGGCCTGCGCGGCCATCGAGTCCATGCAGATGACCGGCATGCGCCTTGAGGTCTCTACCTCGCCTTCCGGCGTGCGCGTGATCGACGACTCCTACAACGCCGCGCCCAACTCGATCGCGGCATCGCTCGACGTCTTGTGCCAGATGGAGTGCGAGGGCCGCCGCGTCGCCGTCCTGGGCGAGGTGGGCGAGCTGGGCGCCGAGGAGAGGCGCCTTCACGGCTACATCGGCGCCTACGCGGCCGCAAAGCCCCTCGACATGCTGGTCCTTATCGGCGGCGAGCTTGCCGCGGAGATGGCCGAGGCGGCCCGCACCATGGGCATGTCCGAGGACTCCATCCAGCTCTTTGCTACAGTAGAGGACGCCGCGCGCGTCATGGTCGGCGTCTTTGCCCCCGGCGACACGGTACTTGTGAAGGCAAGCCGCGCGGCCGGCCTCGATCGCTTTGCCAAGGAGGTGCTTGCCAAGTGATTGGCAATCCCGCATACCCCACCTACCAGGTGTTTCTCGCCATCATCATCTCCGCTATAGTCTCGGCGGGGCTCATGCCCGTGCTCATCGCGGCCATGCACAAGTACCACGTGGGCCAGAAGATCCGCGTGGACGGCCCGCAGCGCCACCTCATCAAGGAGGGCACGCCCACGATGGGCGGCATCGTGATCCTGCTGGCCGTGGTCGTGACCTGCGCGCTTCTCGCCAAGTGGACGCCTGACCTCATCCTGGCCGTGGTCGTGACCCTGGTCACGGGCTCGCTGGGCCTGCTCGACGACGTCGAGTCCGTGGCGCACAAACGCTCGCTGGGCCTCACGCCGTCGCAGAAGATGGTGGGCCTCATCTTGATCTCGGTGCTGTTTTGCCTGTTCGCCGTCAACACGGTGGGCATCGACGCCGGGGTGCGCCTGCCGGGTGGCTTCGTCGTCGACCTGGGCGTGCTGAGCACCACCTTCGACCTTGGCGGCACCTCGGTCACCGTTCCCTGGCTCTACCTGGCCTTCGTTTTCCTGCTGATGGCCGGCCTTTCCAACGCCGTGAACCTCACCGACGGCCTGGACGGCCTGGCGGGCGGCTGCACCGTGGTGGTCATGCTGGTCATGGCTATGGTGGCCTACCGCTACGACGAGGTTAACCTCGCGATCTTTGCCGCCGCCATCGCCGGCGCCTGCGTGGGTTTCCTGTGGCACAACTGCTACCCGGCGAGCATCTTCATGGGCGACACCGGCTCTTTGGCCCTGGGCGCCGCGCTTGCCGCCCTGGCCGTCCTCACCAAGACCGAGATCACCTCGCTCATCATGGGCGGTCTCTTTGTGTGCGAGGCCCTCTCGGTCATCATCCAGGTCCTGAGCTTCAAGGCCACGGGCAAGCGCGTCTTTCTGATGGCGCCTCTGCACCACCACTTCGAGAAGAAGGGCTGGGCCGAGACCAAGGTCGTCACGCGCTTCTGGATCGTCGCGGCGGCCTTCGCCACCCTGGGCTTTGCCCTGTATTTCCAGCTCGGCTAAAAGGGAAGTTTGCGGCTATGACGTGTTGCGAGTCTAATAACCTGCAGGTAAACGGCACTGCGTGCGCATGCGGCGAGAAGGTCGCCGGCGCCGGCGCGGGCGAGGAGAAACCCCATCTGGGCCGCGTCTGCGTCTTGGGCGCGGGCGGCACAGGGGCGGCGGTCTGCCGCTACCTCGCCAAGAGGCTGGGCGGCCGCGTGGATTCGGTCACGCTTTTTGGCGGGGCCTCCTTCAAGCAGGGCGAGCTTTCCCAAGAGCTTCTCTCTTTGGGCGTGAGCTGCGCCTACGAGACCGAGATCGTGGCCGGCCACTATGACCTGGCCATCGCGTCGCCCGGAATCTCTGAGTTCAGCGACTTCTTTGCTTCTGCCAAGGCCTGCGCCGCCGAGGTCATCGGCGAGCCCGAGTTCGCCTGGCGCGAGAGCCCCGAGCGCTGGGTCGCCATCACCGGCACCAACGGCAAGACCACCACGACCAAGCTGACCTGCCATTTGTTGAACGCCGCCGGCATCTGCGCCGAGACGGTGGGCAACATCGGCACGATGATCACCTCCCGTATCGACGAGCGCCCCGCCGACGGCTGGTTCGTGGCGGAGCTCTCGAGCTTCCAGCTGGCCACGACCAAGCACCTGCGCCCGCGCGCCGCGGTCCTTCTCAACATCACGCCCGACCACGTGGAGTGGCACGGCTCGATGGAGGCCTATGCCCAGGCCAAGGAGCGCGTCTTTGCCAACATGGGGGCAGACGACCTGGCCGTGATCTCGGTCGACGATGCCTATTGCCGCACCGCCGCAGGTCGCGTGGCCGCCGCCGGCGTGCCCGTGTGCGAGCTTTCCGTTATGGGCGAGCCCGCGGCCAAAAACGCCGCCTTCGTGCGCGACGGGCAGCTCATCGTGCGCTTTTCCGGCGCCGAGACGAGCCTGGGCGCCGCCGACGCCCTTGCCATCAAGGGCCAGCACAACTGGCAAAACGCCCTCGCGGCATCCGCCATGTCGCTTTTCCTGGGCGCCTCGGCAGACGCCGTTTCCGCAGCCCTTCTCACCTTCGCGCCCATCGAGCACCGCATCGAGCCCGCGGGCGACTGGCGCGGCATCCGCTTCGTCAACGACTCCAAGGCCACTAACACCGATTCTGTCGAGAAGGCCCTGACCGCCTTTGCGGCCGGAAGCATCGTCGTGCTTCTCGGCGGCCACGACAAGATGACCGACCTGACCTCGCTTTCTGCTGCCGTGGCAGAGCGCGCCCGCGTGGCCGTCTGCTTTGGCGAGGCGGGTCCCCGCATGGCCGCCTCCCTGGCCCAGGCCAAGGCGAGCAGCGCCTCTGACCTGCAGGTTATTGAGGCCGCACACCTGCGCGAGGCCTTCGACGCGGCCGTCGCGGCGGCGCGTCCCGGCGACACCGTGCTCCTCTCGCCCGCGTGCTCGTCCTTCGACGAGTTCAACAACATGGCCGAGCGCGGCCGCCTCTTCAAGTCCCTGGTCGCCGGCCTTATCGCGAACGAGGGCTAGCCGTGGCCCGTGGCATGGCACAAAACCGCAGGCAGGAGAGGGGCCGGCAGAACCGCGGCGGCGCCGGGTTCGCGGACGCCCGCGGCCGCGCGTCCCAGGCGGTGAGAAACACCCCGCACCGCTTCATGGAGCCGCGCGTGGTCCTTGTCGTCGTGACGGCCATTCTCGTCCTCTTTGGGCTGCTCATGATCTGGTCGGCAAGCTCGGTCACCGACCTGGCCAGCTCTACCTATGGCAACGACCCCACCTACCACGTCAAGAACCAGCTGATCTTCGCTGCGCTCGGCGTGGTGCTGGCCGTTGCCGCATCCCGCTTCGACTACCACGCGTGGACCAAGTCCCTCATCAAGCCCTTGTGGATCGCCACGATGATCGCCCTGGTCATGGTCTTCTTGCCGGGCTTTAGCCAGGACGCCTACGGCGCAAACCGCTGGATCAACATCGGCGGCTTCAGCTTCCAGCCCTCGGAGTTCGCCAAGATCCTCATCGTGATCGTGGCGGCCGAGGTGGCGCAGCGCTACTTCGAGGAGCAGACCTTCAGCGACCACGAGTTCCTCAAATACATGGCTATTGGCGTGGCTATCCCGATGGCGGCGATCCTTTTCCAGCCCGATAAGGGCACGACAATGATCTTGGCCGCAACGCTTCTGGTCATGGCCTTTCTCGCCGGCTTCGACCGCAAGTTCCTGGTCGCGGCCATCGTGGTCGCGGCCGCGGGCATCTTGTTCCTGGCCCTGAAAGACGACTACTCCCGCAGCCGAATCATCACCATGTTCGACCCCTTCCAGGACGCCGAGGGCTCCGGCTACCAGCTTATCCAGGGCTTCTATGCCTTTGGCTCGGGCGGAATCTTTGGCGTGGGCATCGGCTTTTCCAAGCAGAAGTACGCCTATCTGCCCATGGCCCACAACGACTTCATCTTTGCCATCATCGGCGAGGAGCTGGGCCTTGTTGGCACGCTGGGGCTTCTCGCCGCCTTCGCCGTCCTGGGCTGGGCAGGCCTCAAGATCGCCGAGCACGCGCCCGACCTGTCGGGGCGCCTTATCGCCTCGGGCTGCACGGCCATGCTCATCATCCAGCTCTTCGTCAACATCAACGGCGTGCTGGGCATCATGCCCATGACGGGAAAGCCGATCCCCTTCATCTCGTACGGCGGCTCGTCGATCATCGCGAGCCTGCTCATGGTGGGCGTCATCCTTTCCGTCTCTAAGTCCACGGTGCTTCCCGAGACCGACAACGACCGCGCCCGCAAGACCTGGCGCGTGAGCGAGGGCATGGGCGACCCGGGCCTGTCCTACGTGGGCGAGCCGACCCCGCGCTCTTCTCGCGGCAACGGCGCCGGCGCGGGCTCTGCGGGCGGCGGCTTCCGCGTGGTCGACGGCGGAGCGGGCGCGCCCAGGCAGCGGCGAGAAGACCGCGGCGGTAGCGGGCGTAACGGCTCGGCCAGCGGCTGCGGGGCCGACGCGCGCCGCACCGGCCGCTCGACGCCCATCGGCCAGACCGGCCGCGACGCGTCCGGGCGCTCCAGGATCGATCTGGGCCCCTCGGCCACCGACCGCCTGCGCGGCCGCGACCAGGGCCCGCGGGTGAGAAGGTAGGGGAAAGTCATGGCAGAGAAGAACCTTGAGGTAGTAATCGCCGCCGGCGGCACCGCCGGCCACATCAACCCGGCCCTGGCGCTTGCCGAGGAGCTGGCAGACCGCGGCCACCACGTGCGCTTCGTCGGCCAGACCGCCCGCCTTGAGGGTCGCTTGGTCCCGCAGGCCGGCTTCGAGCTTATCCCCATCGAGGTCTCCGGCTTCGACCGCTCGCGCCCCTGGACGGCCCTGACCTCGCTTTCCTCGGTGCACCGCGCCAAGGGCAAGCTCGCCCGCCACTTCAAGGACAGCGCCCGCCCCGACGTCTGCATCGGCTTTGGCGCCTACGTCGAGGTGGCGCTTCTCGGCTGGTGCAAGGACGCGGGCGTGCCTTACCTTCTGCACGAGCAGAACTCCGTGCCCGGCCTTGCCAACAAGATGATGGCCGCTCACGCGGCCGCGACCTGCATCTCTGTCCCCGCGGCGCGCGAGGCATTCGAGGGCAAGGGCTGCGAGATCGTGGAGACCGGAAACCCCGTGCGCCGCTCGGTCATCGCGGGCAACGCCGCCCGCGGCCGCGCCGCCCTGGGCGTGCCGCAAGACGCCGTGATGCTTCTGGTCTTCGGCGGCTCTCTAGGCGCCCGCTCGATCAATGCCGCGATGGGCCGCCTCAAAGACGAGCTTCTCGCCAACCCGGACCTCTTCATCGTGCAGTCCACGGGCAAGGACGGCTACGACGAGGCCGCGGAGGCCCTGGCCTTGACCGATACCGAGAAGGGCCGCTGGAAGCTCGTCTCCTACATCGACGACATGGGCGACTGCCTGGCCGCGGCCGACCTCGTGCTGTCGCGTGCCGGTGCCTCGTCGATCGCCGAGATCGCGGCCCTGTGCGTGCCGTCGGTCCTGGTGCCCTATCCGCACGCCACGGCAGACCACCAGACCACCAACGCCCGCTTCTTGACCGACGCCGGCGCCGCCCTTCTCTTCGCGGACGACCAGCTCGCCGGCCCCGAGTTTGAGCGCGGCCTGCTGGAGCTTCTGCGCGACGGCGACCGCCGCCAGAAGATGCGTGAGGCCACCCGCGCCTTGGGGCAGGACAGCGCCGCCGCGTCTCTCGCAGACCAAGTGGAGAAGGTCGCTCGCGCCTGAGTTTTTCTCGCCGATAGGATAAAGTTAGAAGGATGCCCGCAGGCAGCGGGCAGCACTACCCATCGACTCTTAAAGGGGCTTTATCCATGGCAGACATTGTGGATGCTCAGACAATCGAAAGCGCGCACTTCATCGGCATCGGCGGCGCGGGCATGAGCGGGATCGCCCTGGTCCTGCACGAGCGCGGCTGCAAGGTGACCGGCAGCGACCTCAAGGCGTCGCACTACGTGCGCGAGCTCGAGGCCGCGGGCATCCCGGTGACCATCGGCCACGAGGCCGCCACCATCGACGCCGTGGAGCCCCAGGTCGTGGTGACCTCCACCGCCATCCCCGAGACCAACCCCGAGGTCGTGCGCGCCCGTGAGCTGGGCATCCCCATCTGGCCGCGCGCCAAGATGCTGTCGTATCTCTCGCGGCGCGCCCTCACGGTGGCCGTCGCCGGCACCCACGGCAAGACCACCACGAGCTCCATGGTGGCCACCATGCTCGACAAGATGGGCTGCGACCCGTCTTTCCTTATCGGCGGCGTGGTCGAGGGCTACGACACCAACGGCAAGAACGGCGACGGCGGCTACTTCGTCTGCGAGGCCGACGAGTCCGACGGCTCCTTCCTCTACCTCAACCCGCGCGTGGTCGTGGTCACCAACATCGAGGAGGACCACCTCGACCACTACGGCACGCTCGAGAACATCGAGAAAACCTTCTGCAAGTTCATGGACCTCGTGGGCGAGGAGGGCACCGTCATCATCAACGGCGACGTGGCCCACTACGCCGAGCTTGCGCGCTCGACCGGCCGCCGCGTGGTGACCTACGGCTTTGACCCCGCCTGCGACTACGTGTGCGTGCCGCAGGACTCCTGCCACAAGCTCGCGAGCAACCTCGACGTCACGACGCCTGCCGGCCAGACGGTCCACGTGACCATCTCGTCCAACCCCGGCCGCCACAACATGGCAAACGCCACCGCGGCCCTTGCCGTGGCAGATGTCCTGGGTAAGGACGTCGTGGAGGCCGCCGCGGCCCTCTCGCAGTTCAAGGGCGCACGCCGCCGCTTCACCCACGTGGGCGACGCCGCCGGCGTGACCGTGGTGGACGACTACGGCCACCATCCCACCGAGATCGCGGCCACCCTGGGCGCCGCCAAGGACCTCGAGTTCAACCGCGTGATCTGCGTCTTCCAGCCGCACCGCTACAGCCGCACCCAGGCTTTGGCCGACCAGTTCGCCCACGCCTTCGACAAGGCCGACGTCCTGCGCGTGCTGGACGTCTTCTCGGCAGGCGAGCTTCCCATCCCGGGCATCTCTGGCCGCACCGTGGCCAACAAGGTTGCCGAGGCCGGCACCGTGGCCGACGTCAAGTACCTTCCCAACAGAAAAGAGCTGGTCGAGGAGCTGGCGAGCATCGCTCAGCCCGGCGACCTCGTGATCACCCAGGGCGCGGGCGACGTCACCAACCTGGGCCCCGCCCTCGTCGATGCCCTGCGCGAGCGCGCCGGCGAGGAGGCATAAGGCCCGTGAGCGTCTTCAACGCCTACATGACCCTCTCGGGGGCAACGGACGCCCAGGTGCTGCGAGACGAGCGCCTGGCCCACCACACCTCCTACCGTATCGGCGGCCCGGCGGCGCTCTTTGTGGCCGCCCACAGCCTGGCCGGCCTCACCAAGGTGCTCAAGGTCTTGAAGGACGAGCACGTGGAGTGGGTCATCCTGGGCAAGGGCTCCAACATCCTGGCTGCCGACAAGGGCTTCGACGGCTGCGTCATCGTGCTCGACAAGGAGTTCGCGCGCGTGGCCGTGGACGAGGAGAACGCCCTTCTCACCGCAGGCGCGGGCGCCCTTCTCTCCAAGGCCGTGAACGAGGCGCTGAAGGCGTCCTTGTCCGGCCTGGAGTGCTGCGTGGGCATCCCCGGCACCGTGGGCGGCGCCGTGAGCATGGACGCCGGCACCCGCCGCGAGTGGATCGGCCGCCACGTGCGTGACCTGGTGGTCCTTCGCCCCGGCGAGGGCCTGCACCGCTACCAGGGAAGCGACATCGAGTGGGGCTACCGCGCCACGTCGATCCCCACGAGCGAGATCATCCTCGAGGCCACCTTCGACCTTGAGCCGGGCGACCGCAAGGCCATGGCAGAGGACATGGACTCCCGCCTGCGCCGCCGTCGCGCGAGCCAGCCCATCGGCAAGCCTACCTGCGGCTCTGTCTTCAAGAACCCGCCCGACGCGTCTGTGGGCGCCCTTATCGACCGCTGCGGCCTCAAGGGCTGCGAGCTGGGCGGCGCGCAGATCTCGCGCGAGCACGCCAACTTCATCGTGAACAACGGCAACGCCACCGCGGCCGACGTCGTGGGCCTCATGGGCCAGGCGCACGCGAGCGTCCTTGCCGAGTACGGCATCGACCTGCAGTGCGAGGTCAAGCTCCTAGGGTTTGGTGCATAGGCGCGATGGCGGATCCCGGCAAGCGCCCGACCCCCAGGAAGGGCAGCCCCAGAAAAGCCGCGGCGAACCCTCGCCAGGCTGCGCGCCCGGCGTCCAGGCCCGTTGCGGGCGGGCGCGCCGCGACGCGCCCGGCGGCCCGCCCCGTCGCGGGCGCGCGGGCCACGGCACGCCCTGCGGCCCGGCCTAAGCCGGCCCCGCGCGCGACCTCGGCCGCGGGTGCCAAGACCTCGGCCACCGGCTCGATGCCGGCGTTTTTGTCCGCGAGAAAACCTTCCGCCACTGGCCCCGTGGGCACGGCCTCCCGCCGTCCCACAGCTGCCGCCGGCGGCCGCGCTCGCCGCGAGCAGCACCAGCGCGCCCAGTCCATGAAGATCGTCATGGGCGTCATCGCGGCCATCGTGGGCCTGGGCCTTGTGGCCCTTCTCGCCCTGGTTCTTTTGCGCGACTCGCCGGTCTTCTCGATCGACAGCGTGACGGCCGACCCCACCGAGCACGTGACCGCCGACGACATCCAGAAGCTCCTGAAGGTCGACGCCGGGTCCACCTTGCTCAACTTGGACGAGGAGAAGGTCGAGGCGGGCCTCAAGAAGAACCCGTGGGTGGCCTCGGTCTCGTTTGAGAAGGAGTTCCCGCACAGCCTGAAGGTCGTCATCAACGAGCAGGTCCCGGATGCCCTGGTGGTCATGAGCTCGGGCTCCATCGCCTGGTACATGAGCGCGGACGGCACCTGGATCGAGCCGGTCAAGGTGAGCGCGGCAGACGGCGAGTCCGTCGACGACGCGGCGCTCACGGTCGCCGCGGCCCGCGGGGTCGTCCTTATCACGGGCGTGCCCGCCACGGTGAGCCCCGAGGCCGGCGCCGCCGCCACAGACGCCACGCTGGCGGCCGTCAAGCAGTTCCGCGAGGGCTTCTCGTCAAGCTTCGCCGCTGAGGTCGCGAGCTACAAGGCCCCGAGCGCAGACGCCGTCTCGTGCGTCCTTAAGAGCGGGGTTGAGATCTCGCTGGGCTCTGCTTCCAACATCAGCTATAAGGAGCAGATCGTCCAGGGGCTTTTGCAGAAGTATCCCAACCAGCTCACCTACATTAACGTGAGGACGCCCTCCAACACCACGGTGAGGAAGATCTCCTCGACTGACGTGCAGGCGGGCACGAGCTTGACGGGCGAGTCCGCGACGTCGTCGAGCGGTACGACGAGTACCACAACGAGCACCACGTCGAGCTCCGCCGACGAGGATGCCGCGGACGCCGACGCCTCAACCTCGTCGACCTCGACGTCAACCTCTGGCACCTCGGGCTCGACCTCGACGGGCACGATAACCACGTCGACTTCAGCCACCTCAACCTCAACTGAGGAATAACGACCTTCTCGCCAGCCTTGAGAATGGGGGAGAGCACGCCGTTTACCTGCGAATTTCACCGTTCGCACATACAGTTTGACTTGAGGGTTGAAGTTGTGCCAATATACGGCGCTTTGACACAAACGTCGAGTTGAACTTGAGGTTTAGGGTTTCTACCAGCGTAGGGGCAAAGCGAGACTGAAAGTTGACAGACCATGAAAAACGTTCGAAAGCGTAGGACAAAGGTCGAGGCCGCTCCCGCCGCTTCGCCGAAGGAGGAAACGATGATCAAAGACACCGACACCTTAAGCAACTACCTTGCCGTCATCAAGGTCGTGGGCGTGGGCGGCGGCGGCACCAACGCCGTGAACCGCATGATCGAGGAGGGCATCCGCGGCGTCGAGTTCGTGGCCGTCAACACCGATGCCCAGGCGCTGGCCATCTCTGACGCCGACATCAAGGTTCACATCGGCACCGACATCACCAAGGGCCTCGGCGCCGGCGCGAACCCTGCCGTGGGCAAGGAGTCCGCCGAGGATTCCCGCGACGAGATCAAGGCCGCCCTTGCCGGCGCCGACATGGTCTTCATCACCGCGGGCG
>CAVDTK010000038.1:0-14205 GCA_963611755.1 Oscillibacter sp. ER4
TTGTAGGTGATGGTCCCGAAACCGAAGGCCGCGGCGTTCGCCTTGGTCACGTGCAGGCACTGCACGGGCAACCCAGTGCCGGGCATCGGCGCGTCCTCGGTCACAGCGGCGAGCTCGAAGGTGAAATCGTCGGAGTCCTTCCACTCGCGGCCGGTCAGGGTCTTGCTCAGCCCGAAGCCCGCGGTATCAAAGTCGGCGTCGGTGGTGCCGTACTCGTTGGTGAACGCAAGCTCACCGGAATCAAGCTTCGCCTCGGCAAAGAGCTTGCCGGTGTGAGCGCCGTTATCGTCGAGGTCGGTCACGGTAACGGTGAACTTCGCCACGTTATCGGAGTACTTCACGCCCGCGATCGTCTGGCCGGCGTTCTCCTCGCTCACCTGGTACTGGTACGTGCCGGGCTTCGTGTACGTGATGTCGCCAAACGTCACGGGGGCCTGGCCGTTCTCGACCACGCCGGCCTTGGTAACGCCCACGCTGGTCTTCTTGGGCATCGGCGCGCCCTCGGTCAGCGCCTCGAGCTTGAAGGTAAAGGAGTCCTTGTCCGTCCACTCGCGGCCGGTGAGCTCTTTGTACACGCCCAGGTCAGCGACGGCGTCGTACGGCACCGAGTCAGGCTCATAGGTGTTGGTGAAGCTCGCCTGCGCGGTCTGGCCGGCAACGAACGTGCCCGTCTCGCCCGTGGGGGTCTGCTTAAAGGCATCGGCGTCCTTCTCGCTCACGGTATAGGCCCAGCCGGCGGACAAGCCAAAGACCTGCAGCTTCTCGCTGTGCTTGATGGAGTGCTCGGCCTTGCCCTGCGCGTCGAAGGTCAGCTTGAAGGCGTCGCCCGCGATCTTGCCGTCGGTGCCGAGCACCTGCGCGCTGAACGTCTTGCCCGCGGCATCGGGAATGCTCAGCTCAAAAGCGAACGACGTGTCGGTAAAGTCGTCCAGCTTGTAGCCCTCGGCCACTTCCACGGTCTTGGAGACCTCGAGCGTCGCGGGCTTCTCGACGGAGAGCTTGCCGTTGTTGCCCAGGTGGGCCGTGATCGTGGTGGCGTCCGCGACGGAGGTCTCGCTGTTCCACTTGGGGTTCAGCGCGTCGGTTGCCGTGCCGGTGGTGTTGGGGGTCTTAACTTTGTTCAGCTCGTTGATGTAGACCAAGCGCGCGGTGCCGGCCTTGAAGTAGCAGGCCCCGCTCGCATCCGTGCCGATCGATCCAGCAAAGGCCGCGGCCTTATCGCCAGGGAACGACCGAGTGTCATACGTAAGGACGGGCTTCTCGCTCACGTTGCGGTAGTACACGTGCTTGTAGTAGTAGGTTTTACCGGACTCGATCGAGGTGGCGCGCTGCGTGCAATTCCCATCGGAATAGATGGGCGTGTCTTCCGTGAAGTAGTAGTACTTGTTGACGCTGGAGGGGCTAAAGACCGCCGTCGCGTCGCCCGGGGTGCCGTCGTTCCACTTGTTGGCGTAGAAGTTGACCTTGCCGGTGGTCGCGTCCGTGTTTGCAGCGATGTAGGCGGCCATGGTCGCGTCGGGGTTGGCGAGAAGGTCCGCCACCCCGTCCTTCAACGCCGTGGTGTAGAACAGCGCGATCGGCTTGGTCTCGTCGACGCTCATCGAAGGCTTGGTCAGGTCGACGTTGAAGTGACGCAGCGGGATGAGCGAGGCCGGGATCCTCATCCGCACCAGGTCGCCCGTGGCCACATCGTCAGAGTGCGTCACGGTGATCACCAGATCGTTCAGGTTGCCCTTGGCGGCGCCGGAGTCGACCTCGCCGCTAAAGGTGTAGGTGTCGATGCTGCCATTAGTGGTCCTATAGGTGCTCTTACCGGTACTCGTGTACACCTTGCGGTCGTAGACGAGCGTCGATAGGTCGGTTACCTGCATGTAGTCGCCCAGCTGGTCGTTGAAGGTGATGTAGCCGGACGTGGAGGCGTAGCCCTCCTCGGTCGCGGTGGGATAGCCCGTGCCCTCCGTGATCTCCTTGGAGATGTCCGCGAAGATCTGCGCGAGCTCTTCGGCGGTCGTCGCGGTCTTGTAGAACTCGGCCTTGGTGCCGTCGCTGGTCGTCGCGCGGGTGCCGAAGGTCCAGGTGCCGTTTTTGTACGTCGCGCTCGGGTAGTTGCTCGACACCGCGTGCAGGAACTTGTTCTCATTGGCGTTAGAAGCGTACGTACCGTCAACGGGATCAACCGAGGGATCCGCGCCGCTGAGGACGCCGATGGTGTAGACGGTCGCCCCCGCAGCCTTCATGGAATTGGCAGCGGTCACGGCGTCGCTGGCGATGCCGGAGTCGAAAGAGCCGCTCGTCGTCGGGGTGCCGTCCGTGAAGAAGACGACGATCTGCTTGCGCCCCTCTTCCTTGGAGGTGGTCAGCACGGTCTGGGCATTCTGCAGGGCGAGGTCAGAGCGGGTGTACTGAGAAGTCTGCAAACCGTTGATAACGCCCTTGATGTCCGAGGCGGCGGTGCCTGCACAGGTCGTCATGCCCTGCTGGGTAACTGCGGTGGAGTTGAAGCTCACCACGGCGACTTTGTGCTGGTTCTTCTCGCCGGCCATGCTCTCGTTCTGCTCGGCGATCGTGTCCACGAAGGCGTTGGCCGCGGACTTGAGGGCCGCGAGCTTTGTGGTCGAGCCCATGCTGCCGGTCATGGACGACGACATATCCAGCACCAGCACGATGTCGAGCGGCGTCGTGGACGTGCTCGACAGATTGGACGTGGAAGAAAGGGCCGTGAGCGCCGTCAAGAAGACGCCGTTCTCGGCCTTCTTCACAGTGATGTTGTCTTTGATCATGTCGCCCGTCGAGACGGTCTTGTCGGTCCAAATGCGGCCGACGTTCACCGTGCTGTCCTTGATGAGGTCTTCCCAGTCCCAAATTGTGGATGGGTCAGCCACCGCGCTGCTGGCCGTGCTCGCCAGTGCCGCCGTAGGCAGCAGGCAGAGCGCCGTCAGCATTGCGATAAGAAGGCCTAGCAACCTTTTTCTCATCGTTTGCCTCCGATCCTCGACTTACTGAAATCCCTTTCAGATTGCCGGGAATCCACCGGGGGCGGTAGTGCCGTTTTGGAGTCAAAATGGCCAAATCAGTTTTAAATAAACACCAGGTACATAGGTATTTTCTCGCCTATTTACGGGTTTTATGCAAACGTCAATCACAGCCTGTCGCTGCGACATTTGTACCCACGGGCGAGACCAAAACCTCCCTGTGCGGGAGGGGCAACATTTACCTTGATTCTGAGCCGCGGCGTCCGATCCGGGTAGTGCCGTTTGCAACCGAAATCGGCCAAATTTGCCGCAGGGATGGGCAACGACCTCGTGCGTAACTGCCGCACCGGAAACGGTGCACGTCTGTGGATTTCGGCGTAGGGCGCACCAGATCGGGGTCATGTCTGTGGATCTTCTCGGCGAGAAGAGCCCTGAGCAGGCAAAATCCACAGACATGCCCGCTTCCTGGTGCGTTTCTCGCTCCTCGGACACCGACATGCGGCAGTTCCGGTGCAGCCCTCGGCAAAAACCACAGACGTGCCGCGTTTTTGGTGCAGTCGTTATGCGGGAGGCCGTGCCGAGTAGACGACCCGGCAGCCCCTACTTCAACATCCTGGCCGCAAGCTCTGCTCGGCTCGAGATGCCGAGCTTGGCATAGGTGCTCGACAGGCGGTTCTTGACCGTTCCGGCAGAGACCCCCAGGTGCTCGGCGATCTCGGCGTTGGACCAGCCGCGGCAGGCAAGCATGGACACCGTGAACTCCGTGGTGGTAAGGTCATCGGCCACGTCCTCGCCCGAATCGGGGTTGTGGATGCGGCGCCAACCGTAGCTAAAGCGGTAGGTGATGTTGACGATGCGCGAGAACTCGGCGGGCTCGAGCTGCTTCAGGCAGACCTCGATAAGGCCCTGGAGCAGGCCGTGGTGCATCGCGATGGGCTCGATCAGGTCGTCGGGGCGCGCGACCGCCCAGCCAGCCTCAAAGTGCCTGCGGGCCAGGGCGACCTCTTTGAGGCTGATGCAGCCCATCGAGGCCACCAGGTGCAGGAAAAGCTCCGGCACGGGGTAGCGGCCCTGCTTCATGACGAGGGCATTCTCGGCGGACCCGACGCAGCGGCCGTACTGTCCGCGCAGGTAGAACGCGTGCGACAAGACGTAGCTGGCAAACAGGCGCAGGCCCTCGGGGAGGTCTGCCGCATAGGGGTAGAAGTCGTCCAAGGTGTAGGGCGAGGGCAGGTGGAGAAGGACGCTCGCCGCCGAGGCCAGAAGGATGTGCGCAGCGCGAACGACGGGGTTCTGGTCCGAGCCGGTGGGGTCAAGGATGCCCGTCAGGCCCACGCGCGCGTCTGAAATGCGGTTGAGCGAGAGGTTGCCGTAACCGTAGACAAGACAGGCCGAGTAGCGCAGAGCCGGGTCTTCCGAGTTGAGGTAGGGACGCGCGGCATCCACGGCCTCAGCCTCGCGCGCGCAGTAGAGGTAGGCCTCGGCGCAGGCGATGGCGTGCGAATCGGGATCGGTGATGGCGGCAAGAGCTTCATCCATGTGGCCCGGCTCAAACGAGGCGCACATCAAAGGCATAGGTAAACGCAAAACGGCGCTCTTCTTTCTGGCATGTCTTATCGAACCCCAGATGATACTCCAAAAAGCGCCGAGAAGTGCCGCGGGGCGGGGTGACAGACGACGGTTGTGGTGCCGAGAAGGGCGTGGCGGCCGCGGGCGCCTACGGCCGCTTGGCAACGAGAAGGAAGTTGTCGTCCGAGCCCCATTCGTCGTCTGCGCAGGGCACGAGATCTACCTGGCCAAACGCCGCCTCGAGCGCCGTCTGGAAGCGCATGAGGAAAGACGCGTCTCCGCCCGGCGTGACCACGTTGGCGCAGAGCGTGCCGCCGGGGGCAAGCAGACGCACGTAGAGCGCGGCCGCCTCGGGCGTGGCCAGGCTCTCGACCGGGGCGGCGCCCGCGAAGGCGTCCAGGGCGATGAAGCCGTAACGACGGCCTGTGTTGGCCGCTTGCCGGGCATAGGCCAGGCCGTCGGCGCAAATGAAGCGCAGGTCACCGCCTGCGTCACGCATCAAGTCGGCCGCCTCGCCGGCATAAAACCAGCGCTTGGCCGCCGCGATCACCGCCGGGTCGATCTCCACCACGTCGAGGGCGCACTCGGGCCACCTGGCCGCCACGAGCTTAGGAAACGAGCAGCCGCCACCGCCTATGAGCAGGACGTTCTTCTCGGCAGGATAATGGGAAAGGTGCTCGCCCAGGGCCCGGCCGAAGGCACGGTAGTACTCGAAGACGGGCTCCAGGCGCTTCTCGCCGACATACGTTGCGGACTGGAAAACACCGCCCGTGCGCAGGACGCGCACCGTGCGCCCGGCGCTATCTTTGACGTTGTGGACCACGGCCGGCGGCCACCCAAGCCGGACAACGTGAAGGTCAAGACCCCAGCTCATCTGCCTAAAGACCTCCCCCGCCCTGCTCGCCCACTTGCTTTTGCTACCATAACCTGCGCGAACAAAGGAGGCAACACAGGTGGCGGGTCTTGGCACAATCATCAACGTAGGCTGCATCGTGGCGGGAGGCCTTATCGGCCTTCTGGGCAGGCGCTTTATCACGCAGGGCCTGCAAGACGCCCTGCTGCGCTCGTGCGGCGTGGCCGTCATCTTTGTGGGCATCGCCGGCACGCTCGAGAAGATGCTGGGGGTCGTTATGGCCGCGGACGGCACGGCGAGCCTGTCGAGCGCGGGCACCATGATGATGGTCATCTCGCTGGCGGTGGGCACCGTCATCGGCGAGGCCCTTGACCTGGACGCGCGGTTCGACGCGCTGGGCCGCTGGCTCAAGGTCAAGACCGGCAGCTCGAAGGACGTCTCGTTTGTGGACGCCTTCGTGACGGCGTCGCTGACCGTCTCGATCGGGGCCATGGCCATCGTGGGTGCCATCCAGGACGGCCTTACCGGCGACTACTCGACCCTCATGCTCAAGGGCGCGCTCGACGCCATCATCGTGTGCGCGATGGCGGCCTCCATGGGCAAGGGCGCGATCTTCTCGGCGCTGCCCGTGGGCGTGCTGCAAGGGTCAATGACGCTTCTAGCTGCGCTTCTCTCCCCCATCATGACCGCCGCGGCGTTGTCCAACCTGTCGCTTGTGGGGTCGATGCTCATCTTTTGCGTGGGCGTGAACCTCATCTGGCCGCGCACGTTCAAGCCCGCCAACATGCTGCCCTCGGTCGTCATCGCAGCCGTGTGCGCGTTTGTGCTGTAGGCGCGGGTCGTTGCCATGATGACCAATAAAGACGAGATAGACCGCCTGTTGCAGATGATCTCGGACGACCCGAGGATCCTATCGATGCGCTCGCGCACGGGCGGCACCTACGCCGACGAGCCCATCATTCGCCGCGCGTCGCAGATGGAGTCGTACCGGCCGCAGATGATCCAGCGGATGTGCGAGATCCAGCAGGCGCCCGAGGCACGCATGATGTCCCAGACTCGCCTGTTTCTTGAGCAGGCGCGCCTTATGGAGGATTACGAGGATAACTGCCCCTACCGCGGCGCCTACCACCACTATTGTCCCAGCTACAGCACCATGGACGACCGCCAGCTGCGTGGCTACTTCACGTGGCGCGCGCACGTGCGGGCGGGCCAATTCGAGCCTGTGACCTCGTCTTTTGCCTTTGTCTACCTGTATGAGCTGCTAAACGGCGTGGGAACCGAGCCTGGCGAGAAGGGCTTTTTGGACATCCGGGGCTTTTGGCAGGGCATGCGCCCGTACCTGCCGGACCTGGACCGCTACGTCAAGGTTTGGCTGGTAGACTATGCCGCCTGGCACGGATTGGACCCCGCGCTGGTCGCCGACCTGGCGGGGGCCGCGCACGACAGCGCGATCTTGTGCCTGGAGAACGCCGAGAAGCGCATGGTCGCGGCAGCGGATGCGGGGGCCGCAGGGGCGGGGTCCGGCTCCGGCGGATCGCGCAAGAAGGCGCCGTTCCCCTTTGGGCGGGATATAGCCTTTGAGCAGGGCATCTTTGACGCGGTGGCCGAGCTTATCCGCCACCCGATCAAGCAATCGGCGGGATACGTTGCTTGCCCGGAAGACTACGTGCACGTCACGGCCGCGGTGTTTTATCGGCTGGTTAACAGGGGTCGCGGCGGCAAGAGCGGCCAGGGCTACGTCGAGGGCCTTTTTGGCCTGCGCTACCCCATGGTCCACCACATGTTCGCCGGGTCGATGTTCTGCTTTCCCAAGGAGCAGCCCGACCGCGAGTACCAGGTTTGCGACGCCATGCGCTATACCTGCAGAAACGGCCGCTGGAGCAAGAACTCCTATCACGACGGGGGCGGCGCGTCGGACAAGCTCGAACACGTTGTCCTGGCCATCGACCAGCGGCTTTGCGAGGTTTTAGGGCAAGCGGGCCCCGCCGGGCAGACGGGCGCGGCCAAGTACGTGGTCTCGATCATCGATGCCGAGGTCAAGGCCTATCTTGCTTGGAAAGAGACGCACGCGCCGGTGCGGGTGGAGATCGACCTGTCAAAGCTCGCCGGGATCCGCGTGGCCGCAGCGGCGACCCGCGAGGCGCTGCTTGTGGACGAGGAGCGCGAGGACGGGGAGGTCGCGGAGGCGATCCCCGAGGAACGCGAGGCGCCCGTGCCGGAAGAACCTGTACCGGAAGAGCCTGCTGCCAGCCCCTTTGGCCTTGCGCCGGAGGAGCGCTCGCTGCTCAACGATCTTCTCGGCGGACAGACGCCGGACGCTACCGGGAACTTGGACCTTCTCGTCGACTCGATAAACGAGAAATTGTTCGATTTGTTGGGCGACACCGCGCTCGAGTTTGACGAGACGGGCGCTCCGGCCCTGGTAGATGACTATGCCGAGGACGTTCGCGCAGCCCTAAATGATTAGAACAACTGTTTGCCATAGCCGTACACGTGTGCTAGTATTGGGTCATTCAAACTCGGCAGGAAGGCACGCGCATGGCAGAGGTGCAGGCAAAGGTCCCCAAAAGAATCGCCGCCGTCATCATCAACTCGCTCAAGGGCGGCGTGGTGCCGCGCATCGGGCTGCCGTACATCACCGTTGGGCGAGAGAAAGAGATCCAGGCGTTCTTGACGGACCTCGACCTTATCGCAGACGGGGGCGCCAGCTTTAGGTTCTTGGTCGGCCGCTTTGGCGCGGGCAAGAGCTTCCTGCTGCAGACCATCCGCACGCACGCCATGGGCAAAGACTTTGTGGTGGCAGACGCCGACCTCTCCCCGGAGCGCAGGTTACAGGGCGGACAGGGGCAGGGCCTTGCCACCTACCGGGAGCTTATTCGCAACCTGTCGACCAAGACCCGGCCGGAAGGCGGTGCCTTGAACCTGGTGCTCGAGCGCTGGGTTAAGGCCGTTAGCGAAGACGATAATGCCATGGCGGCGCAGCTCGCCCCTATCGAAGAGATGGTCCACGGCTTTGATTTTGCCCGGATGCTCAGGCGCTACCGCGACGCGTCACGCGAAGGAGACGACGAGGCTAAGGCCGCCGTGACCCGGTGGCTTCGCGGCGAGTACCGTACCAAAACCGAGGCCAGGGCCGATCTTGGCGTCTCTTGCATCATCAGCGACGACGACTGGTATGACTACGTGAAGCTCTTGGCTGCGTTCTTGGTGGGTGCGGGTTATAAGGGCCTGCTCATCATGATCGACGAGCTGGTCAACCTGTACAAGATCCCCAACTCGGTCACGCGCCAGTACAACTACGAGAAGATCCTCACCATGTACAACGACACCTTGCAGGGCAAGGCCAAGAACCTGGGGATCATCATGGGCGGCACGCCGCAGTCCATCGAGGACCGCCGGCGCGGCGTCTACAGCTACGAGGCCCTGCGCAGCCGCCTGACCCAGGGCCGTTTTGCCCAGGAGGGCATGACGGACATGCTGGCCCCGGTGATCCACCTGCAGCCGCTCACCTACGAGGAACTGCTGGTATTGACCGAGAAGCTCGCGGATATCCACGCGGGCTACTTTGGCTACGAGCGCCGCCTTGTGACCGAGGATCTCGTGCGCTTCCTACAGATCGAGTTCGGGCGCGTGGGCGCGGACACCCACCTTACCCCGCGCGAGGTCATCAGGGACTTCATCGAGCTTCTCGACATCATGTGCCAAAACCCGCAGGTTACCGTGGACGAGCTGTTGCAGTCGGATGCCTTTGCCGCGGTGTGGACTACGGGCGCGGGCGGAGACGCGGATACTGCGGGTAATGCGTCGGGCGGCGCACTAGGCGCTGGCCCCGGCGGCGCGAGTGACGTCGACCCGGCCTTCGCCGAGTTCACTATTTAGCGCCATGTCTGTTTTCGACCGCTACGCACCCTTTGTGCAAGACTTCATTTACGAGCACGAATGGGAAAACCTACGGGGTATCCAGATCGCCGCGGGCGAGGCTATCTTCGACACGGACGACAACCTCCTGCTGTGCGCCGCCACGGCGTCGGGCAAGACCGAGGCGGCCTTCTTCCCCATCCTCTCGGAGTTCTACGAGAACCCGCCGGCCTCGGTGGGTGCCCTCTACATCGGCCCCACAAAGGCCCTCATCAACGACCAGTTCTACCGACTGGAAGACCTGTGCTCGCGCGCGGACGTCAAGGTCTGGCACTGGCACGGCGACGTCTCGGCCACGCACAAGGCCAAGCTCTTGAAGCAGCCGAGCGGTATCCTGCAGATCACGCCCGAGTCCCTCGAGGCCCTTCTCATGCGCAAGCACGCAATGGTTTCTCGCCTCTTCTGCGACCTGCGCTACGTGGTCATCGACGAGGTCCACTCGCTGCTGCGCGCGGACCGCGGCTTCCAGACCATCTGCCTAATCGAGCGCCTTTCCCGCATGGCACAGGTCAACCCACGTCGCATCGGGCTTTCGGCCACGGTAGGCGACCCCCAGAGCGTCGGTGACTTTCTGGGGGCCAACACGGGACGCACCACGTTGATTCCGCAGGTCAGCGAGCCGCCGCGTACCTGGCGTCTCTCGATGGAGCACTTCTACCAAACGGGCCCACAGGCTGACGAGGGAGCCATGCAGTCGAATTTCGCCACGGCGGAGGCCATCGTGCATGCGAGCGACAAGGACCCGGACGGGCCTGCGGCGCTACCCGCTGGCGGAGAGGCCGCGTTGAGCACCGAGGTGACGTTGGGTACCCCCGACGGCACCCGCACCGACACGGCGCCCACCAACGCAGACCCCGCCATGGGCTACATCTTCGAGCGCACGCGCGGTCGAAAATGCCTGGTCTTCACCAACTCGCGCGAAGAGGCGGAGGACGTCTGCACCTGCCTGCGCGCCCTGTGCGAGGCTGCGCACGAGCCGGACCGTTTCTTGATCCACCACGGCAACCTTTCGGCCGCAATCCGCGAGTCCGCGGAAGAGATCATGCGAGACGATGCCTCTGAGCTGGCCATCGTTGCTACCGCAACACTCGAGCTGGGTATCGATGTGGGACGCCTTGAGCGCGCCTTCCACCTCAACGCGCCGTTTACCGTCTCGTCCTTCCTGCAGCGCATGGGCCGCACCGGCCGTCGCGGCGAGCCGCCCGAGATGTGGTTCGTCATGCGCGAGGAACAGCCGGAGCCGCGCGGCCTCACGCCCGAGACCATCCCCTGGGAGCTCTTGCAAGGCATCGCCTTGGTCCAGCTTTACCGAGAAGAGCGCTGGGTCGAGCCTCAGCGCCTGGACCGGCTGCCCTACAGCCTGCTCTGTCACCAGACGCTCTCTACCCTGGCCTCGGAAGGCGAGCTCACCCCGCCCCAGCTGGCAAGCCGCGTCCTTACCTTGACGCCCTTCCACCGCGTCTCGACCGACGACTTCAAGGTGCTTCTCCGCCATCTCCTGATGTGCGACTTTATCGAGAAGACCGAGGAAGGCGGCCTTATCGTGGGCCTTGCCGGCGAGCGCGTGACCAGCAGCTACAAGTTCTTCGCCGTCTTCCAAGAAAGCGTCGAGTACACCGTGCGCTGCGACTCGCAGGAGATCGGCACCCTCTGCGCCCCTCCCCCGCCCGGCGAGAAGGTCGCCATCGCGGGGCACGTCTGGGTCGTGGACGAGGTCGACCACAAGCGCCACCTGCTCTACGTGACCAAGGTCAAAGGCCGCGTGCCCGCCTACTTTGGCGAGTGCCCGGGAGACATCAATACGCGCGTCCTTTTGCGCATGCGCCAGGCCCTGGACGAGGCCCAGGTCTATAGCTACCTGCAGCCACATGCCCGCGCGCGCCTGGCGCAGGCCCGCCACGTCGCCGCCAACGGGAGCCTCACCAAGTCTCCCCTCGTGAACCTCGGCGACAACATGTGGTGCCTGCTGCCGTGGCTGGGCACCTACGCGTTTCTCGCTCTGGAGCGGCTGCTCAAGCTCTGCTGCGCCAAGGACCTGGGCCTTAAGGGCTTCAGCTCGTCTCGTCCCTACTTCATGACCTTTGTTATGGCAAAAGATATCGATGAACAGGCCTTCTTCAAGGTGCTTGTCGAGCAGGCGGCCGCGCTCACAGACCCGATGAAGCTTCTCTACCCCACCGAGGTCCCTTACTTCGAGAAGTACGACGAGCTTGTGCCAGAAGAGCTGGTCCGCAAGGGCTTCGCCTACGGGACGCTCGACGTCGAGGGCGTCAAGCACCGCATACGCCAATGGGGAGAAGAGCGCGGGATCACCTGGGCGGAGCCCGCAGACTTCGTGGAGCTGCCTTAGGCCGCGCATACCCGTCGCCGCGCCCTTCTCGCCACAGAAAAATCCCCGCCGCCCAAAGCCCAAGGCTCCAAGCAGCGGGGATCGATCAAGTAAGGTTGCCGGTGCGGCCCTTAGAAGTCGGCGTTGCCCACGGTGCGCGGGTGCGGCAGGACGTCGCGGATGTTGTCCACACCGGTAAGGTACATGACCAGGCGCTCGAAGCCCAGGCCAAAGCCCGCGTGCTTGCAGCCGCCGTAACGGCGCAGGTCAAGGTAGTACTTGTACTGCTCGGGGTCCATGCCAAGCTCCTTGATGCGGGACTCAAGCACGTCCAGGCGTTCCTCACGCTGAGAACCGCCGATGATCTCGCCGATGCCGGGCACCAGGCAGTCGGCCGCGGCCACGGTCTTGCCGTCGTCGTTCAGGCGCATGTAGAAGGCCTTGATCGCCGCCGGGTAGTCCGTGACAAAGGTCGGGCGGCAGAAGTGCTCCTCGGTGAGGTAGCGCTCGTGCTCGGTCTGCAGGTCGCAGCCCCAGCTCACGGGGTACTCGAACGTCTTGCCGTCGGCCTGGGCCTTCTCCAGGATCTCGATGGCCTCGGTATAGGTCACGCGCGCGAAGTCGGAGGAAGCCACATGGTTCAGGCGCTCGAGCAGGCCCTTGTCCACGAACTTGTTGAAGAACTCCATCTCGTCGGGGCAATTCTCGAGCACGTAGTTGATGGCGTACTTGAGCATCTCCTCGGCGCAGGCCATGTCGCCGGCCAGGTCGCAGAAGGCAAGCTCGGGCTCGACCATCCAGAACTCGGCAGCGTGACGGCGCGTGTTAGAGTTCTCGGCGCGGAAGGTGGGGCCAAAGGTGTAGACGTCGCCAAAGCTCAGGGCAAAGTTCTCGGCCTGGAGCTGGCCAGAGACGGTGAGGTTGGCGGCGTGGCCAAAGAAGTCCTGGCTCCAGTCGATGTCGCCCTTCTCGGTACGAGGCAGGTTGTCGAGGTCGAGCGTGGTCACGCGGAACATCTCGCCCGCGCCCTCGGCGTCGGAGGTGGTGATGATGGGCGTGTTCACATAGACGAAGCCGCGCTCCTGGAAGAAACGGTGGATGGCGAAGGCCGCCACGCTGCGCACGCGAAAGACCGCGCGGAAAAGGTTGGTGCGGCTGCGCAGGTGCTGCTGGGTACGCAGGAACTCGCGGGTCTGGCGCTTCTTCTGCATGGGGTAATCCGGGGCAGAGGCGCCCTCGACCGTGATGGTCTCGGCCTGCAGCTCAAAGGGCTGGGGGCGGTCCGGCGTCAGCTCCAGCACGCCGGTGAAGGAAAGGGCCGCGCCCACGGACTGGGCGATGGTCGAGTCATACACCTCGTCGCCGAGCTTTTCTCGGTTAACAACCACCTGCAGGTCCTTGAAACAGCTGCCATCGTTTAGGGTGACGAAGCCGAAGTTCTTCATGTCGCGAATCGAGCGGACCCAACCGGCGACGGTGACCGTGGTGCCCCCGAGCTGCTCGGAGTCGGCGAACAGGCTTGCGATCGTGTTACGTTCCATGGGCAAGAAGCCTCCTTTACAATTAGACCCAACAACAGTACCCCAAAGCGGCGCGCGGGGCTAGAATCGATGCAGCGTAAGACCGTATACGGCAGGGAGGCCACATGGAAGACTACAAGCGCGAGTTCATCGACTTCATGGTCGAGAGCAACGTCCTGAAATTCGGCGAGTTCACCCTCAAGAGCGGGCGCAAATCGCCGTTTTTCATGAACGCGGGCGCCTACGTGACCGGCTATCAGCTCAAGAAGCTGGGCGAGTACTACGCCCAGGCGATCCACGCCAACTTTGGCGACGACTTCGACGTCTTGTTTGGGCCGGCCTACAAGGGCATCCCCCTGGCCGTCGTGACCGCCGTCGCCTACCACGAGCTGTACGGCAAGGAGGTCAAGTACTGCTGCGACCGCAAGGAGGCCAAGGACCACGGCGCCGACAAGGGCAATCTGCTTGGTTACCAGCTGGCCGACGGCGACCGCGTGGTCATGGTCGAGGACGTGACCACCTCGGGCAAGTCCATCGACGAGACCTACCCCAAGGTCATGGCCGCTGCAAACGTCGAGGTCAAGGGCCTCATCGTGAGCCTCAACCGCATGGAGGTGGGCAAGGGCGGCGTCGTGACCGCGCAGCAGGAGATCCAGGAGAAGTACGGCTTCCCCGTGGCCTCCATCGTGAGCATGGCCGAGGTCGTCGAGGCGCTTGACGGCAGCCTCATCACGCCCGAGCTCCACGCCGCGATCGACGAGTACTACGCCCAGTACGGCGTGAAGTAGCGCGCAGCCCGCTTGAGAGCAAGCGCAGCACAAAGAAGCCCCCGCCGGTCGCCCGACGGGGGCTTCTTTACGGTTCCGATTTCAAAAATCGCGACTATTGTATTTTGACGCCAGGGTCAACCCGCAAATTGGCCTACGGAAGCAGCAGTTGAGCGGCCAAAATCGCCAGGCCGGCGAGAAGGACGGCGGCATCACGCGCGGCAAAGCCGATGACGGTCGCCGTTGAATGCGGCCCGGGGTTCTCGATGCCCTTGGT